>CAJNDG010000001.1:694312-1041469 GCA_905221465.1 bacterium | reverse complement strand
TCGAGCCAATCCGCGTCCGTAAGCTCGAGTCAGTCTGCATCTGCAAGTTCGAGCCAATCCGCTTCAGCGAGCGCAAGTGAATCAGCATCATTGAGTGCAAGTCAGTCTGCATCTGTAAGCGCAAGTGAGTCAGCCTCAGTCAGCACAAGTGAGTCTGTATTGGCAAGTTCGAGTCAATCCGCTTCAACAAGTACTTCAACTTCTGCAAGTATGCTAGCAGACGAGTTAGCATTGGAAAGTGCCTCGATCTCAGCAAGTACATCAGTGAGCGAGTCTGCGTCGATTAGCGCTAGTCTCTCGACTTCAGATTCTATTAGTAGAACTGCGTCAGCAAGTGCTCTGGCATCTACTTCAACAAGCACCTCTCTCTCAATGGCAAACATTGCAAGCCAAGGTCAATCCGCTTCAAGCAAACCGAAACAAGCCTTGCCAAATACAGGAGCGTCGACTTCGGTAGCATCTGCTTTGTTGGGAGCATTGACAGCTGTGACAGGTATCGGTCTTCTTGCCAAGAAGAGTCAGAATGACGAACAAGAAAGTCATTGATAAGATATAAAAATCAATGAATAAATAGTAAAATGGAAAACCTTTGAAAACATGATTTTTCAAAGGTTTTTTCTATATGTGAGAAGGGGAAAATTCTCTTTTGAATTTGAAATAAACTAGGGGAAAAGGTATAATAGGAAGGTGAGATAATCATCGAAAAAATCAGAACTATAGTAGTAGAAAAGTAGCCAAAAGAATGTAAAAAGAAAAGGGGACGAAATGAAAAAAGAGCTTCAAAAAGCCATTGTACTCGGTGGTGATAATGCATATATGGACAAGATTGAGACAACAATCAAGTCAATCTGTGCCCATAATCGAGCAGTGACTTTTTATGTTTTCAATGATGATTTGCCATCAGAATGGTTTCAGCTCATGGAGAGACGTTTAGAACCTCTAGCCTCAAAAATCGTCAATGTCAAGATTAGTCATCAAGGTTTGAAAGAATATAGTTTACCACTAGCTCACTTAAGTTATGCAACTTTCTTTCGTTATTTTATTCCTCGGTTTGTTAGCGAAGACCTAGCCTTGTATCTGGATTCGGATATTATCGTTAGATCAAACCTAGATCAACTCTTTTTAGAAGACATGGAGGACTGGCCAGTAGCTGCTGTCGCAGATGCTCTAGTTCCTAGCACTTTTAATGCAGGTGTCTTACTGATTAATGTCGTTCTCTGGCGCCAAGAAAAGGTGACGGAGCACTTGTTGAGTTTGACAGACCAACTGCATGACCAAGTTTTTGGCGATCAGGGCGTGTTAAATCACCTCTTTGAAGGTCGTTGGAAATCGCTGCCAGCTACCTATAATTTTATGGTTGGTATGGATACGGTGGCGCGAAATTACCAGATGGATTCTTGGTATAGGGATTCTCTTGCTGTTGAGAAGACAGCCCAGATTATCCATTATACAGGGGACAAGCCTTGGTACCAAATCAACCTCAACCGTTTCAGGGAGGACTGGTGGTTTTACTACGGACTAGAATGGTCTGATATTGTCATGAAAAAATGTGATTTCCATAAAGGATTGGCATCTTTAGTTCAAGCTCCCCAGTATGCGACCGCTATTTTTACCAATACGTGTCACATAGAGAGAATCGAACACCTGATCCAAGAACTGCCCGATGTAGAGTTCTCTATCCTAGCTCATACCAATTTTGCGCCGGAAATCATGAACTTGCAATCGCATCTGAATGTACGCCTCTATCCTTACTTTAATCCCATGAATGTCAAAAAAGTCTTGGAAAAGATTGACTTTTACTTGGATATCAATCATGAGGATGAAATTGCAAACATTATCCAAGAGGTGCAGCAAAGAGAAATCCCTATATTTGCTTTTGAGACCACTAGTCATGACTTGAGTGGTTACAGTCATGTCTACTCACCAGCAGCCGTAGATCAAATGATCGAGTCTATCCGCACGCTTTTGGAATCACAGAAGCAGTCGTTGTGAACTGAAGGAAACTAAATGAAAAAAACAATTGTTCTCGCAGGAGATTATGCCTATATTCGCCAGATTGAAACAGCACTTAAGTCTCTCTGCTACCATAATAGCCATGTCAAGGTCTATATCTTTAATCAGGATATTCCCCAGGAATGGTTCCGTGCTCTCAGACCGATAGTAGAGCAGATGGGCGGTGAGTTGGTGGATGTCAAGATGCTTGGCGCCCAGTTTCAGATGAACTGGAGCAACAAACTGCCCCATATCAATCACATGACCTTTGCCCGTTACTTTATCCCTGATTTTGTCGAAGAGGACAAGGTTCTATACTTGGACAGTGATTTGGTAGTAACGGCTGATCTGACGACTCTCTTTGAAATGAACTTGGGAGAAAACTACCTGGCTGCTGCACCATCTTGTTTTGGAGTTGGGGTTGGTTTTAATGCAGGTGTGCTCTTGATCAATAACAAAAAATGGCGGGCAGAAGCTGTGAGACAAAGGCTAGTTGAGCTGACGGAGCGGGAACACCAACATGTCAGTGAAGGGGACCAGTCTATCCTCAATATGCTCTTTCATGACAGCTACACTCCTCTGGATCAGAACTATAATTTCCAGATTGGCTTTGACAGTGGGGCTGCCTCACATGGACATGAGTTCATCTTCCAGATTCCCCTAGAGCCCCTGCCAGCCATCTTGCATTTCCTTTCTCAAGACAAACCTTGGAACACTCATTCGGTTGGGCGTTTGCGTGAGATTTGGTGGCACTATCATCTGATGGAGTGGTCTGCCATTACTGAAAAATGGCGTCAGGCTGGAATTGATTATCCAGTCACAGTCTATCAGCCGGCTATGACTTGTGTTAATTTGACCAACTCCTGGCATCTTGAGAAAATCGACTATCTGGTTCAAGCCTTGCCAGAGGTGCATTTCTACATTGCAGCCTATACGACGATGGCACCTGAACTCATGCTCTTGTCACGTTTTGAAAATGTGACCCTCTATCCCAATACCTTCCCCCTCTTGGTCGAGAAACTGATCCAGCAGACAGATGTCTACCTTGATATTAACCACGATGACAAGCTGAGTGTTGTTTATGACTATATTTCACGCTTTGAGAAACCGATCTTGACTTTTGACAATACCCAGTCGCGGGAACTACCTGAAAGTGCCTATGCAGGTATTTTCTCAGCAGAAAGACCAGAAGAAATGGTGGCTACTTTGAAGGCTTATCTGGCCGAGAAAACTCACAAAAACTGAGATAGAGATTTGAAGATGATAAGATAAAAAGGCTGGATTGGCCCCGTGTGACAGGACAGAAAGATAAAAAGAAAAGGAGGAGCTAGTGAAAGAATTTCGTTCATCGATAGCAGTAAAAAAAGGGATGCACACCCTGTTTTTGCTCTTTATTTATGTGCTCGGGAGTCGTCTGGCTCTTCCTTTTGTTGACCTCAATAGTCGGGATTTTCTCGGAGGAAACGCAGCCTATCTGGACTTTTCAGTAGCCCTGACTGGTGGAAATCTTCGCAGCCTCTCTCTCTTTTCCATTGGGCTTTCACCTTGGATGTCAGCTATGATCCTGTGGCAGATGTTTTCCTTTTCAAAGAAACTAGGCTTAAACTCGGTTTCTTCGGAAGTCCAGGATAGACGGAAAATGTACTTGACGTTAGGGATTGCCTTGATTCAGGCCTTGGCCTTGACTACAAACCTTCCTGTCCAAGCTACCTACAATCCCTTCTTGGTCTTTCTCCTCAATACCAGCCTTTTGATTGCGGGGACCTTTTTCTTAGTTTGGCTGTCGGACATCAATGCGTCTATCGGAGTTGGAGGCCCAATCGTTATTTTATTGGCGAGTATGGTGGCTTCACTCCCTCAGGACATCATCCAATCGGTCCAAGTTCATAAGATCTCTCCTTGGTTGCTTTTCCTGTTGGTAGTGCTAGGTGTCCTCTTTACCTATCTAGTCGTTCTCTTTTACAGAGCTAGATACCGCATCCCTATCAATAAAATCGGGCTTCATTCTCGCTTTAAACGCTATTCCTATCTGGAAATCATGCTCAATCCTGCAGGTGGCATGCCTTATATGTATGTGATGAGTCTCATGGGCTTGCCTTCTTATCTCTTGCTCTTGCTTCAACATCTGGATAAGGGCAATCCGCTCTACCCTGCCCTACTGGAGCAGTATGCGATGGGGAAACCCTTGTGGATCTACGCTTATATCCTGATCCTCTTTGTCTTTAGCATTGCCTTTGCCTTTGTCAATGTGAGTGGTCAACAGATCGCAGATCGGATGAAGGAATCAGGAGATTACATCTACGGGGTCTATCCTGGTGAGGATACCAGTCGCTTTATCAATCGCTTGGTTCTACGATTTGCTCTGATAGGTGCAGTCTTTAACGTTACCTTGGCTGGACTTCCGATCTTGTTTGTCTTGAAGGATGAGAGTTTGTTAAAAGTCAGCATGATTCCCGGACTCTTTTTAATTTTGAGTGGCATGCTCTTTACGATTCACGACGAACTGCAAGCGCTCAGACTAAATGAAAGGTATCGGCCACTATTCTAGGAGGTTTTGATGTATTACTTTATCCCAGCCTGGTATGGCAAGGAGCGTCCCTGGCATGCTGATTTGACACCCTGGTATTTTTCTCATTTCAAGCTAGAATTTGATGACACCTTTAATCAGATTCGCTTGATGCAACGCCAAGGGATCCCTGCCCAGGTCCTCCTTTTGTCCTATCAGCCTCATCTGCGCTATTTTCTCCATCGCCAAGGCATTTTAGAAGCACCGGTTTATTCCTTATTTGATGAATTGCAGGATTTTCATGAGATTCGACCACAGGTCTTGCAGCTCAGAGATATTGAGTGGGAAGAGGATTGCGACTTTGTTTACAGTCCCTTTACTATTCTGGTGCTGAAGGATGGCAAGCCCTATGCCCAGGTAGAGCATGGGATAGAAGGTTTTATCAGTACGATTCAGTACTTCAAGGAAGATGGGCTCTTGTCTGCCAATTACCTGATGGATGATCGGGGGCTGGTTTCCAGTGTGATTTACTACGAAGAGGGTCAGGCTCTCTACCAAGACTACCTCAATCCCAAGGGACTGTGGCAGTTTAGAGAGTACTTGCAAGATGGGGGCCGTATCGAGGTCAATCCTATCTTTGCTTTTCGTTTCCAAAAAGAGTCTTACCGAGATATGGGAGATTTGATTGCGGAGTTTTTTGAGAAGAAAATAGCCCAACTCCCTGAGGAAGGAGCGACCTATTTTCTGCCTGCTTGTGATCAGCACAATGCTTTCCTTTTAGAACGATTGCCTCACCAAACCACCAAGGTTCTCAGTCTTTTTATCGGACGAAATCCTCAAGAGCAATTACCTCAGTTGGCAGTTCTGCTGGATAAGGTGGACCTTGTTCTGGTCGACAGAGAGGACACCTTGCGCTTGGTTCAGTCTGTTTTTTCAGAACAAGCAACGAAATTTCGTCATTTATCACCTTTTGATACCCGCTTGGAGCTGGGAAAGAGTCAGACTCGGAAGGAGTCGCTCCTCTACTATCAACTGGACTTTGAGCAGGGGATAGAGGACCAAGCTCTCTATCAGGTCTTGCATTTCCTTTCTGAAAACAAGGATACGGAGCTGGTCTTTGGAGCCTTTGCTGCTAGTCAAGAAGAAATGAAGCGGCTGGAAACACGTGTTTCTGAGATGATTGCAGAGCAGTTTCAAGACCAGGAACTGGAGAAGGAAGTTGATTATCAAGGAGCTGAAAATCCACTTGAGGACAATCGCCATCAGAGCAAGCGCTATTCGTTTGTCAATATGAAGGATGAATCGGAGTTAATCAAGCAGCTGGAATTTGTTCGTTTGATTGTCGATTTGAACAGTCAACCTCTTCTTTATACCCAGATAGCGGGGATTAGTGCTGGTATCCCTCAAATCAATAGGGTCAAAACAGAGTATGTCAGCCATCAGAAGAATGGCTATCTGTTGGAAAACACCGCCGATTTTGCGCAAGCGGCCCATTACTATCTCGATAGTCTGCAGGTGTGGAATGATGCTCTGATCCATTCCATCGAAAAGATAAAGGAACACACTGGGGAGCAATTCCTGATCAAGCTAGAGAAGTGGTTGGAGGAGGTGACTCATGGAAAAGAAGCATAAGATCTTGCAAATCGGTCCTGAGGATTGGCGGGATACACTTGCCCTACCAGCCCAACTAGACTGGTATCATGTTCCTCCCAACACACCGTCTGCCATCCAGAAAATCATGGATGAGAATGACCTGGATCACTTTCATGCTGTCATTCTCACGGATGGGGCTTACCTAGTAGATTTGTTGCCTGTTGCATCTAGCTTGGAACCCTATACGGTTTTCTATCCAGAACAGTTTGCAAGTCAGGATCAAGGTCTTCATAATCTCATCAAACAGCACTGTATGCAAGCAATGGATCTGTCAGACCGACAGGGCTTTGTTCGAGACCTTTCCACCTCCCTCTTTGAAGGTGGTTATGGAGACAAGCTGAGCCCAGCTACGATACGGATTCACCCGAGTTTCCAAGGCTCTGTCTCCTATCAAGGATTTGAGCATCTGGAATTAGAAGGTGATTTTGGGAAAACCTATACCCAGCTAGCCTCTTGGGCCTATAATCAGTCTGTCCAAGCCCATGCACCAATCGAACTCTGGCTCGAATATGAAAAGAGTGGACCAGTGGAATTGCGCTTGCGTTTGCGAAAGATCCCAGCAGGATCCATCTCAGAGATAAAACAGGATATTCTCCTTGAGGAAGCAGACTTTGCCTCAGCAATCATAGTGGAGCAAGACTATGACGCTTATCTGAGCATTTCTCTTGAAGCGCGTGGCCAGGGAAAGGTCAACATCGGCAATCTCCACCAACGCTGGAGCCGGAAACAGTTTGGAAAGTTTGTTCTCGGAGGCAGTATCCTGCATGACAAAAAACGTGAGGAAATCAACTATTTCTTTCACCCAGGGGATTTCAAGCCTCCTCTAGTGGTCTATTTCTCAGGTTACCGTCCGGCGGAAGGTTTTGAGGGTTACTGGATGATGAAGAATCTCCAATGCCCCTTTCTCCTCTTTTCGGACCCTCGATTAGAAGGAGGAGCCTTTTACCTAGGAACTGAGGAATTAGAAGATAAAATTCAAGCAACCATCCAACACTATCTAGACTATCTAGGCTTGGATAGAAGTGACTTGATCCTATCTGGCCTGTCAATGGGAACCTTCCCAGCCCTCTACTACGGAGCCTACTTTGAACCCAAGGGGATTGTAGTCGGAAAACCCTTGACCAATCTAGGAACCATCGCACAGCGGGGCCGACTAGAGGCACCAGGAGTCTTTCCGACTAGCTTTGATGTCTTGCACCTTCAGACAGGAGGAGTGAGCCAGAAAGACATGAAGGACTTGGATCAACGTTTTTGGACCCGATTTAAACAAGCTGATTTTTCCCAGACGACTTTTGGTCTTTCTTACATGAAGGACGAGGATATGGATAGTGGTGCCTATGACCAACTAGTGGAGACTCTTTGCCAGACAGGAGCTAAGATTTTGTCCAAAGGGACAGCAGGTCGACACAATGATGACACAGGGACAAACGTTGCCTGGTTTATTCATTTTTACAAGATGATACTAGAAGAATACAGAAGAGGTGAGACATGATTATCATCAAGAGAGAGGATATTAGGTGGGGGGAGATGGGAGCCACTTATCTTTATGGTAGCCAGATCACCTATCATGCAGATGGTCATGTTACCCTGAAAAATCCTTTGCTGGCTTCAGGAGAACCCCTTAAAACCTGGTTTTCCAGTGTCAACTACCAGGCCACTAGAAGCCAGCCCAGCCTCCCTCTTCTTAAGAAAAATCATACCTACCGTCTATCTATGAAGATGCGGGTTCAACCGACTAATGGCCTCTATCTCAAACTGACTTTTTTAAACCGTTATGAAGAAATCATCGAGGAGAAGATTGAAAGACAATTTTCTTTTAGCTTCACCTATCCTGAAGCGGCCTACACCTACCGCCTTTCCTTGATTAGTGCAGGTTTTGAGGCTCTTGACTTTGTTTCGTTTTCTATTGAGGAGGATGCTGGTGTTTAATCGTTTGTATCAGGAAAGACAACTGAGAAAGGTCAAGAAGCTTTTAAGCCAAATCAACGCCCTCAAAGAAGAGATGGCAGCTCTCCGTGATGAGGAAATGGCTGCCAAAACAGAGGAGTTTCGCCAGCGCCTTGCCCAGGGAGAAACCTTGGATGAGCTATTGGTAGAAGCCTATGCCCTTGTTCGTGAGGCCGATAAACGGATCTTGGGTCTCTTTCCCTATGATGTGCAGGTCATGGGAGCCATTGTAATCCACCAAGGAAATGTGGCTGAGATGAATACGGGTGAAGGCAAGACCTTGACTGCAACTATGCCTCTCTATCTCAATGCCCTAACGGGAAAAGGCAGCATGCTGGTCACAACTAATGACTATCTGGCTAGACGGGATGCAAGCGAAATGGGCCCAGTCTACCAATTTTTAGGTCTAACTGTCGGTCTGCCTTTTTCAGAGGATCCAAAAGAGGACTTGACTACCGAAGAGAAAAGAAAGATCTACACCTCAGACATCGTCTACACAACCAATAGTGTACTGGGCTTTGACTATCTCAATGACAATCTTGCTTCTACTCATGAAGGAAAGTTCCTGCCTCCATTTAACTATGTTATCATCGATGAGATCGATGATATTCTACTCGATAGTGCCCAAACTCCCTTGATTATCGCAGGCTCTCCCCGCGTCCAGTCTAACTATTATGGGATGATTGATACCCTAGTGACGACCTTGGTTGAGGGAGAAGACTACATCTACAAGGAAGAAAAAGACCAAGTTTGGTTGACCCGAAAGGGGGCCCAGACGGTTGAAGGATTCCTAGGAATCGATCATCTCTACAAGGAAGAGTACGCCAGTTATGTTCGGCATCTAGTCTATGCTCTCAGAGCTCATACGCTCTTTACCAAGGACAAGGACTACCTGGTTCGAGGGCAAGAAATGGTCTTGTTAGACAAGGGAACAGGGCGCTTGATGGAAATGACCAAGCTTCAAGGAGGTCTCCATCAAGCCATCGAAGCCAAGGAACATGTGAAGCTTTCTCCTGAAACCAGAGCCATGGCTTCAATCACCTACCAGAGTCTCTTTAAAATGTTTCGCAAAATCTCAGGTATGACAGGAACGGGAAAGGTGGCAGAAAAAGAGTTTTTTGAAACCTATAACATGTCTGTCATTCGCATCCCAACCAATCGCCCACTTAGGCGAATGGACCATCCGGACAATCTCTATGTGACCCTCCCTGAGAAAGTGTATGCTTCTCTCGAAGCTATCAAGACCTACCACGCCAAAGGCAATCCACTCCTGATCTTTGTCGGATCTGTAGAAATGTCCCAGCTTTACTCGTCCTTGCTCTTGCGAGAGGGGATTTCTCACAATGTCCTTAATGCCAATCATGCGGCGCGTGAAGCCCAGATTATCGCAGAGTCTGGACAGATGGGGGCAGTGACCGTTGCGACTTCTATGGCAGGTCGAGGGACAGATATCAAACTCGGTCCAGGTGTTGCAGAATTGGGTGGTTTGATTGTGATTGGTACCGAGCGGATGGAGAGCCAACGAATTGACCTGCAAATCAGAGGTCGTTCTGGTCGCCAGGGTGATCCAGGCATGTCTCAATTTTTCGTATCGCTTGAAGATGATGTGATCAAAAAGTTCGGGCCGTCTTGGGTTCACGACCTGTATCAAGACTACCAAGTGGAAGATATTAGCAAACCTATCCTACTCAAGGCTCGCAAGTACCGCAATCTCGTCAGAAAAGCCCAAGAGGCTAGTGATAGTGCCAGTCGCTCTGCACGCAGACAAACCTTAGAGTATGCGGAAAGCGTCAATATTCAGCGTCAGATGGTCTACAAAGAAAGAGATCGCTTGCTGGATGGGAGCCGTGATTTAGAGCATATCCTTGAGGACATACTGACAGACTATACCAAACAAATCTCAGAAAAAACCTATAGCAGTCCCCAAGAGCTCTTTCACTTCATCGTGATCAATATTAGCTTTGGGATGAGAGAATTACCAGCTGATTTGGATTTAGCTGATGCAGATCAGATTCGGGAGTTACTAGAGAAAATAATAGCCAAGGAAATCATAGCTAAAAAGGAAGTTCTCCAACCTCACCAGCTCTATGATTCTTTTCTGAGAATATCCATGCTAAAGGCTATTGATGACAACTGGGTTGAGCAAGTCGACTACCTGCAACAGCTCAGTCTAGCAATCGGGAGCCAGTCTGCTTCTCAAAAGAACCCTATCGTGGAGTACTATCAGGAGGCCTATGCAGGCTTTGAAACCATGAAGCAACAAATCCGTACAGATATGGTACGCAATCTTCTCATGGGGATTGTGGAAGTAACGCCCAAAGGTGAGATTCTCACCCATTTTCCATAAAAAGAGGATCATATGACAATTTACAATATAAATCTAGGAATCGGTTGGGCGAGCAGTGGTGTCGAGTATGCCCAGACCTACCGAGCAGGGATTTTTAGAAGCTTAGACCTAGCATCTAAGTTTATCTTTACCGACTTGATTTTAGCAGACAATATCCAGCATTTAACGGCCAATATCGGCTTTGCGGATGATCAGGTAATCTGGCTTTACAATCATTTTACAGATATCAAGCTAGCACCGACCAGTGTTACAGTTGACGAGGTCTTGGCCTCTTTCGGTGGCCTTGAGAGTCATAGGGAGCAGGATGGCAAGGTCTTGCGTGTCTACTTTTCAGACGAGGACAAGTTTGTGACCTGCTACTTGGTAGACTCGGCTAAGAATCTAGTACAGCATGCAGAGTATGTGTTTGGAGGGAACTTAATTCGCAAGGATTATTTCTCCTACACACGCTACTGTACAGAATATTTCGCGCCCAAAGACCAGGTGGCTAGGCTCTATCAACGAACCTTTTTCAATGAAGATGGCAGCACTGCTTACGATATTTTGCTGACTGAAGGACAGGAAGAGGTCTATCGATTTAAGGACCGGATTCTGTACGGAAAGCCAGCCCTTATGCGCTATTTTATGCAAAGTTTGAACTTGAGCAAGTCTGATTTGGTCATCTTGGATAGGGAGACAGGGATTGGTCAGGCTGTTTTTGAAGAAGCAAAAAAGGCCCATCTAGCAGTTGTCGTTCACGCAGAGCACTATAGTGAAAATGCTAGCAACGAAGATTATCTCCTTTGGAATAACTACTATGAGTATCAGTTTACAAATGCGGACAAGGTCGATTGCTTTATCGTGTCTACGGATCGGCAGAAGGAAGTTCTCGAAGGTCAATTTGCCCAGTACAGTCAGCATCGTCCACGAATCGTCACGATTCCAGTTGGGAGCATTGATCAGTTGACGGAGCCTGCTAGGGAACGAAAGCCCTTTTCTCTCATTACCGCTTCGCGTTTGGCCAAGGAAAAACACATCGACTGGCTCGTCAAGGCGGTTATCCAAGCGCATCAAGTCCTTCCAGAGCTTACCCTTGACATTTATGGCAGTGGGGGTGAGGAGTCCCTTTTAAGGGAAATCATCACGGCTCACCAAGCGGAGAACTATATCCAGCTCAAAGGGCATGCAGATCTAGCTCAGATCTATCCCCAGTACGAAGTCTATTTGACAGCCTCAACTAGCGAAGGCTTTGGTCTGACCTTGATGGAGGCAGTTGGTTCAGGCTTGCCCCTGATTGGTTTTGATGTGCCTTATGGCAACCAAACCTTTATTCAGGACGGTCAAAATGGCTACTTGATCCCAAGTTCGGATGACCATGTAGAAACGGCGATTAAAAGAACCTTTGCAGAAAAGATCTGCCAGCTCTATCAGGAAAATCATTTGCCAGCTATGCGAACAGCATCTTATGAGCTAGCTAGAGGATTTTTAACAGACAAAGTAAGGGACAAGTGGAAGAAAACGATAGAGGAGGTCCTGCATGATTCAACTATTTGATCGTTATGGCCAGGAAAGCCGCGATTTGCACGAAAGTTTAGAAGCTGCTGGTCTGTCCCATGCCACAGTTGCGATCGAACCAGATGGATTTCTCCCAGATGGGATTCTTTCTCCCTTTACCTACTATCTAGGTTACGAGTCGGGAAAAGCTCTTTATTTCAACCAAGTAGCCGTACCTGAGTTTTGGGAGATTGCGGGCAATAACCAGTCGGCGCATATCTTAGAGGATTCTCGGGAGAGGGGCGTGATTCACTATGTGGAGGCTCCTCAGGCCCGTCTGGTCAAGCAAGTCGACTGGAAGGACCTATCCGGCCGTATCTACCAAGCAGACCACTATAACCGATACGGAGCCTGCTTTGCTAAGACCACTTATAGTGAGGATGGACAGGCTATCCTGACCAAGTGTCAGGATGCAAAGGGACAGGAAATTGTCCTGGAAAATCATGTGACAGGCGATATCCTCCTAACTTTGCCCGGACAAGCCCTACGCCATTTTAAAAATCGAGTGGAGTTCACAATCTTCTTTTTGCAAGACTTGGGAATCGACACTCGCCACCTTCTCTTTAACACACTCGCCACTTCTTTTTTGGTCTCATACTATTATCCAGATAAGAGTGGACAGGATATCTTAGTCTGGCAAGAACCACTAGATGATTGTCTTCCTGGAAATATGCAGTTGCTACTGGAGCAAGAGGGGCTGAGAGCCAAGCAGATTCTCATACCAGATAAGGCTACCTATGAACAGGCCTTGGTCTTGACCAATCCAGCCTATCATGACAAGTTTGTCCATCTAGGTTATCATTATCAGTTCAAAAGAGAAAACTTCGTTCGACCAGATGCCTTGATTGTTACCAACTCAGATCAGATCGAACATATCGAAACCCTGATTGAGTCCTTGCCAATGGTGACCTTCCGAATCGCGGCAGTGACTGAAATGTCGTCCAAGTTGCTGACTTTGCTTTCCTATCCCAATGTCGTTCTCTATCAAAACGCTAGTCCGCAAAAGATTCGAGAACTCTACCAGCTGTCGGATCTCTATCTAGACATCAATTACGGAAACGAGCTTTTGGATGCTGTCCGTCAAGCCTTCGAGCACAATATGCTCATCCTAGCCTTTGACCAAACAGCTCATAACAGACCTTACACAGCTCCAGAACACCTCTTTGATGTGCAGGCTGTTGGAGACATGATTGCGAAGATTCAAGAAGCTCTCAGCAGTCTTGATAAGATGGGCCAAGCCCTTGGACATCAAGGTCGTCATGCCAACTATGTGGACTTGGCTACTTACCAAGAGAGGATGGAAAGGATAATAGGGGAAAGACATGACTAAAAAAGATTTATTTTACAAGGATGTCGAAGGACGCATGGAAGAGTTAAAGCAAGGAGCGCTTAAGAAAGAAAAACCTAGCCGAGGAGAAAAGATCAGTAAAATCTTCTCGATTTTACTCGGCTTGCTCATCCTTCTTACCCTGATCTTTACATTATTAGGAATCTTGAGGTGAAATTGATGGAAGTTTTGATGATTGTAGGAATAATCCTAGCCATCGCCTTGATTGTCTTGGTTCTCATCCAACCTCGTCAAAGCCAACTCTTTTCCATGGATGCAACCAGCAATATCGGAAAACCAGGCTACTGGCAGAACAACCGCTTGGTGAAAATTATAACTCTCTTGCTCAGTATCGCCTTGTTTGTATTGCTCCTTGTTTTTATGATAGTGACCTATCAGTAAGAACGCGGCACCATTCACAGATAAAGAATACTAGAGACGGGGAAAATACATCTAACCGGAGGGAAATATGGAACAACAAATGAATGAAAAAATTATCGAAATCGTGCATCAAGCCAACGATATGATTCCAGTTGAGTGGGATGATCTTTATATTAATTTTGAAGTGGATAAGACGCTTAGTGGTGGTGTGATATTTTTCTTTAAATATAAAGGAGAATATCATTATTACATGGATATTCCATCTTTATTTAATATTTCTGAAGACGAATTTGATAATGATTTTATGGAATTATTTGATCTAGGTGGTGAGATGAAAAAGATATTCATCGAGCAGGGTCTGGCGGAGTGGTCCGCCTTTACAATCAAGGTAGATGAACAGAATAAAACCTCTTTGGACTATGACTATGCGCCATGGAATAAAAGTCAATTTGGACCAACGGCGAGAATAAATTTCTTTAGATACCAACATCTTGGCTTTAAACCTCGAAACGAAAAAGAACTAGAACAGTTCAAGGCCATGGAAGCCTTTCAACAAAAATATAATGAGAACTAGTTTCATGGATAAACGGCCACCCTCGAGGTGGTCTTTTATGGTATACTGGGAGTGTAGAGCCAGTAAATTTGGTGATAACTTAGCATCGGTCAGAAAGCAAGTAACAAATTTCCAAAATAAAGTATTGAGATGGCAAAAGACACAAGTATTGAGATAAAAGGAGAATGGGGATGGGAAACGAATTGTTAATGCCAGGAATGTCGTTCGGTCACGTTAGTTCAGTAGCGCTTGAAGATTTAAAAAGTGGCTTACTTTCAGTAAATGATGAGAGAGAATGCGTATTGCTGATTGCTGAAATCTTAAAAAAAGGAGATTTTACAGTAAAAAACTTGCTGATTGACTTGATGAACCAGACAAAAGATGAAGCCGTGCTCAATCTTTGTATTCGATTGTTTTGTTCAGTTTGTACACATGATGATTTAAAAAAGGTTGAAAATTTTCATTTTTTAAGTTCGGCTTCAGAATTTGCGGTATTTACTTTTGTCGCTGGCGCTGTGGAAACAATGTCCTATGAAGTTGTTCCTTACCTTCTTACTCTATGGGAGGAGTGGGAAGATACGGAAACCGAAGTGGAGTACGCTATTCAAGATGCTTTGGATAGCTTTCTCAACTATCGTTCGATTATAGAAGAAGATGCAAGATTAGAAGAAATTGGAAGTTTATATTTTGATGTAATAAAGAACAAGAACTTAGATTGCTATTATTACAAAACTCTTCAGGTTTTTCCTGGTTTATTTACACAAGAAATTATGACTGCTCTATACATCGCTACTCAAAAAGAACAGAAATACTATCTTTATCTTCAGGCTTCCCTTCTGTCTATTTACACAGGCAAGCAGGTCCCAGTGGATACCAATACTCTTATTTCAAAAAATGAAATTGATTTGATGGTTGGTTATATTGATGAGTTGTCAGACAAAGACTGGACGGAAGGTATGAAATATTTTTACGGCCATCCAGTTGAAGGACTTGTAGAATCATGAAATGGACAATTGATAACAAAGGACTACCCTCGAGGTGGTCTTTTATTGTTTTCCAAACGCTAGTCCATGGGGTTTATGGTATACTGGGATTGTAGAGTTACTAAGACAGAAGACCCATTTGAACCTAAATTGGAGGATGCGTTGGAAAAACAGATTTATGATAATATGAGAAAGTGATGGAAATCATATTTTTAAAGATAATAAATCTTACCATAAAGTTATTACCAGTTTCAAAAGAGTATTTTGTAGAACAATGAAAATAAAGGATAGTAAGAAAGTTTTGTGGTAATTGTTGGAAAGGACATATATAATTAGTGAGGTAAATAAATGTGGCTTGAACTTTTAAGAAGAGTAGATAGAATTGAATCTGGTTATGGGGAAAAGCTAAATTCTCCAATTGATTTAGAGAAAATTAAATTTCTTAGTCAAAATGAAACAAACGAAGTTAAGACATTCATGGTGCAAGAATATTCACGATTTATAACAAAAGTAAATGGTCTTGATTTTAATGGGTGCGTTCTTTATGGTTTAAAAGCAGATGATAGTTGTTCTTCAGAGATTTATGATTTCTTTGAGTATAATAAAATTTGGCATGAAGTCGAAGAAAATAAACAGTTTGTTTTTATTGGAGAGAACAATATTAGTTGGTTTGTATATAATCCTAGTAATGATGAATATTTAGAATTGGATATGCCATCTGCGGATGTAGTTGAAAAATTTAATTCCTTAGATGATTTACTTGAAAGTTTTCTTTCAGATGCTCTTGAATATGCCTCTTAAAAAGATAGGTAAAATATGATAAATAATTTTCCAACGGTAGATATGGAATCCATCCAGAAGGAACATAATGGAAATAGTTTGAACTGATAAACGGCCACCTGAGGTGGTCTTTTATTGTTTTCCAAACGCTAGTCCATGGGGTTTATGGTATACTAGTAGGACAGTTTATCTATGGGATGAGAGACTGTTTTTATGCAAGTCAAAAGGGGAAGGTCAGAAATGTGCACCTTTTCCTGAAAGAAACTAGAGAGAGAAAGAGATGTTTTTAAGAAGACGTCGGATATTTTTTAACCAATACTATGACAAGGCGATTTATTATGATCGCAAAACCCACGAACTTTTGGAGGCACCAAAGAGCAAGCTCTTGGATACAGAAAAGTCTAGCAAGATGAATCGCCATATCCCCCTATTGGTTGTCCTCTTGTTATCAAGTGGTAGTGGGTTGATTTCCTTCTTCCGCTTGTTTATACAAGGAACCTATACTATGTCTACCTTCTGGAGTGTTCTTCTCATTTGGCTAGGGCAGTTTGCTTTCATCACCATCCTTGTCGAACGCGCCTTGTATCGAAATGTCAACAGAGCTCAGGTGACTACTCAAACTATCTGTCTGGCGCTTATGGAAAAGTCAGAGGAAACAAAGGAAGCTGAGGCGGAGATGAGTGAAAAAGATAGTCTCAATGCTACTCGCTGGATAAGAGCATTACTTTCTCTGGTTCCCTTAGTTGGATTTTTCTACGCTTATAATTTTATTTGGAATTACCAAGAGAGGTTGGGCACTCCCATTGGAGGAGAGATTGTCAAGATTGTCCTAACAGGACTTTTATTAGGCTTGACATTTGTTCTTTATAACCAAAACAATTTACCCAGAATATTTGATATCCTGGATCGTTTTTATGCCAGAAAACTGAGCCTCATCTGTCTAGCAGACGACAATCCAGATGTCTATCTGGAAGTGAGTATGGGGACGGATGAAGAATTTGTTATCAAGGAAGTGCAGAAGGACTAAGATCTTTTTTTGAAAGAATGAGATAGAAAGAGGTAGAGTATGTTTTTTCTGAGACGTCGTCGGGTTTTTATCGGAGAATGCGACGGTCAGGCGGTTTACTATGACCAAAAGACTGGGGAGGCCTTGGCTGCTCCAAAGAGTGTTTTGCTTAATACGGAAGGTGCTTATAAGACAAATGCTTACATTCCTGAAATGGTTATATTTCTGATGGCAGGTGGACCTGGTCTCTATGGCCTCCTTTCAGCCTTGGATATTGGTGTCTATAACTGGACCAGTTTGAGCTATGTGTTACTATTGTGGCTGGCTGAGTTTCTATTGTTTACCGCTATTCTTGAGCGAGGACTTTATAAAAATGTGCGCAAGGCTCAGCCAACAACGGAGAAGGTATTTTATTATGCAGTGTCACATAATTTGATGGTAAGGGACGAACACTTTGATCCAGCTGAGGCATCTGCTACGATCTATCGAATCACTCGTTACATCATACTTGCCTTTGTTATCTATTTTTTGTATGTTTTTTACGACTGTACTCAAAAATTTGGGCAACCGATCGAACGCGGCTATGATTTTTGGGGAGCTGGTTTAATGTTCTTCGTGCTCTTTTTGTTGTACAACCAAAACAACCCCGTTCGTTTTGTGAAGATTATGAAGCTATACAGCCAAGGGAAAATCTTGTTCAAGAAAGAACCGGAGAACGAAACGTGTAACTAGGTGTTAGGGAACAGTCAAATCCCAGAAAGTGAGTGCTGTATCTTTAACGAGGCGAGGTGTAGCTGCTACGAGAGTTGCTATGTGATGCCCTCCTCAAATGGAAGATTTTCAAGAATATACGGCATTGTGCCAGATGACATTTGGAGATAAAAAATGAAAGACATCCGTATTTTAGGTGCCGACTTTGAAAGAAGTAAGCGAATCGTGATCCAGGGGGATTTTGCCCTGACCGCAGGTATGCCCAACCCCATTCATATGGGCATCATCAACCGCCTCTTTACAGTGATTATTCTTGGATTTTGCTTTTCAGGGATTCTGATCTATGGCGTATTAATCGGGATACCGGAGTTTATAGGTGTAGATAGTGATGTTAAGGTCATTTCCCTGGAAGCAGGATTGCTGATTCATAACATGAGTAGCTTTCTTAAGCCCTTTAATCTGACGGTATATGCGATATCCTATCTAGGAATGGTGCTTGTTTTTTGGCCCAAAAAACGCTTGACCAGCCAGCTTTGGACCTACTTTCCTTTCTATTTTGCCATGTCCATTTGCGCTTTCATATCAGGACTGTACTTTGCCAGTGCAGTGGCCTATGATGCTTATACATGGCTGGGTTTCTGGCTTGAGCTTGGGATAGGCATAGCCCTCTTTCTCTGGATTATCCTCAATAGCATCCAGAATCTCAATCGCAGACTAAATGATCAAGAGGAAAAGTCAATCCTTAAGCAGCTAGTCAGGATTCTCACTGGAACCACGGCAGTTCTCTTTCCAGTGTCGCTGGTCTATCATCTGCTATATCAAATCCCCCTTCAGTGGTATTTCTATATTTTGGGTTTGTTTTTGCCAGTTTGGTTTGTCATTGGAGCTCATTTTATCGCCTTTATGATCAATGTCCATATCTTTCAAGCCTACTATATCCACAAATACCCAGAAGAGTATAGGGCTTATTTAAAGATATCAGACCGAGAATGGTACAGCAAACGATACTATAAAAAGCTGGTAAAAAGTGGACAGTTGCAGGAAGAGACAATGTGAGGAAATTGGTTTTCCTATATAAAATAGAGGTTATTTATGAAAATATATGATAACGTTATTAAAAGTTTGATTTCGCTCCCCTTTTTAAAGGAAAACAGAGAAACGACTGTTCCCATCAAACAGATAAAGAAACTGCAAGAAGCAGAGAAGAATATTAATAGTTTAAAATGGGAGAATTTTGTGTTAGAAAAAGATGGTGATTTTAGTGTGTATCTTTTTAAAAACCAGAGTGACATTTATAAACACTGGAATTCACTGGCAAATAATGCAAAAGAGGAAATAATTCCTGAAATTGAAGCACGATTAGATAACCTGATCGGGGAAGGTAAACTAGTAGCATCCATGAAAGATCAGATTCTATTTGATATCATCGGCTTGGCTATCTACTTGACCATCAAAAAAGAGGTGCCCCAAGTTGAGTCAAAATTTTTCGATGATTTGTATGCCTTATATCAAGCAGGCTACATTCCTTGCGGATATGCGGGTGGACAATATAAAGTCTTCTAGCTTGTTGGATTGTTATGAAAGTCAATCTAACTGTTGAAACAGTCTGTGAATTTTTAGGTATGGCTAGTCTTGATAGAGATTTAGGTTCTACAGAAGATATCCCTGTTTTGATGATTCTAAGGGGAATGGTCAAACAATTTTCCTCCAAATGCAAAACACAAGAACCTCAGAGGAATTCTCTGAGGTTCTTTGCGTTTTAGTTTCCATATTTCTGATAAAAATCGACCTTAACCTGGATAAAGGTTTCGGCTTCGCGTAGTAGCTGCAGGAGGGTGGCACGGGTTTCAAACTCCTCACGTGTTTTAGGGAGACTCCGATTGCGGAAGACTTGCAGATAGCGTTCGATGTCATCAAGTAGGTCATGAGCAGGATTGGTCTGGCTTAGCTGGGCAGCAATCTTAGAAAAGAGCTGGGCCAAGATCAAACTCTCACTTGCGGCCAGATGACAGGTATTGATCTGCTGGGCCATATTTCGCAGGATGCGACTTTGTCGCTGTCTCATCTCAAAGTAATGGATGTGGTAGTCCGTCTGGTGAAAGAGATGGTCCGAGTGATCCAAATAAACCAGTTTGAGAGCTTCATCGAGGAGCTTATCTAATTGGTCAACGAGTTGGGCTTGATTGCGCCCGTCTCCTCTTGACAGATAGTATTTAAAGCGAAGCAAGATGTCTTTTAACTTTTCTTCGACCTGAAGGTGGTAGCTTTGGATGGCTTTTTCACGAGAGGGCATGTAAAGGTTGACCAATAGAGCAAAGCTTGTCCCGATGAGAAAGAGGAGCACTTCATTAAGCAAGAGCTCTGGAGAGGTAGACTCCTGTACCAAGAGATGACCGACCAATACACTGCTAGGGGTGATGCCGATTTCCCAGCCCATTTTGTAAGCAAGAGGGACATAGAGAGCCAGATAGAGGCCCAGACTCCAGATGTGAAAGCCCGTCAGCTGAAAGGCTAGAACACCGATAGCGAGCGCTAGGAGCATGGAAAAGAGGCGGTTACGTGCTAATTTCAGCGTGCTTCTGCGTGTGTCGGAGAGGCTTAAGAGAGCGATAATTCCAGCTGAAACTGCTGATGATAAATCTAAAAAATAAGCGAGAAAACAAGCGAGACAGGTCGCTAAGACCAGTTTGGTCGTACGTTGAGTGAGGGACATGAAAATTTCCTAAACTAATAGAATCAAGTGTTTAACGAGGAGTTAGAGACTAGGGACGAAGTTTTCGGTTTGTAGCATACTCGGCAACCGCTGTAAAGAGGACATCTGTTGAAGAGTTCAGGGCTGTTTCGCAGGAGTCTTGCACGACTCCGATCACAAAACCGACTCCGACAACCTGCATAGCCAAGTCGTTGGAAATCCCAAAGAGGCTACAAGCTACAGGAATGAGGAGAAGGGATCCCCCAGCGATTCCAGAGGCCCCGCAGGCAGAAATGGCAGCCACGACACTGAGCACAAATGCTGTCCCAAAGTCTACCGAGATTCCGAGTGTATTGACGGCAGCTAGAGTCAGGACATTTATGGTAACAGCAGCGCCAGCCATATTGATGGTTGAACCAAGCGGGATGGAGACAGAGTAGGTGTCAGGATTCAGCCCCAAGTCTTGACAGAGTTTCATATTGACAGGGATATTGGCGGCAGAGCTACGAGTGAAAAAGGCTGTAATACCACTGACACGTAGGCATTTCAAAACAAGGGGATAGGGATTTTTCCTCATAAAGAGAAAGGCGATGAGTGGGTTGACGATGAGAGCAACAAAGGCCATGGTAGCAATCAAAAGTCCTAGGAGGACACCGTAGTTAGCCAGACTGGCAATGCCCTTGTCTGAGATGGTCTTAAACACTAAGCCTAAAATCCCAAAGGGAGCTAGATTGATAATCCATTCGACAATTTTAGAGGTGACATCTGCCATAGTTCTCAGTAATTCTTTACTGTGTTTACTTGCCTCTCTCATAGCCAAGCCAAAGATGACTGCCCAAGAGAGAATCCCGATATAGTTGGCTTCAACAATGGCATTTAAGGGATTGTCCACCAGTTTGAGCAAAAGGTTGCTGAGGACTTGACCGATACCGTCAGGAGCAGCAACTTCTGTATTTGCACTGGTCAGAGTGATTTGTACAGGCAGTAAGAAACTAGCTAGAACGGCTACCAATGCAGCAGCAAAGGTTCCGAGCAAGTATAAGAAAATAACCGTCTTCATATTGGTATTTTGCCCCTTTTGGTGTTGGGAAAGGGCATTGGCAACAAGGGCAAAAACTAAAATAGGAGCGATGGCTTTCAGTCCGCCTACAAAGAGGTCTCCAAGCAGACCAATTCCTGTAAGGTTTGGAAAGAGCATCCCCAATGTAGCTCCAAAAATCATTCCAATAAGGATTCGTTTGATGAGGCTTGCCTTGGTCCAGGCTCTAATGATTCGTTTCATAGCAGTCTCCTTCAAATGTATTGTTTATAATTATAGTATAAATATGCTATAGAGGCAAGTGATATTTTGAAAATAGAGCCGATAATTGAATAATTATGAAAGAAAAGAGAAGGACGATTTTATGGTATAATAGGAAAAAGGAGTTTTATATGCAAGATTTTTTTCAACGCTATTTTGATAAACTTGATTTAACAACCATGTTAGAGAATCTCTTGACCAAGGTGATTTCTCTTTTGATTTTGTTTTTACTATTTTATATAGCTAAAAAGATGCTTCATGCGACTGTACGAAAGATTGTCAAGCCCTCACTTAAATTTTCCAATCGAGATGCTGGCAGACAAAAGACCATTTCTCGTTTGCTAGAGAATGTCTTTAACTACATTCTTTATTTCTTCTTGATCTATTGCATCCTGTCTATATTAGGTTTGCCAGTTTCTAGCCTCCTTGCCGGTGCGGGGATTGCCGGGGTGGCCATTGGTATGGGGGCGCAAGGCTTTCTATCCGATGTCATTAATGGCTTCTTCATCCTTTTTGAACGCCAGCTTGATGTGGGTGATGAAGTGGTTCTCACAAATGGACCGATTACCGTTTCTGGAAAGGTCGTTAGCGTAGGGATCCGTACAACGCAACTGCGAGGTGACGATCAAGCCCTTCACTTTGTTCCCAATCGTAATATCACCGTCGTCAGCAATCTATCTCGTACTGAATAGGCCGGCTATTTTAGCAGATTTGTGGTACAATAGAAGGAGTTTGGTAAAGGAGAGAGTATGCTATTTGTAGAGAAAAAATTAGGTCACGATTGTACGTGGATAGACCTTGATGTGGACAAGATTAAAAACATGGAAGACCTTTCGGATGTCTATGGATTGGACAAGGAAACCATCGAGTATGCTCTGGATAGAAATGAGCGTGCCCACATGGACTATCACCGTGAAACGGGAACGGTAACCTTCATTTATAATGTTCTTGACTTAGAAAAAGACAAAGAATATTATGAAGCGATTCCGATGACCTTTATCGTTGAAAAACAACGGCTGATCACAATTAGCAATCACAAGAATAGTTATGTGATTAAACGTATGGCAACCTACCTTGAAAGCCATGAAGTTGTTTCAATCTACAAATTTCTTTTTGCCAGTTTAGAGATTATTAGCAATGCTTATTATCCAGTGATTGAAGAAATGGATAAAAGTAAGGATGAAATCAGTGCACTTCTTCGTCAAAAAACAACTAAAAAAAATCTTTTTGCCCTCTCTGACTTGGAAACTGGTATGGTTTACCTGACAGCTGCTGCCAAACAAAATCGTCTCCTCTTGGAACACATCCAAGGGCATGCTCTTTATCGCAATTTTAATGAGGTAGAAAGAGAGCAGTTTGACGATGCCATGATTGAAGCGCATCAGTTGGTTTCGATGACAGACTTGATTTCTCAAGTTTTGCAACAACTCTCAGCCTCTTACAACAACATCCTAAATAATAATCTAAATGATAATTTGACAACTTTGACCATTATCTCAGTCTTGCTAGCTATCCTTGCGGTTATTACAGGATTCTTCGGAATGAATGTTCCCTTACCGTTTGCAGATGAACCAAATGCTTGGATTTATATTTTGATAGCTAGTCTCATTTTATGGGTAGTCTTAGCCCAATATTTAAAGAATATTGCTAGAAATTAAAAAGAAAAGGAGCCAGAATGGCGATTGAAAATTATATGCCAGACTTTGCTGTGGAAGCAGTTTATGATCTGACAGTCCCAAGCCTGCAAGCGCAGGGAATCAAGGCTGTTTTGGTCGATTTAGACAATACCCTCATTGCTTGGAACAACCCTGATGGGACGCCAGAGATGAAGCAATGGCTACATGACCTCCGCGATGCAGGTATTCGCATCATCGTGGTTTCAAATAATACCAAAAAACGGGTCCAACGCGCAGTTGAGAAGTTTGGGATTGATTACGTTTATTGGGCCTTGAAGCCTTTCACATTTGGGATTGACCGTGCCATGAAGGAATTCCACTATGAGAAAAATGAAGTGGTCATGGTCGGCGACCAGCTCATGACGGATATTCGTGCAGCGCACCGTGCAGGTATTCGCTCGATCTTAGTCAAACCCTTGGTCCAACACGACTCGATCAAAACGCAGATTAACCGGGCTCGCGAGCGCCGTGTTATGCGAAAAATCACTGAAAAGTACGGACCGATTACATATAAAAAAGGAATTTAACTATGGAAGAAATTCTCTGTATTGGTTGTGGAGCAACCATTCAGACGACAGACAAGGCTGGTCTTGGTTTCACCCCTCAGTCGGCACTTGAAAAAGGGTTGGAGACTGGCGAAGTTTATTGCCAACGCTGTTTCCGTCTCCGTCATTACAATGAAATCACAGATGTCCAGTTGACGGACGATGATTTCCTCAAGCTCTTGCACGAGGTGGGAGACAGTGATGCCTTGGTGGTCAATGTCATTGATATCTTTGACTTTAATGGCTCTGTCATCCCAGGCTTACCACGTTTTGTATCGGGCAATGATGTCCTCTTGGTTGGAAATAAGAAAGATATCCTGCCCAAGTCTGTTAAACCGGGCAAGATTAGCCAGTGGCTCATGGAACGTGCCCACGAAGAAGGACTTCGTCCAGTAGATGTCGTTTTGACTTCAGCCCAAAACAAGCATGCCATTAAAGAAGTCATTGACAAGATTGAGCATTATCGTAAGGGCCGTGATGTCTACGTAGTTGGGGTAACCAACGTTGGAAAATCAACCCTTATCAACGCCATCATCCAAGAAATCACAGGTGACCAGAATGTCATCACGACTTCGCGTTTTCCGGGGACAACCTTGGACAAGATTGAGATTCCGCTTGATGACGGATCTTATATCTACGATACACCGGGAATTATTCACCGCCACCAGATGGCCCACTACTTGACGGCTAAAAACCTCAAGTATGTCAGCCCTAAAAAGGAAATCAAGCCCAAAACCTATCAACTCAATCCTGAACAAACCCTGTTTCTAGGTGGTCTCGGACGCTTTGACTTTATCGCAGGAGAAAAGCAAGGATTTACTGCTTTCTTTGACAATGAACTCAAACTCCACCGTACCAAGCTTGAAGGCGCTAGTGCTTTCTACGACAAGCACCTGGGAACTCTTCTGACACCACCAAATAGCAAAGAAAAAGAAGATTTTCCAAAACTAGTCCAACATGTCTTTACCATCAAGGACAAGACAGACCTAGTCATTTCAGGCCTAGGTTGGATCCGCGTAACAGGCAACGCCAAAGTCGCCGTCTGGGCACCAGAAGGCGTCGCCGTCGTCACACGAAAAGCAATCATTTAAACACAGAAAGGAAAGAGTTGTCTGGATTCGGGCGAGCTTTGCGAGCCCATAACGAATACTTTTCGCCGTGGTGTCAGTTGGTACAAGTGATTGTACCAACTGCGGAAAATTTGAGACCTTAGGCTCAAATTTTAGTCATGAAAGTCCGAAGGACTTTGCTGACGTCCGTCACCACTTCAGAAAAGTATTAAAAGAAACTCTTTTAAAGAAATTATGTCATTAACATCAAAACAACGTGCCTTCCTCAACAGCCAGGCACACACCCTCAAACCCATCATCCAAATCGGGAAAAATGGACTCAACGACCAAATCAAAACCAGCGTCCGTCAAGCTCTTGACGCTCGCGAATTGATTAAAGTCACGCTCTTGCAAAATACAGATGAAAACATCCACGAAGTAGCTGAAATCTTGGAAGAAGAAATCGGTGTGGATACGGTCCAAAAAATCGGACGCATCTTGATCTTGTTTAAACAATCCAGCAAGAAAGAAAATCGCAAGATTTCCAAGAAAGTCAAAGAAATCTAAAACCCTACTCCAAACAACTGTTTTTACAGAGAATTAAAGGAAGACGAGCCTATGGCAATCGAATTATTGACTCCCTTTACCAAGGTAGAGTTGGAGCCAGAAATCAAGGAGAAAAAACGCAAACAAGTCGGGATTCTAGGGGGAAATTTTAACCCTGTTCATAATGCCCATCTTGTTGTGGCGGACCAAGTACGACAACAGTTAGGACTGGACCAGGTCCTGCTTATGCCCGAATACCAACCACCTCATGTGGATAAAAAGGAAACCATCCCCGAGCACCATCGGCTCAAGATGCTTGAATTGGCGATTGAGGGGATTGAAGGCTTAGCCATTGAAACTATTGAGCTGGAGCGCAAGGGCATTTCTTACACCTACGACACTATGAAGATTTTGACAGAGCAACATCCAGATACAGATTATTACTTCATTATCGGGGCTGATATGGTGGACTATCTGCCTAAGTGGTACCGAATTGATGAGCTGGTCGACATGGTTCAGTTTGTTGGAGTTCAGCGCCCACGCTACAAGGCAGGGACTTCCTATCCAGTTATCTGGGTGGATGTGCCTCTCATGGACATCTCGTCCAGCATGGTGCGTGACTTCATTGCCCAAGGTCGGAAACCTAACTTTCTCCTACCTCAGCCAGTGCTAGACTACATCGAGAAGGAGGGGCTTTACTGATGGCATACCAAGACTATATCAACTGTTCCCGAGAGGTTTTGTTGGAAAGAATGGCAGAGCTTCTACCTGAAAAACGTTTAACCCATTGTTTGGGGGTGGAGCGTGCAGCTATAGAGTTAGCGGAGAGATTTGGAGTCGATGTTGAGAAAGCTGGTCTAGCAGGCCTTCTTCATGATTATGCTAAAAAGTTGTCAGATCAGGAATTTCTAGACTTGATTGACCGTCATCAGCTAGACCCTGACCTCAAAAACTGGGGCAATAATGTCTGGCATGGGATGGTTGGCATCTACAAGATTCAGGAAGATTTGGATTTGCGTGATCCGGAGATCCTAAGAGCTATTGAAATCCATACAGTCGGGGCTGGTCAGATGACCGATTTAGACAAGGTCATCTATGTAGCAGACTACATCGAGCACAATCGTGCCTTTCCAGGAGTGGACGAGGCACGTGAGATTGCTAGTCTATCGCTCAATAAGGCTGTGGCCTATGAAACAGCGCGAACTGTGGAGCATTTAGCTCATCAGGGATTCCCCATCTATCCCCAAACCCTTGAAACCTATAACGCCTTTGTGCACTATTTGAAAGAGGACTAAATGAAGACTGCTTTTATCATTATTGATGTACAAAATATTTTAGTGGAAACAGGTTTTAAGACAGAAAGGCTATTGGAAAAAATTTCTTATTTACAAAACCAAGCTAGAAGCAAGAATATTGAAATTATCTATGTTCAACATATTGAGAACCCTGAAGCCCAAACATCAGAAGATTGGCAGTTATCTGCGCTTTTGAATCGAAAACCTGATGAAAAGGTCTTTCAGAAGAAGTATAATAGTATTTTCAAAGAAACTGGCTTAAAAGAATATTTGGATAAACAGGGAATTGAAAAATTAGTTTTATGTGGTATGCAGACAGAATATTGTGTGGATACTTCTGTCAAGGTTGCCTTTGAATATGGCTATAAGCTGATTATTCCAGAAGGTACTGTTACGACTTTTAATGGAGAGGATATCCCAGCAGCATCGCTCAATGAATTTTATGAGGACATTTGGGATGAGCGCTTTGCAGATGTCCTAGACTACAAACATATTTTCTAAAAAGAGGACTAAATGAAGGAAAAAGAATTACTAGAACTAGTCGTGAAAGCGGCTGATGAGAAACGTGCGGAGGATATCCTTGCACTTGACGTACAAGATTTGACCAGCGTGACAGACTACTTTGTTATCACTAGCTCGATGAATAGCCGTCAGTTGGACGCAATCGCTGATAACATTCGTGAAAAAGTAGCCGAAGCTGGTGTTAAAGGCAGCCATGTTGAAGGCGATGCTGCTGGAGGTTGGGTTTTGCTAGACCTTGGTGGTGTCGTCGTGCATATCTTTTCAGAAGAAATGCGTGCCCATTATAACCTAGAAAAACTATGGCATGAGGCAGAGTCTGTAGATATTTCAGAAGCCTTGGCCTAGTAGATGAACTCAGTTGCAGTCAACTGGGTTTCTTTGCTTATTTTAGAAAATTGATGGAAAGGTGAGGGCGTCGTGTTTTGTTCATCTCGAAACTGAACACGAACTCAAGCTGCGAGAAAAAGAGTAACTTCCTTTGTATCTGACGATACAGCAGAAAGTTTCCTATTTTCTCCTTGCTTTTAACGCTCTTTGTATCTTAGAAAGGATTTGAACCCGTCCTGTAATCGTTGGAGAATAGATAGCCTTCCTTGGAGCTCGGCTCCATCGTCAAGCTCCTAATTTTCATTCCGATTACGGGCGGACTTGGTATCATGAATATGGCAACTTATGAAACCTTTGCGGCTGTTTACGATGCTGTGATGGACGATAGTTTATACGATAAATGGACGGATTTTTCTTTGCGACATTTGCCTAAGACCAAGGAGAGAAAGAAACTCTTGGAATTGGCTTGTGGTACAGGCATCCAGTCTGTGCGCTTTTCTCAGGCTGGTTTTGATGTAACTGGACTCGACTTGAGCGCAGATATGCTGAAGATTGCTGAGAAGAGAGCGACTTCAGCCAAGCAAAAGATTGATTTTATAGAGGGCAATATGCTGGATTTGTCCAAGGCAGGGAAATATGATTTTGTCACTTGTTATTCGGACTCAATCTGTTACATGCAGGATGAGGTGGAAGTAGGGGATGTCTTTAAGGAAGTGTATAATGCCCTCAATGAAGATGGAGTCTTTATCTTTGATGTGCATTCGACCTACCAGACGGATGAGGTTTTTCCAGGTTATTCCTATCATGAAAATGCAGAAGATTTTGCCATGCTCTGGGATACCTACGAGGACGAAGCACCTCACTCCATCGTGCATGAGTTGACCTTCTTTATTAAGGAGGCTGACGGCTCTTTTAGTCGCCACGATGAAGTGCATGAGGAACGAACCTATGAAGTTTTGACCTATGATATTTTGCTGGAACAAGCTGGTTTCAAGTCTTTCAAACTCTATGCGGACTTTGAGGATAAGGAGCCGACAGAGACAAGTACCCGTTGGTTTTTTGTCGCGCAGAAGTAGGAGAACATCATGACAATCACAGGTATTATTGCGGAGTTCAATCCTTTCCATAATGGCCACAAATACCTGCTTGAGCAGGCGGAGGGACTGAAAATCGTTGCCATGTCTGGGAGTTTCATGCAGCGTGGAGAGCCTGCTATCGTGGACAAGTGGACTCGGGCTCAGATGGCGCTGGAAAATGGAGCGGATCTGGTAGTGGAATTGCCCTTTTTAGTTAGTGTTCAGGCAGCAGATTTCTTCGGTCAAGGAGCTGTGGATATCTTGGCTCGATTGGGTATTGATACTCTAGCTTTCGGGACGGAGGAAGTTCTGGATTATCAGAAAATTGCTGACCTATACACGGAGCAAGGTGCTGAGATGGAGAATTTTGTGGATAATCTGCCTGATTCCCTCTCCTATCCCCAGAAAACCCAAACCATGTGGAAGGAATTTGCAGGTCTTGATTTTTCAGGCCATACCCCCAATCATGTCCTTGCTCTGGCCTATGCCAAGGCGGTTGCGGGACGTAGAATCAAACTCCATCCGATTCAGCGTCAAGGAGCTGGCTATCATTCTGTGGACAAGGAAGTGGACTTTGCCTCAGCGACAGCTCTCCGTCAGCATCAATCAGACCAAGATTTCTTAGAACGCTTTATGCCTTCTGTTACCCTCTTTGAGCAAGCCAGTAAGGTGAGCTGGGATGACTATTTTCCCATGCTCCGCTATCAAATCTTGTCAAATCCAGACCTAACCACCATCTATCAGGTCAATCAAGAAATGGCTGTGCGTATCAAGGATGCCATCAAGACAGCCCAGTCTGTTGAAGAATTGGTCGAGGCAGTTGCGACCAAGCGTTATACCAAGGCGCGTGTCAGACGCCTCTTGACCTATATCTTGGTGCAGGCTAGAGAAAGTGACTTGCCAGAAGGTATCCATGTCCTTGGCTTTACCGAAAAAGGCAGACAACATCTTAAGTCTTTGAAAGGGCAGATCCATCTAGTCAGCCGAATTGGAAAAGAACCTTGGGATACCATAACACAAAAGGCAGACCAGATTTACCAACTAGGACAGCCCAGTATATCAGAGCAGAATTTCGGCAGAGTGCCGATTAGAATAGAATCAAACTAAGTCTACTGAAAGGTAGGCTTTTTAACTTTTTTCCTAATAAATAGATAGAAAGGAAAAATCTTGTACAAGTTCCTGACAATTTCTTTCTTTTCGTGTATAATAGTGGAAAAGAGGTAAAATGAGGTATGGTTATGGAAGTGGTCCTTTACTCAACATTCAGAAATCATTTAAAAGACTACATGAAGAAGGTAAATGATGAATTTGAGCCTTTGACGGTGGTCAATAAAAATCCTGATGAGGACATTGTAGTCCTCTCAAAGAGCGAGTGGGATAGTATTCAAGAAACTCTGAGAATTGCTCAAAATAAGGAACTTTCTGACAAGGTCTTGCGAGGAATGGCTCAAGTTCGTGCTGGAAGCACTCAGGTGCATGTGATTGAGGAGTGAGAAATGCTGCTCAAGTTTACAGAAGATGCCTGGGCGGATTATTGCTATTGGCAAAACCAAGATAAGAAAACATTAAAGAGAATCAATAAATTAATCAAGGATATTCAACGCGATCCTTTTGTAGGAATGGGGAAACCAGAACCACTCAAGTATGACTATCAAGGAGCTTGGTCGCGGCGCATTGATGCAGAAAATCGCTTGATTTATATGATAGATAGAGATAGCGTGGCTTTCTTGTCCTTCAAAGATCATTACTAAGTCTACTGTGAGGTGGACTTTTTTATTTTAGAAATTTTAGCTAGCAAATTGGAGATAAAGTCTTTGGAAAATGATAGACTTCCTAAGTTAAAAAATCAGTGAAAAATTTTAGTATAATAACTAGATTCTTGTCCCTTGAATCCGCTTAATAACTCTTATTTTGTGGTATAATCATGATAATATAGATTAAAAGGGGTATATATGAAAAATATAAAAACGAGGATTCTTAATTTTTTTCTGAATTTTAAACGGCTACTGAAATATCCATTTCAAAGACCATCATGGAGTAGTAATGTTAGAATTGTCGAGTGGTACAAAATATTTATAGCCAGTATATGGGTACTGTATCTTGCACTTGAGATTGAACAATTTAAACGCTTTGCTTTACCTATCTATAAATTTTTATCTAATTATAATTTTTTTAAAGATATTATTTCAATTTTGTATGAGAATCGTGTAATAATATTGTTAGCACTGACTATACCAACAATACTGTTCTGGTTTTTAGACATAATTTTTAAAAAAGTTAGTTATAAGAAACTGGACCCAGAGCTATTTCCAGAATATGACTTGGATGACCATCCTTTTCAAACTCATCTGGTGGAGTTTTTAAATAGTCCAGACTCTATTCATAATGTCTTCTGGCTGGATGGTTCTTGGGGTAGTGGGAAAACATTTTTTATAAAGACGTTTTTTGAAAATCAAATTTACAAAAAGAAAGAAATCTACTATATTTCCTGCTTTGGGATAAAAACAAGAGAGCAAGCCGAGAAAATATTGATCAATGAAATAGAAAAACAATCCATACTCGGAAATTTGGACTTTATTCCACTTGTTGGAGGAGTTTTTAAATGGTTCTTTAAAACAGTTGGAACGGATTTGATGAAGCGAGATTCTATCATTATTTTTGATGATTTCGAACGGGTTTCATATGCAGAAACATCAGATAACCCTTCAGATTACAATGATTTATTGGGTTATATTGACTATCTTTCTGAGAATAAAAGATTTAAAATTATTGTAATTTTAAATAGTGAGGAAATTGGGTCAGCAAAGGAGATTATTGATAATAAATTTAAGTTAAATCATAATAGAATGGAACCTACAGAGGAAGTCATAGATAACATTTTGAAAAAGAGTAAATTGAGAGATGATGACCTTGGGAAAATTCTATCATTAATTTTTAAAATTTATTATGTGGATGTAGACGAAAGAGTCGTAGAAGATAAAAATAAAGATTCAAAAGTTAAAAAACCAAGTTTAAGAGAGTTCCAGAAATCATTAGAAGAACTTTCAAATATAATTGAGAGTGATTATACAACGAATAGGCTTCTACCATATTTTGGTAGAAAGATATCAAATTACATCGTTGATTGCATGAATGGACGCATGGGAACTGATAGTATTCTAGTATTATTTTTTGAATTTTTTAATGGCATTTATGAAGTAGACGAGTATGAGCAGTTCTATGAGTTAGACTCATATTTTCATTTTGAAATGTTAGAGAAGTTTGTAGTTTTAAGTTCTTTGGGTTCTTTACCTACTTCAGAGGAGGATATGTATTTTGATTACCCCCAAGAACCTATATATTATTTCCAATTGTTATCGTGTCTATGGGAAGTCAAACTAAGGAATCTATTTATCTCAAAAACAGGACACAAAGTGTATTATGATGCTCATGACATACTCTGTGGCCGAACAAAGGGCTGTTTAGTTGAAATTTATTATGATATTTTAAATGATAGAATAAAAAATAATTATCAAGTGATTAACATAGATGAATTGAAAGACGCGAAATGTCAGAACTTTATAAAAAAATGCTTACCTTTAGAATCAAAAGGGCAAATTACAATTAATCATACTCCACTAGATAATTTAATACAATAGAGCTTAGAAGTAGATGACTCTTTGTCTAAAATTCACACAAAACTCTTCAATTTGGGTTTGTGAAAATCGGTTTTTTATGATAGAATATTAAGGAATGTATGTCATTCGATAAACAAATTTAATGAGGTAAAAACATGGAAATCATGACACTTGCGATTGCTGTTTTTGCCGTCATCATTGGTTTAGTCATTGGATATGTCAGCATCTCAGCTAAGATGAAATCATCTCAAGAGGCTGCAGAGTTGATGCTTCTAAATGCTGAACAAGAAGCAACTAATTTACGAGGACAAGCTGAGCGCGAAGCGGATTTATTGCTAAATGAAGCCAAGAGCGAAAGCAAGTCTCTTAAAAAAGAAGCACTATTGGAGGCCAAAGAGGAAGCCAGAAAATACCGTGAAGAAGTGGACGCTGAATTTAAGTCAGAACGTCAGGAGCTCAAGCAAATTGAAAGTCGTTTGACGGAGAGAGCTACGAGCCTTGACCGTAAGGACGACAATTTGACGAACAAAGAAAAAACACTTGAACAAAAAGAACAAAGTATTTCTGATAGAGCAAAAAACCTTGATGCACGTGAAGAGCAATTAGAGGAAGTCGAAAGACAAAAAGAAGCTGAACTTGAACGTATCGGTTCCCTTTCCCAAACTGAGGCTCGAGATATTATCTTGGCTCAGACAGAGGAAAACTTGACCAAGGAAATTGCTAGCCGCATTCGTGAGGCTGAGCAAGAAGTGAAGGAACGTTCAGACAAGATTGCGAAAGATATCTTGGTTCAGGCTATGCAGCGTATCGCTGGTGACTATGTAGCAGAGTCAACAAACTCAACAGTTCACCTTCCAGACGATACCATGAAGGGACGCATTATCGGACGTGAAGGTCGAAACATTCGTACCTTTGAAAGTTTGACAGGGGTCGATGTGATTATCGACGATACACCGGAAGTGGTAACCTTGTCAGGATTTGATCCGATTCGTCGTGAAATTGCTCGTATGACCATGGAAATGTTGCTCAAGGATGGCCGCATCCACCCAGCTCGTATCGAGGAGTTGGTGGAGAAAAACCGTCAGGAGATTGACAATAAAATCCGTGAATATGGTGAGGCTGCTGCCTATGAGATTGGTGCGCCTAACCTCCATCCAGACTTGATGAAGATCATGGGACGTTTGCAGTTCCGTACTTCATATGGACAAAATGTCTTGCGTCATTCGATTGAGGTTGCTAAGTTATCTGGTATCATCGCGAGTGAACTTGGTGAAAATGCAGCTCTTGCCCGTCGTGCTGGCTTCCTTCATGACATCGGGAAAGCTATTGATCGCGAGGTTGAAGGTAGCCACGTTGAGATTGGTACGGAGTTGGCTCGTAAGTACAAGGAACACCCAGTTGTGGTGAATACCATTGCTAGCCACCATGGTGATGTCGAAGCCGAAAGCGTCATTGCAGTGATCGTTGCTGCAGCAGATGCCTTGAGTGCAGCGCGTCCAGGTGCTCGTAGTGAATCTCTTGAAAGCTACATCAAGCGTCTCCATGATTTGGAAGAAATCGCCAATGGCTTTGAAGGAGTGCAAAATAGCTTTGCCCTTCAAGCAGGACGTGAAATCCGTATCATGGTTAATCCAGGACAAATCAAAGACGACAAAGTCACAATCTTGGCTCACAAAGTTCGTGAGAAAATTGAAAATAATCTCGATTACCCAGGAAATATCAAGGTAACCGTGATCCGCGAACTTCGTGCAGTAGATTATGCTAAATAAATAAGAAAGAGCAGTTGAAATATTACTGCTTTTTTGTTACACTAGATAGAAAGACTGTAGAAGGATAACTGACGCTATCATCAGTATCCGAGAGAAATTTTACTTTATTTCACAGACTAACTAAAGGAGACATAATGGCAGACCGAGGCTTGCTAATCGTTTTTTCTGGTCCTTCAGGAGTTGGGAAAGGAACGGTTAGAAGAGAGATTTTTGAGAGTTCTGAGAATCAATTTCAATACTCTGTATCGATGACGACGCGTGCGCAACGTCCTGGTGAAGTGGACGGAGTGGACTATTTCTTCCGTACTCGTGAAGAGTTTGAAGAGCTGATCCGTCAAGGTCAGATGTTGGAATATGCAGAATATGTCGGTAACTACTATGGAACTCCTCTGACCTATGTCAATGAAACTCTGGACAAGGGAATCGATGTCTTTCTTGAGATTGAAGTCCAAGGAGCCCTTCAGGTTAAGAAAAAGGTTCCAGATGCTGTCTTTATCTTTCTAACGCCACCAGATTTGGATGAATTGCAAGATCGTTTGGTAGGTCGTGGAACAGATAGCGCTGAAGTGATTGCCCAACGAATCGAAAAAGCCAAGGAAGAAATTGCCCTCATGCGTGAGTATGATTATGCCATTGTCAACGATCAGGTGCCCCTCGCTGCTGAACGTGTCAAGCGTGTGATCGAAGCAGAACACTTCCGTGTGGACCGTGTCATTGGTCACTACCAGGAGATGTTGCCAAAATCTCCAACTACTCGATAAACTATAGGAAACAGGTACAAGCAAATGATGTTAAAACCCTCTATTGATACCTTGCTAGACAAGGTACCATCAAAATATTCACTCGTAATCTTGGAAGCAAAACGTGCCCACGAACTAGAAGCAGGTGCGCCAGCAACTCAAGAGTTTAAGTCTGAAAAATCAACTCTTCGCGCTTTGGAAGAAATCGAGTCAGGAAATGTAACCATTCACCCAGATCCAGAAGGAAAACGTGAAGCGGTTCGTCTCCGTATCGAAGAAGAAAAACGCCGCAAAGAAGAAGAAGAAAAGAAAATCAAAGAGCAAATCGCTAAAGAAAAAGAAGATGGTGAAAAAATTTAAGGTTGGGGGGACTCAATCTTATTTTTTCTATTGCAAGAATTTACTAACAAGGAGGAGGTGAGAAGATGGCTATTGCAAAGATTATCGTGGATGTTCCCCTGATGCAGACGGACCAGCCATACAGCTACAAGGTCCCTGGGGAATTTGTAGAGATGCTGGAAGTCGGTATGCGGGTTCATGTGCCTTTTGGCAAGGGCAATCGCTTGATCCAAGGAATTGTTCTTGGCCTGGAGTCCCAGTCAGATGAAGAGATGGAAGGTCAGGACTTGAAAGAGATTGCAGAGGTGCTAGATTTTTCTCCTGTCTTGACTCAGGAGCAACTCTGGTTGGCTGAGGAGTTACGCAAGTCCGTCTTTTCTTATAAAATCTCCATTCTAAAAGCTATGCTTCCAGGATTTCTGAATTCTAGCTATGACAAGATTCTCTATCCTCTGGAAGGTCTGAGTCAGGCAGACAAAGAGCGCTTGTTTGGTTCAGAAGATTCGCTAGTCTTTTCTTCTTTAGACCTTGCTAAGCAGGCTGAGATGATGCGCTTGACTAGGAAAGGTCTGCTCCGCTTAGAATACCAGGCAGTCGATCAAAAGAAGGTCAAGACCCAGTCTTGGTATGAGGTTGATGCTACTCAGCTAGAGCGGATTGAGATTTCTGCGCGTGCTAAGAAAAAGGCAGAGCTGAGAGACTATTTGCTAGTTCATCCTGAAAGCGCTCCTCTAGCTAGTTTGTTAGATTCCTACTCGCGGGAGCAAGTCAACTTCTTTGTGGAGCAAGGAGCTCTAACCCTAGTCCAAAAGGAAGTGCAACGCTCAGCCGCTTATTTTGAAGGCATTGAAGTCAGCCAACCTTTGGAGCTGAATCCTGAACAAAGACAGGCGCGTGATGCCGTTGTCAGTGCTATTGGCAGTCAACAGCCTCCTTTCCTCCTTCAAGGAATTACAGGAAGTGGGAAAACTGAGGTTTACTTGCAGATTATCCAAGGAGCCTTGGATAAGGGTAAGACAGCTATTTTACTGGTGCCTGAGATTTCTCTGACGCCACAGATGACGGAGCGTTTTATTGCTCGTTTCGGCGAGAAAGTGGCCATTCTTCACTCAGGCCTGTCCAATGGTGAAAAGTACGATGAATGGCGCAAGGTTGAGCGTGGCGATGCCCAAGTTGTTGTTGGCGCTCGATCAGCTATCTTTGCTCCACTGAAAAATCTGGGTGTCATGATTATCGATGAAGAACATGAAGTTAGCTACAAACAAGACAGCAATCCCCGTTATCATGCCAGAGAGGTCGCCATTTTACGGGCCCAGTACAATCAAGCAGCCCTAGTCCTTGGCTCAGCAACACCGAGCTTAGAAAGCCGTGCGCGAGCTGGAAAAGGTGTCTATCAACACTTACGTCTGACCCAACGAGCCAATCCTTTAGCCACTATTCCTGAGGTTCAAGTGATTGACTTTCGTGACTATATCGGGCAGAATGAGACATCAAACTTTACGCCTCCTTTACTAGAGGCCATTCAAGATTGCCTAGATAAAAAAGAGCAGGTAGTCCTCATGCTCAACCGTCGGGGTTATTCTAGCTTTGTTATGTGTCGAGAGTGTGGGACGGTAGATAGTTGCCCCAACTGTGACATTTCTCTGACTCTCCACATGGATACCAAGACCATGAACTGCCATTACTGTGGTTTTTCGAAGGGGATTCCTCATGTCTGTCCCAACTGTCAGAGTCGCAGCATTCGCTACTACGGGACGGGGACTCAGAAAGCCTATGATGAGCTAGCAGAGCTCTTTCCTCAGGCTCGCATTCTGCGGATGGATGTGGATACGACCCGCAAGAAAGGCAGTCACCAAGCTCTTCTTGAGCAGTTTGGCCGAGGGGAAGCAGATATCTTGTTGGGAACTCAGATGATTGCCAAGGGCTTGGATTTTCCAAATGTGACCCTAGTCGGAGTGCTCAATGCGGATACGGCCTTAAATCTGCCAGATTTCCGTTCCTCTGAGAGAACCTTCCAACTCTTAACTCAGGTGGCTGGTCGTGCAGGTCGAGCGGAAAAGGCTGGGCAGGTCTTGATCCAGTCATACAATCCGGAACACTATGCCATTCGTTTTGCAAAAGATCAGGATTACGAAGGCTTTTACACTTATGAAATGAGTATCAGGCGCCAACTCGGCTACCCACCTTATTATTTCACCATTGGGATTACCCTCTCTCACAAGAAAGAAGAAGAGGTTGTCAAACGTGCCTATGAAGTTATGGGGATTTTGCGCTCAGGTTTATCGGAAACTAGTAAAATCCTTGGACCAACGCCAAAACCCATTGCTCGTACCCACAACCTTTATCATTACCAGATTTTGATTAAATACCGTTTAGAAGATGAGCTGGGTCCAACTCTCAATCGAGTTTTGGCCTTGACTCAAGAACGGGAAAATAGCGAGCTTCGTCTCAGCATTGACCACGAACCGCAGCAATTTTTATAAGAAGGAGAAGAAATGACAAAACTAATCTTTATGGGGACACCCGACTTTTCAGCAACAGTTTTGAAGGGGTTGTTATCAGATGCTCGTTACGAGATTCTAGCTGTTGTGACCCAGCCAGACCGCGCTGTCGGCCGTAAAAAAGTCATCCAAGAAACCCCAGTCAAGCAGGCTGCCAAAGAAGCTGGCCTTCCTATCTACCAGCCTGAAAAATTATCTGGAAGTCCAGAGATGGAAGCCATTATGAAGCTAGGAGCGGATGGGATTGTGACTGCTGCTTTTGGACAATTTCTCCCAAGTAAACTCCTTGATAGCATGGATTTTGCGGTCAACGTTCACGCTTCCCTTCTTCCAAAACACCGTGGTGGCGCCCCCATTCATTATGCCTTGATTCAAGGGGATAAGGAAGCTGGTGTGACCATTATGGAGATGGTTAAGGAAATGGATGCAGGGGATATGATTTCCCGTCGCAGTATTCCCATCACAGATGAGGACAATGTCGGAACCTTGTTTGAAAAATTGGCAATCGTTGGTCGCGATTTGCTTTTGGGTACGCTACCTGGCTACCTAGCAGGAGAAATCCAACCTGAACCACAAGATCCTAGTCAGGTCACTTTCTCGCCAAATATTAAGCCAGAAGAAGAGAAACTCGATTGGACTAAAACCAATCGTCAACTCTTCAACCAAATACGTGGCATGAATCCATGGCCTGTTGCCCACACTTTTCTCAAGGGAGACCGCTTTAAGATTTATGAAGCTCTACCAGTAGAAGGTCAGGGAGCTCCAGGTGAGATTCTCTCTATTGGCAAGAAAGAATTGATCGTCGCTACGGCAGAAGGAGCTTTGTCTCTCAAACAAGTGCAGCCAGCTGGTAAGCCTAAGATGGATATTTCTTCCTTCCTCAACGGTGTTGGACGCACATTGACAGTAGGAGAACGATTTGGTGACTAAAGTAGAAACGGCTAGAAGTCTAGCTCTAGCAGTGCTAGAGGATGTTCTAGTCAACCAAGCATATTCGAATATTGCTTTAAACAAACACCTCAAGGGGAGTCAACTCTCAGTAGCAGATAAGGGTTTGGTGACAGAGATTGTCTACGGAACGGTAGCCCGAAAACTCACTCTGGAATGGTACCTGTCCCACTTTATCGAAGACAGAGATAAGCTAGATAACTGGCTCTATATTCTGCTCCTCCTGAGCGCTTACCAACTTCGGTATCTGGATAAGATTCCTAATCACGCTGTAGTCAATGAAGCGGTAGAACTAGCCAAAGCGCGTAAAAAAGGCAGTGAAAAATTGGTCAACGCCGTCCTGCGTCGTATTTTGCGAGAAGGCTGGCCAGATGTTGATAGCATCAAACGCAAAAATAAGCGTGATTCCATTGCCTATTCGCTCCCAGTTTGGTTGGTGTCTAAGCTCAAGGAAGAATACGGTGAAGAGCGAGCACAAGCTATCTTTGAAAGCCTCTTGGTGCGTAACAAAGCCAGCATCCGAGTGACAGACCTGAACCGAAAAGAGGAAATCAAAGCCGTGTTAGAAGCGACTGATTCCCCTTTGGCAGCCACTGGTCTGGTCAAGGAGCAAGGCCACTTTGCAGGTCATGATTTGTTCGCAGAAGGAGCTATAACCATCCAAGACGAGTCCAGTCAATTGGTTGCTCCGACTCTTGATCTACAAGGTGATGAACAGGCCCTGGATGCCTGTGCCGCTCCGGGTGGGAAAACAGCTCATATGGCTTCTTACCTCACATCCGGTAAGGTGACGGCTTTGGATCTTTATGATCATAAGTTGGACTTGATCCAAGAAAATGCGGAGCGTCTGGGTGTGGCAGATCGAGTGCAAACGCAAAAATTGGATGCCAGAAAGGTACATGAGTTTTTCGGTCGGGACTCTTTTGATAAGATTTTGGTAGATGCTCCCTGTTCTGGGATTGGACTTTTACGTCGCAAACCAGATATCAAATACAATAAGGAAACGGCAGATTTCACGTCATTGCAGGAAATTCAGCTTGAAATATTAGGTAGTGTTTGTCAAACACTACGAAAAGGTGGTATAATAACGTATAGTACCTGTACTATTGTCTCTGAGGAGAACTTTCAAGTTGTTGAAGCTTTTTTAGAAAGTCACCCAGAGTTTGAACAGGTTAAACTAGAACACGAATGTAAAGATATCCTGAAAGATGGCTGCATCCTGATCACTCCTGAATTGTATGGAAGTGATGGATTCTTTATCAGCCAATTTCGCAAGATATCAGAATAGGAAGGAACTGACACAATGGAAATAGCATTATTAACAGATGTTGGTCAGAAACGGACAAATAATCAGGACTATGTCAATCACTTTGTCAACCGAGCAGGACGCACTATGATCATCTTGGCTGACGGGATGGGGGGACACCGAGCAGGAAATATCGCTAGTGAGATGGCGGTAACAGACCTTGGTGTGGCTTGGGTGGATACCCAAATTGACTCAGTCAATGAAGTTCGTGAGTGGTTTGCCCACTACCTGGAGATTGAAAATCAAAAAATTCATCAACTAGGTCAGGACGAAGCCTACAGAGGTATGGGAACAACGCTAGAAGCTGTTGCGTTTATTGACAACCAAGCCATCTATGCTCATATTGGAGATTCTCGTATCGGTTTGATTCGTGGAGAAGAATACCACCAGTTGACGAGTGACCATTCCTTGGTTAATGAATTGCTCAAGGCTGGTCAATTGACTCCAGAAGAAGCAGAAACTCACCCTCAAAAGAATATCATCACCCAGTCTATAGGACAAAAAGATGAAATCCAGCCAGATTTTGGGATGATTACACTGGAGTCAGGAGATTATCTCTTGCTCAATAGTGATGGTTTGACCAATATGATTTCGGCAAGCGAGATTTATGATATCGTAACCAGCGATATTTCCCTAGCAGACAAGGCGGCAACCCTCATTCGCTTCGCTAACAATGCAGGAGGTTTAGACAACATTACGGTTGCCCTTGTTTACATGAACGAGGAGGCAGCAGAATGATCCAAATCGGCAAGATTTTTGCCGGGCGGTATCGGATTGTCAAGCAGATTGGTCGAGGAGGCATGGCAGATGTTTACTTGGCCAAGGATTTGATCCTAGACGGGGAAGAAGTGGCAGTGAAGGTCCTGAGGACCAACTACCAGACGGACCCGATTGCTGTGGCACGTTTCCAGCGTGAAGCGAGGGCCATGGCGGATCTGGACCATCCTCATATCGTTCGGATAACAGATATTGGTGAGGAAGACGGTCAACAGTACCTAGCTATGGAATACGTAGCAGGCCTTGATCTCAAGCGTTATATTAAAGAACACTATCCTCTTTCAAACGAAGAAGCAGTTCGGATTATGGGACAAATCCTCTTAGCCATGCGCTTAGCCCATACTCGAGGAATTGTTCACCGGGATTTGAAACCTCAAAATATCCTCTTGACACCTGACGGCACAGCTAAGGTCACGGACTTTGGGATTGCTGTAGCCTTTGCGGAGACTAGTCTGACCCAGACAAACTCAATGTTAGGCTCTGTTCATTATTTGTCACCTGAGCAAGCGCGTGGTTCTAAAGCGACCTTCCAGAGTGATATCTATGCAATGGGGATTATCTTCTATGAAATGCTGACGGGGCATATCCCTTATGATGGGGATAGCGCGGTTACGATTGCCCTCCAGCATTTTCAGAAGCCACTTCCGTCTGTCATTGCTGAAAACCCATCTGTCCCTCAGGCTTTAGAAAATGTTGTCATCAAGGCAACTGCTAAGAAACTGTCAGATCGTTATCAGTCTGTTTCAGAAATGTATGTGGACTTGTCAACTAGCTTGTCTTATAATCGTCGGAATGAACCGAAGCTGGTCTTTGACGATGCGAGTAAGGCAGACACTAAGACTTTACCTAAAGTCCCACAAAATACACTAACATCGATTCCAAAAGCTCCGGCGCAGGAAGAACGCCCTCAGTCAAAGAAACCAACTCAACCAGTGGCAGAGCCGGCTCCAGCGCCAAAGCCAGCTAAGAAACGGAAGTTTAAGGCTCGCTATATGATTCTCTTGGCTAGTCTTCTATTGGTTGCAGCCTCTTTGGTCTGGATTTTGTCAAGAACACCAGCAACTATTGCTATTCCTAACGTGGCTGGGCAAACCGTTGCAGAGGCTAAGGAAGCTCTTAAAAAATCCAAGTTTGAAGCCGGTGAAGAAAAGTCAGAGGCCAGCGATACTGTAGCAGAAGGACGTGTTATTCGAACGGATCCAGAAGCTGGTAGTGGCCGAAAAGAAGGAACCAAGGTTAATTTGATTGTTTCTTCTGGTAAGCAATCCTTCCAATTGAGCAATTACGTCGGACGCAAGTATACGGATGTTGTAGCTGAACTCAAGGAGAAGAAGGTTCCTGAAAATCTAATCAAGATGGAAGAGGAAGAATCCAGCGAAAGCGAACCTGGAACCGTCCTCAGACAGACCCCTGCATCGGGTTCGACCTATGATCTCTCAAAAGCTACTACGATTACCTTAACAGTGGCTAAGAAGGTGACTAGTGTCAGCATGCCGAACTACATCGGTTCAAGTCTCGAGTTTACAAAGAATAACTTGACTCAGATTGTCGGTGTGAAGGAAGCAAATATTGAGGTTGTTGAAGTATCGACTGCTCCTGAAGGAACGGCAGAAGGAACTGTTGTAAGCCAAACGCCAAGAGCAGGAGAACAGGTTGATCTTGCAAGTACGCGTATCAAACTTTCCATCTACAAACCAAAAACACCACCATCAACTTCATCCTCTAACCCTGCCCAACGTGGGAACCAGGGTTCTCCTACAAGTCCAAACCAGGGGAACCAACAAGGAAATCAACAAGGGAATACTCCTTCTAGCAGTTCATCCAATAGTGAAGGAACTCACGAAAGTTCTCGAGATTAAACGAATCTTTGTCATGATTTCATGACAAAGATTTTTTTTCACAAGATTTTGTGATAAAATATAGGAAGTAGGAAAAAGGAGGAGAAAATGGACGAATCGAGAGAGTTGAATGCCGTCATTGATGTGATTATGCTAGCAGGAACCATTCTCCTGAAAAGTGGCTCAGAGATTCATCGGGTTGAGGATACTATGATCCGTATTGCCCATTCGCAGGGAATTATGGATTGCAATGTTCTTGCCATGCCCGCGGCTATTTTCTTTTCTATCGAAAACACCAATATTTCTCGGATGAAACGGGTAACCTCATCCTCTTATAACATTGAAAAAGTTTGCGATGTCAACCAAGTATCACGGGAGCTTGTCGGAGGGCAGATTGATCTTTCGACAGCCTTTAAAAAGCTCAAAGAAATCGGCAATCAAGCCCTTCCTTATACCAAGTTCCAAGTGACCGTAGCAGCGACCCTCAGTGCCCCTTTCTTCTCGATTATGTTTGGGGGCAATGTCTATGACGCTTTTGGTGCGGCTATTGCGACCTTATTTGGATTTGCCTTCTCTCTCTATGTAGAGAAGTTTGTCCGCATTCCTTTTGTAACGGCCTTTGCGGGTGCCTTTGTTTTCGGATTGATCGCTCAGTTCTGGGCCCGCTATACAGGATTTCCTTCGACGGCAGACCTGATTATAGCAGGAGCGGTCATGCCCTTTGTTCCAGGGATTGCTCTGACAAATGCGGTACGGGATATCATGACCAACCATATCAACTCTGGTATGAGCAAGATGTTTGAATCTTTGCTCATTACCCTCGCTTTAGGGGCTGGCACCTCTGTCGCCCTGGTTTTGATGACATAAGATGACTCTAACAAGTATTTTGCTCCAAGCAGTGGCGAGTTTACTCGCCATTATCACCTTTCTAATCGTACTGAATGTTCAACGCTCCATGCTCCTACCTGGTGGTGTTTTGGGAATGGGCGTTTGGCTCCTCTATCTCGTGCTCAAAGAACCAACCAATGTTATTGTCGCGACCTTTATCGCAGCAGTAATTGGCTCTTGCATCAGTCAGATTTTAAGTATTGTCTATAAGACACCAGCGGTGGTCTTTGTCTTGGCCATTCTTGCCCCCTTGGTGCCGGGTTATTTATCCTATCGAACGACAGCTTTCTTTGTGACAGGCGATTACAGCCATGCTATTGCCAGCGCGACTTTGGTGGTTATGTTAGCTCTTGTTATTTCTATTGGAATGGCAAGTGGAACGGTGATTTTAAAGCTTTATTACTACATCCGAAAACAACGAGGAATCTCTTCCTAATACAATCAAAGCAAAGACTTGATTTGTTGAATCAAGTCTTTTTTCTCTCTTTTGTCCCTATTTGTGATAAAATAGAATGAAACGATTTTTTACAATGAATGAAAAAACAGAGGTAAATATGACAATCGGTATTGATAAGATTGGTTTTGCGACCAGTCAATATGTCTTGAAATTACAAGACTTAGCAGAAGCGAGGGGAGTTGACCCCGAAAAATTTAGCAAGGGACTCTTGTTAAATGAAATTAGTATTGCGCCATTGACTGAGGACATTGTTACCTTGGCAGCTAGTGCAAGCAACTCTATTTTAACAGACAAAGAAAAAGAAGAAATCGATATGGTCATCGTAGCGACTGAGTCAGGGATTGATCAGAGTAAGGCAGCGGCAGTCTTTGTTCATGGCCTATTAGGCATTCAGCCTTTCGCCCGTAGCTTTGAAATCAAAGAAGCCTGCTATGGAGCGACAGCTGCCCTTCATTATGCTAAATTGCATGTGGAAAATTCTCCAGAGTCTAAGGTTTTGGTCATCGCTAGTGATATTGCCAAGTATGGTGTGGGAACTCCAGGTGAGCCAACCCAGGGTGCTGGAAGTGTGGCCATGCTAATCACTCAAAATCCGCGCATCATGGCCTTTAACAATGATAACGTTGCTCAAACGCGAGACATCATGGATTTCTGGCGTCCGAACTACTCAAGCACTCCTTATGTAAACGGCATGTACTCGACCCAACAGTATCTTGATTGCCTGACAACGACTTGGGATGAATACAAGAAACGCTATGATTGGACTATGGATGACTTTGCAGCTATCTGCTTCCACTTGCCTTATCCTAAGTTGGCCCTAAAAGGCTTGCGCAAGATGATGGACAAAACTTTGTCTAAAGAAAAACAGGATGGTTTGCAAGAGAACTTTGATAAGTCCATCCTCTACAGTCAGATGATTGGGAATATCTACACAGGCTCTCTCTTCCTCGGTCTTCTCTCCCTTTTGGAAAATGCAGAGACTTTGAAGGCTGGAGATAAAATTGCCCTCTACAGTTACGGAAGTGGCGCGGTGTCAGAGTTCTTTAGTGGTGAATTGGTCGAAGGTTATGAGGCTTACCTTGATAAGGATCGTTTGAGCAAACTTAAACAACGTACAACATTGTCTGTTGCAGACTATGAAAAAGTCTTCTTCGAAGAATTGCAGTTGGATGAGTCTGGCTCAGCTCAATTTGCAGGTTATGAACATCAAGACTATGCCTTGGTTGAAATTGTCGACCACCAACGCCGTTATAGCAAGGTTGAAAAATAATGAAGATAAGTTGGAATGGATTTTCTAAAAAATCATACCATGAGCGCCTTGAGTTGTTACAAGCTCAGGCGCTCCTTAGTCCTGAAAAGCAAACGAGTCTCGAGCAGGATGAACAAGTCAGCTTGGCAGTTGCAGACCAGCTGAGTGAGAATGTGGTGGGAACTTTTTCTCTACCTTATTCCATCATTCCAGAGCTTTTGGTGAACGGTCAGGACTACACAGTTCCCTATGTGACAGAAGAACCCTCAGTGGTTGCTGCGGCCAGCTATGCTAGTAAAATCATCAAGCGAGCAGGTGGCTTTACTGCTCAAGTACATGAGCGCCAGATGATTGGTCAGGTAGCCCTTTATCAAGTTGCTGATCCAGAGCTAGCACAAGAGAAGATTGCCAGCAAGAAAGCCGAACTCTTGGAACTTGCCAATCAAGCCTATCCTTCTATCGTCAAACGTGGTGGCGGGGCGCGTGATTTGCATGTAGAGCAGATCAAAGGTGAAACAGACTTTCTCGTTGTCTATCTCCATGTCGATACCCAGGAAGCTATGGGAGCCAATATGCTCAACACCATGCTGGAAGCCTTGAAGCCAGTCTTAGAAGAACTCAGTCAGGGACAGAGTCTCATGGGAATCCTGTCCAACTACGCGACCGATTCTCTGGTGACTGCAAGCTGTCGTATCGCCTTTCGCTACTTGAGTCCCCAAAGGGACCAAGGACGAGAAATTGCGGAGAAAATAGCCTTAGCTAGCCAGTTTGCGCAGATTGATCCCTACCGAGCGGCTACCCATAATAAAGGGATTTTTAATGGTATCGATGCCATTTTGATTGCCACTGGTAATGACTGGCGTGCCATCGAAGCTGGGGCCCATGCCTTTGCCAGTCGAGATGGACGCTATCAAGGTCTCAGTCGATGGAAGCTGGACATGGACACAGAAGAATTGGTCGGTGAGATGACCTTACCCATGCCGGTAGCGACCAAGGGTGGCTCTATCGGTCTCAACCCACGTGTAGCTCTCAGTCATGAACTACTAGGAAATCCTTCTGCCAAGGAATTAGCTCAGATTATCGTGTCTATCGGTCTTGCCCAAAACTTTGCGGCCCTCAAAGCCTTAGTAAGTACGGGCATCCAGCAAGGCCACATGAAATTGCAGGCCAAATCCCTAGCTCTTCTAGCAGGTGCTAGTGAATCCGAAGTTGCTCCCCTCGTTGAGCGCCTCATCGCAGATAAAACCTTTAACTTAGGGACAGCCCAGCGCTATCTCGAAAACTTAAGATCATAAAAAACTCAGACGAATTCGTCTGAGTTTTTTGTACTTAAATACTTTTTCCTGGTAATAGGGTGACTGGTAAGAAGTAACCAGTTGTCGCGACCTCTTTGCCTTCAATCTTCTGCAAGAGGAGATCAACAGTGAGGTGGGCAATCTCTTTCATAGGTTGCTTAATCGTTGTCAAATGAGGATAGTAGTTCTCGATAAAGTAGGTCCCATCATAGCCGATGACCTTGAGCTCTTCAGGAACAGAGATACCTAGCTCTTGAGCGATTTTGATAACCAGGATAGCTGTCAAATCATCCGAAGCAAAAATCGCATCTGGTTTCTGATGGGTCAAGATATTCTTGATTTCCATTTCTTTTCGGACGGGAGAAAAATCACTCGAAACATTGATAATAGGCGCTTTTGGGAGAACAGAGGCAAAACCAGCATGGCGCAGTCCAGTTGGTGAATTAGAGTTATCATTTCCTGTAATCATGATGATAGACTGGGCTCCAGTCTTGACCAGGGTTTGGGCTGCGAGGATCCCGCCGCCGTAGTTATCAGAGGAGACGACAGGGATGTCTGGAGACAAGTTTCGGTCAAAGGAAATGATCGGTGCTGTCACACGATTGTAGTCTTCGATTCCCAAGTTGTGACTTCCAGAAATGATACCATCGACCTGGTTGGCCTCCAGCATTTCAATGTACTCCCGTTCTTTTTCAGAGTCATGTTCGCTGTTACAGATGATGGTCTTGTAGCCATTCTTGAAGAGTTGGTGTTCCAACTTGTCAATCAACTCCGCATAAAAGACATGACTGATGTTAGGAAAAATAAGTCCAATCAACTTGGCAGATTTTCCTTGGAGGCTTCGAGCCAGATTATTAGGCTTGTAGCCTAGCTCTCGCATGGCTTCATTTACCTTTTGAATGGTTTTCTCAGATAGATAACCCTTTTTATTGATGACCCGTGAGACGGTAGTGGGGCTGACGCCTGCAAGTTTTGCGACATCAGTTAGTTTTGCGACCATAATCTAATTCATAGTAAGTTCCAGTTGGGTTTCCAGACTTGATGAGGATACCATTTTGGTCCGCATGTGGGAAGACACGACCAGAAAATACTTTTTCTCCTTTATTGATGAAAATTTCAAAGACCGACTTGTCGATGAAGATAGTTGCAGTTGTAGCTTGGTTATTGATAGGGCAAGAACGAGTCGTACCAAATTCTTGGGCGTACTGTTCACCAGCCTGACTTCGATCCACTGTCACCTGTCCATTTATAAGGTCGAAGTTGATTGAAAGCCCCTTGCCTTCTTTGTCAGCGAGCAAGACAATCTCGCTTTGACTATTGGCCTCCAAGTTGAGCTCCAGTTCATAGGTGTTATTGGTTTGAGTACGATTTGAGAAGACCTCTTCAGAAGAACGAAGTTCTTTGACGGCTGAGACAGGATATTGGTAGAGTTTGCCATCTTTGATAGTGAGTTCTTTGACCAATGAGAAGGTTCCTTGGTGGTCAAAACAGTCAGATGGGTAAGAAACATCTGGTAACCCAAGCCAACTTACTGCTAGTGCGCGTCCATCTGGAGCGTTGAAGGCTTGCGTTGCATAGGCTTCAAAACCATAGTCTAGATTTTGCAATGGAGACACATCTACCATTTTGGCATTTTCAGGATCAAAGGAAGCCCCGATTTTGTACATGTTTGGATAGATATTGTCATAGTCTAGAACAGCCTTATCCAATCCTTGTGGGCAATAGAGAAGGACAGGTTGCTCCCCAACAAAGACCAGATTTGGGCATTCCATCATATAGGCAGTGCGATCGTTAGCAAAGTCAAGGTCGCCAACCGCTTGCCAGTTTGTGTAGTCATTGTCCACAGCCTTGTAGAGACGGACGAAGCCTTTTTTCTCCAAGTCCTGTCCACCGACGATAGCATAATATTGACCCTTGAAGTTAAAAATTTGCGGATCGCGGAAGTGGTCTGTAGAGTCTGATGGCTGGTCAATCAAGATCTTATCAATCTTTGTAATCTTGCCATCCTTATCCATCAAAGCGCCAATCTGGTATGGGTGACGGATCCAATTTTCATCGCGGACATTTCCAGTATAAAATAGGAACAACTGATTGCCAAACTGCATGGCAGAACCAGAGTAGGCACCGTGGCTATCTAATGGAGTATCTGGAAAAACTTTGACCCCAGTTTCTGTAAAGTGCACTAAATCATCACTTTCAAGCTGCACCCAAGACTTCAACCCATGGGCTGCACCAAAGGGGAAGTTTTGGTAAAAGAGAATCCATTTGCCATCAAAATAAGAAAAGCCATTTGGATCATTGAGAAGCCCTGTTTTAGGCTCGACATGGTAACGAGTATGCCAAGGAGATTGTGCCATCTTTTCCTTGATTTGCTTGATTTCATCACTAGACCAGTCTTCATAGCGTCTGTAACGGCGCTCAGTTGTCCATTCCATTTTATCTTTCCTCCATAAGTTCTATTCTATTATTAATAGTAAACGTTTTCTGCAAAAAAAGCAAGTCTTTTATGTTAAAAAAAAGAAAAATATGTCAAACGATTGCCATAAATCAAGTAAAGGAAATCTGGCAAATTTTCACGAAAAAATGAAAGAAAATGTAAATGAAAGCCTTGATTCCTCAAGTTTAAAGATATTTTTTTTAGGAAAAAGAGAATTTCCCTCAAAAACGAGCAAAAATAATCAGAGGAAAAAGAAAGGGAATAAAAATTTCTGCAAAACGCTTGACATATTTTGGAAACGTGATAAAATAATAGTCGTAGGGCGAATAAAATCGCTTTCAAACAAGAACAAAATTTTATAAGGAGATTTTTGCAAATGAACAATCAGGATATTGCAAAAAAGGTCATCGAAGCCCTTGGCGGACGTGAAAATGTCAACAGTGTAGCCCACTGTGCGACTCGTCTACGTGTCATGGTCAAAGATGAAGGGAAAATCAATAAGGAAGTGATTGAGAACTTGGATAAAGTTCAAGGAGCTTTCTTTAACTCAGGTCAATACCAAATCATCTTTGGTACTGGTACAGTAAACAAGATGTACGACGAAGTCGTTGCACTTGGTTTGCCAACATCTTCTAAAGAAGACATGAAAGCAGAAGCTGCTAAACAAGGAAACTGGTTCCAACGTGCTATCCGTACTTTCGGTGACGTATTCGTGCCAATCATCCCAGTTATCGTGGCAACTGGTCTCTTCATGGGTCTTCGTGGTCTCATGAACGCTCTTGGAATGACACTTCCAGAAGATGTTACCATTTACAGCCAAATCCTCACAGATACAGCCTTCATCATCTTGCCAGGTTTGGTTGTGTGGTCAACCTTCCGCGTATTCGGTGGAAATCCAGCCGTTGGTATCGTCCTCGGTATGATGCTGGTTTCTGGTTCGCTTCCAAACGCTTGGGCTGTAGCATCAGGTGGTGAAGTAACAGCTATGAACTTCTTTGGCTTCATTCCTGTTGTTGGTTTGCAAGGTTCTGTTCTTCCAGCCTTCATCATTGGGGTGGTCGGAGCCAAGTTTGAAAAAGCTCTCCGCAAGGTGGTTCCAGATGTCTTGGATCTCTTGGTAACACCGTTCGTGACACTTTTGGTCATGTCTATCCTTGGACTCTTTGTCATCGGACCAGTCTTCCACGTTGTTGAAAACTACATCCTCCTTGGAACAAAAGCGATTCTTGCTTTGCCGTTTGGTCTTGGTGGTTTGGTCATCGGTGGGGTTCACCAATTGATCGTCGTATCAGGTGTACACCACATCTTCAACTTGCTTGAAGTGCAGTTGCTTGCTGCGGACCATGCGAACCCATTTAACGCCATCATCACTGCAGCGATGACAGCTCAAGGGGCTGCAACTGTTGCCGTTGGTGTTAAAACGAAGAATCCTAAACTGAAAACACTTGCTTTCCCAGCTGCTCTTTCTGCCTTCCTCGGTATTACAGAGCCTGCTATCTTCGGGGTGAACTTGCGCTTCCGTAAACCATTCTTCCTTTCATTGATCGCTGGTGCTATCGGTGGTGGATTGGCTTCTATCCTTGGACTCGCTGGTACTGGTAATGGTATCACTATCATCCCTGGTACAATGTTGTACGTTGGTAACGGTCAATTGTTCCAATACCTTCTTATGGTAGCTGTATCATTCGTTCTTGGTTTTGCCCTTACTTACATGTTTGGTTACGAGGACGAAAAAGAAGTTGCTTCTGAAGTAGCGACAGAACGTTTGGTCCAAGAAGAAACAACTGGTAACATTCCAGTAGCTCCTCAAAATGAAACAATCCAAACTCCAATCGTTGGTGATGTCGTAGCGCTTGCTGATGTGAATGACCCAGTCTTTTCAAGTGGTGCAATGGGACAAGGGATCGCTGTAAAACCAAGCCAAGGTGTAGTTTACGCACCAGCTGATGCAGAAGTATCGATCGCTTTTGCTACAGGACATGCTTATGGTTTGAAGACAGCAAATGGAGCTGAAATCTTGATCCACGTTGGTATCGATACGGTGACTATGAACGGTGAAGGCTTTGAACAAAAAGTTGCTCAAGGCGACAAGGTCAAAGCTGGTGACGTTCTCGGAACTTTTGACTCAAACAAAATCGCTGCTGCAGGTCTTGACGACACAACAATGGTTATCGTAACCAACACAGCAGACTACGCTTCTGTGACACCAGTTGCAAGCGGTTCAGTTGTCAAGGGTGACGTGATCATCGAAGTGAAAGCCTAATCCTCTTCAAAAATCAAATCTAAAAACAAAACGAACAAATGACATGTTTGTTCGTTTTTGCTTGAATGGTAAGATTTACAGAGGAAAATCTAAAATATTGAGAAATCTAGCCCTTTAAAATGTGCTATAATAGAGAAAACAAAGATAAGAGGTTTATCATGACAAAATTATATGGAAGCTTAGAAGCGGGCGGTACAAAGTTTGTCTGTGCTGTCGGAGATGAAAATTTTAACGTTGTAGAAAAAACACAGTTTCCTACAACAACTCCTATCGAGACGATCGATAAAACCATCGAATTCTTTTCAAAATTCGATAATCTTGCAGGCCTTGCTGTCGGTTCATTTGGTCCGATTGATATCGACAAAAACTCAAAAACCTATGGCTTTATCACAACGACTCCAAAACCTCACTGGGCAAATGTAGACCTACTTGGTGCCCTCCGTCGTGCCCTCAACGTACCCATGTATTTCACCACTGACGTAAATAGCTCTGCCTATGGTGAAGTAGTTGCTCGTAACAATGCTGGTGGTCGTATCGAAAACTTGGTTTACTACACGATCGGTACAGGGATTGGTGCAGGTGTTATCCAACGTGGTGAGTTTATCGGTGGTGTCGGTCACCCTGAGATGGGTCACTACTATGTAGCCAAACACCCAATGGATGTGGAGAAAGAGTTTAACGGCGTCTGTCCTTTCCACAAGGGCTGTTTGGAAGGCTTTGCGGCTGGTCCAAGTCTTGAAGCTCGTACAGGTATTCGTGGTGAAAATATTGAACTCAACAACTCTGTCTGGGACGTTCAAGCCTACTATATCGCTCAAGCTGCGGTCAATGCTACAGTGACTTTCCGTCCAGATGTGATCGTCTTTGGTGGTGGGGTTATGGCCCAACAACACATGCTGGACCGTGTACGTGAGAAATTCACTGCTCTTCTAAATGGTTACCTACCAGTACCAGATGTGCGTGATTACATCGTGACTCCAGCAGTCGCTGGCAATGGTTCCGCAACACTTGGAAACTTTGTTCTTGCTAAGAGTGTCGCAAAATAAAACAAAGAAAATATCCGCTTGGGCAACCAAACGGATGTTTTGTTTGAAGACAATTTTTTTGAGCCTTTCCTTAAGTGATTATGGACGGTAGCGACTTTCTTCGAAATTCCATATCGAAACTTTGAGCCTACTGTCTCAAAGTTTCCCAACACCTGAAACCATGAGATTTCAGGTGTTTTTATCACGGCGGAAAGGCTAGGTTAGTCCTCGATTCACTATCGAAAAGTTGGCATGATTTCCATACCAAAGTATATTTAGTATCAGGCTATTTTCTATTATCAAAACATCTGCCAGAAGAAATCAATAATATAGGTCAAACCATAAGTATAAACCACTAGGGTAAAGGGCTTGGTCAGAATGATGATAATCATATAGCGCTTGAAGGTCATCTTGGTCAGGGCAGCCAGCATACAGAGAAAGTCAGCTGGACTGACAGGCCAGATCATCATAAAGATAAAGAACCGCTCGAAACGATTGCCCTTATCTAGCCAACCGATATACTTGTCATAGGTGCGCTTGCTGACGACGGACTGGACAAAGGCAGCTCCATAGAGACGCACCAGGTAAAAGATAATAGCACAGCCAATCACGATGCCGATATAGTTATAGATGGTTCCGATGATGTGGCCGTAAATAAAGACCCCAGCCACTGAGGTCAAAGCTCCCGGAATGATCGGAACGACGGTTTGTAGGATCTGTAAAAAGATAAAGAGTGGTGGCCCCCAAACCCCAGCTTGCTGGATAAAGGCCGATAGGGTTTCCTTGGACTGTAAGACTCCTGCCTGATAGGCCCAAATACAGAAAATCAAGGTGCCGACTCCCCCGACGATAGATGAGATATTGATGACTTGCTGTAGAAGGGGAGAAACAGCTTTCATTTGCTTATCCTGTGACATGTAAACTCCTCATAGATAGTATGATTCTACTATACCATATTTTGCAAAAGAAGGGGGGAATGACTGTATTTTTCTTAGAGAATATGTGATAGGTTTTTGACCTTAAATATGTTATACTAAGACTAGTATATAATTTGAGAATATCATAATATGAATACCTTAACTGAAGCTTAAGAAAGGTTTTTTGATGGCAAAGAAAAAAGATTTTTCTGAATTAACGAGGGTACAAATTCCAGCAGCTCTACACCTTATGAGACTGGGCTATACCTATCTTCCCCGTAATGGGAAGGAGATTGCAGAACGAGATCCAGATACCAATATCCTCGTATCTGTTTTTAAGGAGCAATTTTTAAAATTTAACAACTACCTGACAGAGGAAGACTTTGAGAGAGAATTGGCCAATATCAAGTTGGAACTAGATCAAAATGACTTGGGACGTTCTTTCTTTAGACGCCTGCAAGGTCAGGAAGATACCGTTTATATTGACTGGGAAAACCCTGAAGCCAATACTTTTCATGTAGCGCTTGAAGTCACTTGTAAAAATGGCCAGGATGAATTCCGTCCTGACATTGTCGTATTTATCAATGGTCTGCCTCTTTCTTATATCGAAGTGAAACAGCCAAATGCGATTCGAGATGGGAAAACAGGAATTCAGTCGGAGCAAGACAGAACTAGACAACGTTTTGAAAATCGCAAGTTCCGCCGCTTTAACAATATCACCCAGTTGATAGCTCTGTCTGACAACTTGTCCTATATCAGTGGACAAGGTCAACAAAAACAGGGCTCTTACTACGGTTCAAATGCCTATTCAAAAACCAAGTTTAATGCTTTCAAGGAAGAAAGAGAAGAAGATTTTCTTCATTCCTTAGCAACCTTAACAGAGGGCCAAATCGACTTCGTTTTAGATGACATGAACCACTTTGCCCTCAAGTCCCAGCCAGAATTCAAAACAAACCTAAATCCTGACACACCTTGTAATGCCTTTCTGTCCTCCTTGTATCAGAAAGAACGCCTGCTCTTTATGCTTCGTTTTGGACTAGTCTATGTAGAGGAAGAGAGTAAGGATGGTCAGATGCAACTGCAGAAGCATGTCATGCGCTACCCTCAGTATTTTGCGACACGTTCCATCGAAGAGACAATTGCAAGAGGTGTTAAGAAGGGCGTTATCTGGCATACACAAGGTTCAGGGAAGACTGCCTTGGCTTTCTTCAATATCCGCTATCTGACCAATTATTTCTCAAAACAGGGAATCGTCCCTCAGTTTTACTTTGTCGTGGATCGTCTGGATCTGGCAGACCAAGCCTTTAAAGAATTTACCAAACGAGGGCTCAAGGTTAAGCGTATCAACAGCCCTCAAGAGCTCAATCAAAAACAAGATGGCTATGATGTCGCTGTGGTCAATATCCAGAAGTTCAAGGACAATTCAGACTTGACTGACCGCTCTGGTTATGACCTCAATCGTCAAAATATCTACTTTATCGATGAAGCCCACCGCTCTTATAATGAACGCGGTTCCTACCTACCAAATCTCTATCAGGCAGATACCAATGCAATCAAGATTGCTTTGACTGGGACCCCATTGATTACCTATAAGAAAGATGGCAAGACCAAGGAAAATCATGCGACCACACGTGATATTTTTGGGGACTATATCCACAAATACTACTACAACCAGTCTATCGATGATGGCTTTACCCTACGTTTGATGCGAGAAGATATCGAGACTTCTTATAAAGACAATCTCAGATCCATCAATGAAGAGATCCAACGTGGAGGCTTGTCTAAGGAGGATATCTTTGCTCACCCTCGTTATGTAGAACCTATGTTAGACTTTATCATCGAGGACTTTAATCGAGCACGTGATGTAATTTTTGATGATCAGACGATTGGTGGCATGATCGTCTGTGACTCGTCCAAGCAGGCGCGTGAGCTTGAAAAGCAATTAGAAAAACGTCGTAAAGCTGGAACAATCAACTTGACATCTGCATTGATTCTCCATGATGAGGGAGATAAGGAAGAAAAGAAAGACAAGGTAGATGCTTACAAAGAAGGCAAAATTGACCTTATCATCGTCTACTCCATGCTCTTGACAGGTTTTGATGCCCCGCGTCTCAAACGTCTCTACCTAGGGCGTAAAATCAAGGCTCATAACCTTTTACAGACTCTAACCCGTGTCAATCGTCCATACAAGGACTATCTCTTTGGCTATGTCATCGACTTCGCGGATATTTCTAAGGAGTTTGACAGGACCAATCGTGCCTATCTGGAAGAACTCAATCAAGAGTATGATACATCCTTGACTGGGGAAAATGGAGAGGATGTTTTTGGCTCTCTATTTGTTCCAGCAGACGAGATTTCTCACGAATTAAGCAAGACTGAGCTAATCTTGCTTGACTATCCAACAGATAATCTGGAATACTTTTCCCAAGCTATCAATGATATCAAGGATAGAAAGCAGTTAATCGATTTACGAAAAGCTTTGGAGTCAATCAAGCAGTATTACAATATTGCTCGTCTCCTTGGTTACCATCAATTGATTGAGCAGATTGACATTGCTCAGGTCGCAACCTTGCTCAACATCCTCTCTAGACGGATGCTGACACTGTCCTTGATTGATAAACCAGCTGACTTTTCTAGTCAAACGCTCTTAAATTTAGCGATGTCTGAGACTAGTTTTAGTTTTGTCAAGATTGCAGAGGAAGAACTTCGTCTAGCAGCTAATGACCTGGAGGATTGGAGACGTCGGGTAGCTGGTAAGATAAAAAAACAGCGTGATGAAAAGGATCCTGAGTGGGTTTCTCTCTACGAAGAATTCCAACGTATCATGCAAAAACATTTTATCTATGGTCAAGAAGGATATACTATGGAAAATATCAAGGAAACACAAAAAGACTATGAAGAACTCTTTAAGTCAGTGGAGGATTATTATACTCGTATGAGACGTTTGACCATGAACTTTAATGGAGATGAAATGGCAGCTCGTTCATACAAGCATGTGACCAACTCGACTGTGGTCAGTGAATTTCCTGCTATTTACCATGTCATCAAAGGTTCTAAGGTTAAATTAGACCATAGAATCGGTCAAAATCAAGGGGTTCTAGATAATGAGGAATATCTAAAGCGAATGATTCGCGAGCAAGCCCGAAAAGAAATGAAGAAAAACCAATCAGCTAGCAATATGGCCAAACAAGATTTTGATAGATTGGTTGAATCGCTATTTGAAGGATATGAAGAGGAATACCAACACTAATGAATGAAACATACAAAGTCCAAGTCCAAGGCTTGGTAGATGATTTGAAAGCTGTCTTTACCCACGCGGGACTAGGAGGAGAAGCGGGTGAGTACAAACTCCTCACCCAATCCTTCCTCTACAAATTTTTAAACGACAAGTTTTTATATCAAGCCAAGGTCCTAGATGAATCCAACACCTATGAAAACTTGTTGGCTATGAGTGAGGAAGACTATGACTGGCTTTTGGAGGATATCGGTACCAGCACCGCTTGGCTCAAGCCAGACCAGTTGATCGAAACCCTTCACCGTCAGCAAAATGAAGCGACTTTCTACGAGACTTTTGAAAATACCCTCAACCAAATCGCCATCGACAATAACGATATCTTCTCTGTTCATACAGACGGCGACACAGCTATTCGTCTTTTCGACGAGCGCTTGATTACCGATACCATATCAGATAGCAGTAAGCGCAACGAAGTGGCAAAATCTATCATAAATCTCCTTACTCGAGTGAAGTTCGATGAGACCATCTTTTCACAAGGCTTTGACTTTTTCTCTACTCTTTTTGAGTACATGATCAAGGACTACAACAAAGACGGTGGTGGCAAGTATGCCGAGTACTACACGCCTCACTCTGTAGCTAAGATTATCGCTGATATCTTGGTAGGAAATGACCAACCATCAAATGTGCGGATTTATGACCCATCTGCTGGTTCGGGCACCTTGCTTATGAACTTGGCTAGTCGTATCGGTGTGGATAAGACCACTGTCTATAGTCAGGATATCTCGCAAAAGTCATCCAATCTCCTTCGTCTCAACCTCATCTTGAACGGACTGCAACATTCCATACATAATATCGTACAGGGAAATACTATCATCGCTAACCGTCATCCTGAGAAGATGGACTATATCGTGTCTAATCCTCCTTTCAAGCTGGACTTTTCAGAGTGGCGTGACCAAGTGGAGACCTTGCCAGAAGCCAGTGAACGTTTCTTTGCAGGTGTACCAAAGGTTCCAGCCAAGTCTAAGGACAAGATGGCTATTTATGAGCTCTTTGTTCAGCATATCATCTACTCCCTGAAGTCAGATGGCCAAGCAGCCGTTGTCTTGCCAACAGGATTTATTACTGCCCAGTCAGGGATTGATAAGGCCATCCGTCAACACTTGGTGGACAATCAAATGCTGGCTGGTGTCGTTTCCATGCCGTCTAATATCTTTGCGACGACAGGTACCAACGTCTCTATCCTCTTTATCGATAAGAGAAATAAGGGCGATGTCGTCCTCATCGATGCCTCAAACCTCGGAACCAAGGTCAAGGAAGGCAAGAACCAAAAGACCGTTCTTTCTCCTGAGGAAGAGCAGCAGATCGTCGAGACCTTTACCAAGAAAGAAGTCGTCGATGACTTTTCTGTTACTGTCTCTTATGAAGACATCAAGGAGAAAAATTACTCTCTCAGCGCAGGCCAATACTTTGACATCAAGATTGACTATGTAGATATCACGGCAGAAGAGTTTGAAGCCAAGATGACCGCTTTTCAAAATAAACTCTCAGACCTCTTCCAGCAATCACATGCATTGGAGAAGGAGATTGAAGAGCAAATGAAGGGGATCAAGTATGAGTAGTTTAAGGCTAGGGGAGATTGGAAAAATCTCAATGTGTAAGAGAATATTGAAATATCAGACAAATGAATTTTCAGGTATCCCTTTTTATAAAATCTCAACGTTTGGTGGTACTCCGACAGTATATATTGATGAAAAGGTTTATCTTGAATACAAAGAAAAATATTCATATCCTAAAAAAGGTGATATTTTAATTTCTGCTGCAGGAACAATTGGGAAAACAGTAATATTTGATGGAGAAGATTCTTATTTTCAGGATTCTAATATAGTATGGATAGAAAATGATGAATCAAAGGTAACAAATCAGTTTCTGTATTATTTTTTACAAACGAATCCTTTTATTACCACAAATGGAAGTACCATAAAAAGATTATATAACGATAATTTAAGAGATACTAAGATACCAAATGTTCCTTCAATCCAACAACAAAATCAAATAACAGATATTTTGGGTACTTTAGATAAAAAAATCCAAACCAACAACCAAATCAACCAAGAGTTGGAAGCCATGGCTAAGACTCTATATGACTACTGGTTTGTCCAGTTTGATTTCCCAGACCAGAATGGCAAACCCTACAAATCATCAGGCGGAAAGATGGTCTATAACCCAGAACTCAAACGCGAAATCCCAGAGGGGTGGGGAGTGGAGAAGTTGTCTTCATTGCTTGAAATTGGTAGAGAGACAATAAATCCAATGAAAACTCCTAAAGAAGAATTTAAATATTATAGTATACCAGAATATGATGTTTCAGGTTCTTTCTCATATGAGCTTGGAGAAACTATTAGAAGTAATAAATTTATAGTTGAAAAAAGTGACTTATTAGTTTCAAAACTTAACCCATGGTTTAATCGAGTTGTTTATAACTTAGAAGAAAATGCAATATCATCAACAGAGTTTATTGTATGGAAAACTTTTAATCGATCTGAGAAAAATTTTTTATACCAAGTTGCAACTAGTAAAGGATTTATTGAATATTGCACACGATTCGCAACAGGAACATCAAATAGTCATAAAAGGGTGTCGCCTGATATAATGGTTGGATTCCAGATTCCATTTGAAAAAACGTATATACAAAAATTCGGGGAAATTACTGATAGCATTAGAACCCAAGTTTTACACAATAATGTGCAAAATCAAGAACTTACCCAACTGCGTGATTGGCTCTTGCCAATGCTGATGAATGGACAGGTGAAGGTGGAGTAGTGGAAAGAGGCATAAATTGATTCCAATAAATATTAATGATGAAAAAAACGTGTTGGCTTCTTTTAGTCAACAACCAGATTTTGATGAATATGTTAAGATTTTTCTAATTAAAATTAAGAAAAATGAGATTTTTTTATATAAACAAGATGCTGATAAAAAAACTAAAGAAACTGTAATAAAATCAATTATTGAAAGTATGGGGCAATCTATTTTTAGTAATCGAGAAATAAAACCATATGATCCAGTCGTAACGTATAAGAATGTACATGAGCAAGTAGAGGTGTCGAACTACGGAAATATTCAATCTGTAATTTCAAAATTTAATGATGAACAACAACATCTACTTAGTTCGAGTAGTGAAACTGAAAAAACATTACACAATTATTTGGTTGTCATAAAAAAGGATGATTTAATTAATCTTAAATTCATTGGTTCGTTTGTAAATGCATTTCAGTTAGAAAAAAAGTGGATTATTGGTAATTTTACGGATAATAAAATTAATCTACGTAATCAAAATAACCTATTTGGTTTGAATAAGAAGATTGATCTGATGATTGTCAATGATGATAAAATTTTAATCAATCAAGCTGAATCAAAATTTGATTCTATATTTGGAATGAATCAAAAATTCGCTGAGCAAGCAACAGAAATTCTAAATACTAATGCAAATATAAAAACTATATTTGAACAAGCTTCAATTAATTTTTTGAAAACAAAAGTGATCAATGGTAAAAGACTTGCTACGAGGTTGATTAAAATTGTTTCTGATACGAATCGTTTTACAGAAACAGTTAAACATATTGACAAAATACAAACTATAAAAAATGATTCTAGTCATAAATTTTATAAAGCAATTGAAGGGGTTACGTTCAGAAATGGAAAGCTAAGTATTACTGATGAGAAAAATTGTGTTCAATTGATTAATGCTATATCAGATGCTCTTGTAACAGCTTATATTTCTGAAGTTGAAACGGTTGAAGAAGGACGTATGTAATGCAGCGAGATCTTTTTTCTAAGTGGACATTGTTTATCACCTCGTACCTACCACTATATTTATGGCTTCTTTTTAGTAATATTAATTATTCCAAATTCTCATTTGAGAGATTAATAGCTCTTGATTTCAATCATAAATTGATTCGTGCAGTTTTTGTTGTTCTAATTTTTATTTCATTTATTAAATTATGGAAATTATTTAAGTTTGATGGTAAGGAAAGTATCAAAATACCGAGAAAAATGGAAATATCACCGGAAAGTGATTCATTGATGAACTACATTGTTACATATTTTACTCCGTTACTGTCTTTTGATATGAATAATACAACTAGTATTTTCATGAATTCATTGTTATTTCTTTTGATTGGATTAATGTATGTTGGTAGTAATGCAAGTTATCTAAACCCTGTTCTAGGAGTTTTTGGGTTTAAGATATTTGGAGTTACAGGTTTTCCTCACGCTCATCATGTCATAACAAATCTCTCGTTTGATGATATAGAAACAGCAAGAGCAACAGATGTAGAATTAACTAGTTATAGATTAGGTGATGGAATTTACATTTTAAAAAGAAAATAGGTAACATTTCTTATTCTAAATTAATAACTATAATCCCAGCCAAATCAACTTTTGGCTGGTTTTTACTGTCTAAAGATGGTATAATTAAATTACCTAAAAGGTAATTTAATTTAACGGAAAGGGATTTATGAAGCTTATCTATACAAATAAAACTGTTAAAAAGCAGTGCACAGAGCTAAGGCAGGCGAAAAAGGATTTTTCGGATAAGCTTGCTGTAAAGTTGCATCAGTTGATCAACTTTTTGGAAGTGGCGGATTCTTTGGCTAGTGTGACGGCTTTTCCTAAGTATCACTTTCACCAACTCAAGGGAAAGAGACAGGGACAGTTTGCTTTGGATATAGATGGTCGAAAGAGTTCCTATCGGTTGATTGTAGAATTTCGGGAGGAGGATATGGAGAAGGTATTTCCTAGTCCTGTAGAAATCGAAATTCTAAAAATAGAGGAGGTCAGCAATCACTATGAGTAATAAAATTGTTGAATACAAAGACCTGATTGCTTTTCATCCAGGTCAGTATGTTGAAGAGTTGATTGAAGATTATAACGTAACGCAGAAAGAATTTGCGGAGCGTTTGGGAGTGTCAGCAAAGACTGTCAGCAAGCTTGTCAATGCTGAGGAGTCCATTAGTAAGGAAACGGCTCATAAATTAGCCAAGCTAAGTGGAGTTTCTATGCAAACCTGGCTCAATCTTCAGAATGCTTATGATGTAAAAGTTGCAGAGATTGTAGAACAAAAAGAGCTAGAAGAAGGTGGCGAGAAAGAAATCTGTGAGATGATTGATTTCAAGTATTTTAAGGAAGAAGGCTACGTGCCAGACAAACGCTATAGCTTGAAGGAAAAGATTATAGAGCTTCGCAAGATTCTAGGTGTGGCAAGTTTAGAAAACCTTACATCTTTTAATCATCTAGTCAGCTATCGGAATACGCGTGAGTTCACGACTAAAAGTATAGTAAACTCTAATATCATGCTGGAGTTGGCATCTAAAAAAGCGCGTGATGTAACAACTACCAAGCTCAATCGCAAAAAGTTAGAGAAAAGCTTGCCTGCCTTGAGAAAGTTGACGAGACAAAATCCGGAAGTTTTTCCTCAACGCTTGTATGATATCTTGCTAGACTGTGGTGTTGTCCTAGTCGGTCTACCTGCTTTGCCAAATGCCAATTTGAATGGAGCGACTAAAAAGTTCAGTAATGGTAGTGCCTTGCTTTTACTGACGGATCGAAATAAAGCGTCAGACATTTTCTGGTTCTCACTATTTCATGAGATTGGGCACATTCTGGAGAATGATTTTTCATCTGATGAAGGAAACAGTGAGTCCTATCTTCGTTCTGAGGAACAGGCAGACCAGTTTGCAAAAGATCTTTTAATAAGACCAGGAGACTATCAAGCTTTTGTCAAAAAAGGAAACTTTGCGAAGTCTGATATTCTTCGCTTTTCTGAGGAGATAGATATTCATCCTAGCGTCGTTTTAGGCAGATTACAAAATGAGGGTATTCTCAGTTTTGACCGTTTCAGAGAACTAAAAGAAAATTATTACTTTGTTTCCTAAGTGTCAGGAAACTTTAGAAGAAGAAAAAAGATTCATACAGTCAGTCATGTGAAGCTCATAATTCACTCATTTTTTAAATACAACTTTGTTTCCATATTTCCTGGAAACGGATAGAAAACAAGGAGAAACATGGAACAAACTAACCAAAAATCCCAGTGTCAGCAACTCTGGGCTAGAAACAAATACCTCGTTTTGAGTCATTCTAGCAATATTTACAATGAGATTCGCCAATACTTGAAGAATGAAGAGGTGGAGCTGAGTCAGGTTCAAGAGATGATTGACCGTGCCTGTCAAATCCCAGAACACAGGGGTCAGGTTTGCAATGCCTTTCAGCATATATGGGGCTATTTCAAAAAGAAAGCGACAGATGCCGAGCGTAAGGACTATATGCTCTTGCTGGATCGCTACCGCTTTGGTCAGGCTTCTAAGGAAGACTTGATTGCTAAGACTCGAGAGTTGCTTGATCGCTATCCGAATACCTACTTGCAACATTCGACCTTACTGAAAGGAGACACCTATGAGACTTTGGCATGAGGTTTTGATTTCACAACTTCCCCGTCCACAGCTTTTGGGGCAACACCGAGAGTGCTGTGCCCTTCGTGGCAATGGCTGGGGTAGAAAGCATGCGACGGTGGACTATGTCTTTACCCACTCGCCCTATCATCTCTATGCCTACCATGACTTAATCATGAAGGAGATGGCTAACCGAGGCTACAATGTTAGTCCAGAATGGCTGGACAAGAACTACCGTGGGAAAATTTGCCCTGCTTATGAAGACTTAGCAGAAGAGAAGCTAGGCAAGCCCATCTATAGTGAACATGATGCAGAATACTATGAGGAGTGTCTGGCTAATCTTCGAGAGAAGGGGATTGAGCTGGAGTAAGAGTCAGAATTAGCTCCACATTATAACTCTTCTCGTAATTTTTTCGAATAATAAAAATGAGACCTTTAGAATGATTCTAAGGTCTTCTTTTTATGGGTATTAGAATTTACTTTTAATAACTTTTGAGTTATAATTGGATTAGAAAGAGGCTACTTGGTGCACACGATTTACTTCTATAAGGACAAAAATGGAAACGAGCCAGTCTTAGATTATATGAGAGAATTGGCTAGAAAGAAGAGTAAGGATAGTCGCATCAAACTCAATAAACTAAACGACTATATCGAGTTGCTTAGTCAGCATGGGACTAGAGCTGGTGAACCCTATATCAAACATTTGGAAGATGAGATTTGGGAATTAAGACCTCTGAGGGATAGGATTTTATTTGTAGCTTGGCTTGATGGGAGTTTTGTTCTCTTACATCATTTTGTCAAAAAGACTCAGAAAACTCCTAGGAGAGAAATTGAAAAAGCCAAGCGTGAACTGAAGGACATAAAAGAAAGAGGGTTAAGTGATGAAGAATAGTGCCATTGGAAGTAATTGGAAGGATGTCCGAACAGAACTCTTTACCAAGGAAGAAATTCTTGAAAGTGATATGCGAGTGGCTATTATGAGTGAGTTGATTGAGGCTAGACATGAGCAAGGTATCAGTCAGAAAAAGCTAGAGGAACTCAGTGGAGTCAGCCAGCCTGTCATAGCTAGGATGGAAACAGGAAAGACTAGTCCTCAATTGGATACAGTCTTAAAAGTTTTAGCCAGTTTAGGAAAGACACTAGCAGTCGTCCCACTTGAACAGGAAAAAAATTGATAGGGATGAAATTTCTTGGATTTCTAAAATCATCCACTGGACAATTTCATCTTCCGTCCGCACTTTTCAAGGGAAATACCAAAAATACCAAAGAAAAATCAACCTATAGTCTTTTCTAATAACAAGCCATAGGCACTTATAAGAATTACTAATGACGCATTTGAACAGTCTAACTGAAATACAGCTATAAAACAGGTAATACAAAGGATTTGAGACACTGATCTCAAGTCTTTTTCTTTTGATCAAAAGAGTGATATAGTTTCAAACTATATCAAAGCCTAATTTTTTACAATTATACAGGCGCTTTCTTTTCTGTTAAGATAGTTTCAACAACAAATTTTGGAGGACACATCATGTCAACTACGATCATCGGTTTCCCTCGTTTGGGTGAATTCCGCGAATTAAAATTTACAACTGAAAAATACTTTAGAAAAGAAATCTCAGAAGAAGAACTCTTGGCTGCGGCTAAAGAATTGCGTGCTAAACACTGGAACATCGTCAAAGAAAAAGGCATCACTGAAATCCCTTCAAATGACTTTTCTCACTATGACAACTTCCTCGATGCTGCTTTCCTCTTCAACGTGGTGCCAGCTTCTGTTCAAAACTTGGACTTGTCTGACCTTGAGCGCTACTTTGCTTTGGCGCGTGGTTACCAAGGTGAAAAAGGGGATGTTCGTGCCCTTCCGATGAAGAAATGGTTCAACACCAACTACCACTACATCGTTCCTAAATTTGAAAAAGATACTCAAGTCAAACTTGCAGGTCACAAGATCTTCGATGAGTTCCAAGAAGCCAAAGAACTTGGTCTCAACACTCGTCCAGTTCTTGTAGGACCATTCACTTTCCTTCAATTATCAGACTTTGAAGAAGGCGTGAAAGCAGAAGACTTCGTAGACAGCTTAGTGGCTGCTTACCAAGAAGTTTTTGCAAAATTGGCTGAACTTGGTGCGACTCGTATTCAATTGGACGAAGCGGCTCTTGTAAAAGACTTGACTGCTGAAGAAAAAGCTCTCTTCTTGAACCTTTATAACAAGCTTTTGGCTGATAAAAAAGGTCTTGAAGTCTTGCTTCAAACTTACTTCGGAGACGTTCGTGACATTTACGCTGACCTTGTGAAATTGCCAGTAGATGCGATCGGTCTTGACTTTGTTGAAGGTAAGAAAACTCTTGAACTCGTTAAAGGTGGCTTCCCAGCTGACAAGACTCTTTATGCAGGTATTGTCAATGGTAAGAACATCTGGCGCAACAACTACGAAAAGAGCTTGGCTGTTCTTGAGCAAATCCCAGCTGAAAACATCGTATTGACAAGCTCATGCTCACTTCTTCATGTGCCATTTACAACTGCTAACGAAGAATTTGAACCAGCTATCTTGAACCACTTTGCCTTTGCAGTTGAAAAATTGGATGAGATCCATGATTTGGATGCTATCCGCAACGGTCAAGGTGAACAAGCTCTTGTAGCTAACAAAGAACTCTTTGCGACTGAACGTGTGGGTGAAAATGCAGAACTTCGTGCACGCATCGCTGGATTGACTGACGCAGACTACACTCGTTTGCCAGCCTTTGCAGAACGTGAAGCTATCCAAGAAGAAGCCTTTAAACTTCCAGCTCTTCCAACAACAACTATCGGTTCATTCCCTCAAACTAAGGAAGTCCGTGCCAAACGTTTGGCTTACCGTAAAGGTGAATTGTCACAAGAAGAGTACGACGCCTTCCTTGCTGAAACTATCGACGAATGGATCAAATGGCAAGAAGAAGTTGGATTTGACGTGCTTGTACACGGTGAGTTCGAGCGTAACGACATGGTTGAGTACTTCGGTCAAAACTTGTCAGGTTACCTCTTCTCTAAGAATGGTTGGGTACAATCTTACGGTATGCGTGGGGTGAAACCACCAATCATCTGGGGTGATGTAACTCGTCTTAACCCTATCACTGTCAAATGGTCTAGCTACGCACAAAGCCGTACTGACAAACCTGTTAAAGGTATGTTGACAGGACCTGTTACCATCCTTAACTGGTCATTCCCACGTGAAGACATCTCTATCAAGGACTCAACTCTTCAAATCGCCCTTGCTATTAAGGATGAAGTTCTTGACCTTGAAGCTGCAGGTGTGAAAATCATCCAAATCGACGAGGCTGCTCTTCGTGAGAAATTGCCACTCCGTCGTAGCGACTGGTACGAAGACTACCTTGACTGGGCTATTCCTGCCTTCCGCTTGGTACACTCAACAGTAGCGCCAGACACTCAAATCCACACTCACATGTGTTACTCAGAATTTACAGATATCATCCCAGCTATCGACAACATGGATGCGGACGTTATTTCCTTTGAAGCAAGCCGTTCAAACCTTGAAATCTTGGACGAACTCAAAGCGAAAAACTTCCAAACAGAAGTGGGACCTGGGGTTTACGATATCCACTCACCTCGTGTGCCAAATGAAGGCGAAATCGACCACACAATCGATGCTATTCTTGCCAAAGTTCCAAGCAAGAAAGTTTGGATCAACCCTGACTGTGGTTTGAAAACACGTGGTATTCCAGAAACAAAAGAAAGCTTGATCCGCCTTGTCGAAGCAGCAAAAGCTGCGCGTGAGAAATTGTAAGATAAGATTTCTCTCTTGACACTGACTGATCAAGGAACTGCTTGGCCCTAGCTGGCTCAGCAATCATGAAATCAAAAAGAAAAGGATAATGACTATGTCACGCCAAACTCCGTCACTTTCATTTGAAGTGTTCCCTCCAAACCCAGCTGTGGGTAATGATAAAATTATTTCTGCTCTTCAAGATATGCAGGAGCTAGCACCGCACTTTATCAGTGTGACCGCCAGCAATAATAAATTTAATATCAAGGAAACAACGGTTCGTTTGGCTGACTTTATCCAAAATGACTTGGCGATTCCAACCATTGCCCACTTGCCAGCTATCTATCTGACCAAGGAAAAGGTTGCTGAAACCATTGCAGACTTGGATAAGGTTGGGGTACAGAAAATCTTGGCCTTGCGTGGGGATATTATCCCTGATGTGGAGCCACAAAAGGATTTCCGCTACGCAACGGATTTGATTGAGTTCATCAAGGAACAAGCCCCTCACTTTGATATTATTGGAGCTTGTTATCCTGAAGGGCATCCTGACTCGCCAAACCAGATCTCAGATATTCAAAATCTCAAGAAGAAAGTGGATGCAGGCTGTTCCAGCCTCGTAACGCAACTTTTCTTTGATAATGAGCGTTTCTACGATTTTCAAGACAAGTGTACCTTGGCAGGGATTGATGTTCCTATTCATGCGGGGATCATGCCCATTCTTAACCGTAACCAAGCGCTTCGTCTCTTGAAGACTTGTGAGAATATCCATCTTCCACGTAAATTTAAGGCTATCTTAGACAAGTATGAGCATGACCCTGAGTCGCTCAGAGCAGCAGGACTTGCCTATGCCGTGGACCAAATCGTGGACTTGGTAACTCAGGATGTTGCTGGTGTGCATCTTTACACCATGAACAATGCTGAAACAGCAAAATACATCCACCAAGCAACCCATGCCTTGTTTAACCATCAGTCTTTAGGATAATAAAAAGCAAACCATTCTTCTCAGGTGAGGGGAATGGTTCCTTTTTAATAGAAAAGCCCGTACTTTTTAAGAAAAATATGATAAAATAGACTCTGTACGTACTTGATACAAAGATGAGGGTATAAACAGATTCTTAGCTATTCAAATCTGCTATGCTATAAAAGATACAAATGCTAAAGAATAATATTTTTAAACTTTTCAAGGTATTTAGGTAGTTGAACATGGGCTAAATCCCTAGTGAAAAAGATAGATTTCCTGGTGTGCATCGCACACTGCGTCAATTTATGCTATCATGAGTAATTGAACTCGGCCGAAAAGCTGTGTAAAAAAGATAAACTATCTTGTCTTCATCGAAGACTTCGCCAGTTTCCTATTTTTACTTTGCTTTTTGCGACCTTAGTATCTTGATCTTTGTAGGCAAGGCGTATAATTTCATCAATCCAAAGGGGATTACAATGACAAAACAAGTGTTTCAAACGACTTTTGCGGGTCGTGAGTTGATCGTAGAGACTGGTCAGGTTGCTAAGCAAGCAAATGGCTCTGTTGTCGTGCGTTACGGTGAGTCAACTGTCTTGACTGCTGCCGTTATGTCTAAGAAGATGGCAACTGGGGATTTCTTCCCACTTCAAGTCAACTACGAAGAAAAAATGTATGCGGCTGGGAAATTTCCTGGTGGCTTTATGAAACGTGAAGGACGTCCTTCAACAGATGCGACTTTGACAGCGCGTTTGATTGACCGTCCAATCCGTCCTATGTTTGCGGAGGGGTTCCGTAATGAAGTGCAAGTCATCAATACGGTTCTTTCTTATGATGAAAATGCCTCTGCACCAATGGCAGCAATGTTTGGTTCATCCTTGGCACTTTCTATCTCAGATATTCCGTTTGACGGACCAATCGCTGGTGTACAAGTGGGTTATGTAGATGGCCAAATCATCATCAACCCTAGTCAAGAACAAGCAGAGCGTTCGCTTCTTGAATTGACAGTAGCTGGGACCAAACATGCTATCAATATGGTGGAGTCTGGTGCCAAAGAATTGTCAGAAGAAATCATGTTGGAAGCTCTTCTCAAAGGGCATGAAGCAGTCAAAGAATTGATTGCCTTCCAAGAAGAAATCGTTGCTGCTGTCGGTAAGGAAAAAGCAGAAGTGGAATTGCTTCATGTGGATGCGGACTTGCAAGCTGAAATCATCGCAGCCTACAATAGTGACCTCCAAAAAGCGGTTCAAGTAGAAGAAAAATTGGCTCGTGAAGCTGCAACTCAAGCAGTTAAAGACCAAGTGACTGCTGTTTACGAAGAAAAATATGCAGACCATGAAGAATTTGACCGTATCATGCGTGATGTGGCTGAAATCTTGGAACAAATGGAACACGCTGAAGTGCGCCGTTTGATCACAGAAGACAAGGTGCGTCCTGACGGTCGTAAGGTCGATGAAATCCGTCCTTTGGATGCGGTTGTTGACTTCCTTCCTCGTGTGCACGGTTCTGGTCTTTTCACTCGTGGCCAAACTCAAGCTCTTTCAGTCTTGACCTTGGCTCCGATGGGAGAAACTCAAATCATCGATGGTTTGGACCCAGAGTACAAGAAACGCTTTATGCACCACTATAACTTCCCTCAATACTCTGTAGGAGAAACAGGTCGTTATGGTGCGCCAGGTCGTCGTGAAATCGGTCACGGTGCTCTTGGTGAGCGTGCCCTTGCTCAAGTCTTGCCAAGCTTGGAAGAATTCCCATACGCTATCCGCTTGGTAGCAGAAGTCTTGGAATCAAATGGTTCTTCTTCTCAAGCTTCTATCTGTGCGGGAACGCTTGCCCTTATGGCTGGTGGTGTGCCAATCAAGGCGCCAGTAGCTGGTATTGCCATGGGTCTCATCTCAGATGGAAATAACTACACAGTATTGACCGATATCCAAGGTTTGGAAGACCACTTTGGAGACATGGACTTTAAGGTTGCTGGAACTCGTGACGGGATTACAGCCCTTCAAATGGATATCAAGATCCAAGGGATTACTGCTGAAATCTTGACTGAGGCTCTTGCTCAAGCAAAGAAAGCCCGTTTTGAAATCCTTGATGTGATTGAAGCAACCATTCCAGAAGTTCGTCCAGAATTGGCTCCAACTGCACCGAAAATTGATACCATTAAGATTGATGTTGATAAGATCAAGATTGTCATTGGTAAGGGTGGAGAAACGATTGACAAGATTATCGCTGAAACAGGCGTTAAGATTGATATCGACGAAGAAGGAAATGTATCTATCTACTCTAGTGACCAAGCTGCTATTAACCGTGCCAAAGAAATCATTGCTGGCTTGGTTCGTGAGGCTAAAGTAGATGAAGTTTACCATGCCAAGGTTGTTCGTATCGAGAAATTCGGTGCCTTTGTTAACCTCTTTGACAAGACAGACGCCCTCGTTCACATTTCGGAAATGGCTTGGACGCGTACCAATAATGTCGAAGACTTGGTGGCTATTGGAGACGAAGTCGATGTCAAAGTTATCAAGATTGATGAAAAAGGACGTGTTGATGCTTCTATGAAGGCTCTTCTTCCACGTCCACCAAAACCTGAGCGTGATGAAAAAGGTGAAAAGTCTGAACGTCCTCACCGTCCACGTCATCACAAGGACCACAAACCGAAGAAAGAATTTACACACAAACCAAAAGATTCAGAATAAGAAAGGAGAAATGTATGGGATGGTGGCGCGAAACCATTGATATCGTAAAAGAAAATGATCCAGCGGCGCGCACCACTTTGGAGGTTCTACTGACCTATCCAGGTGTCAAGGCCTTGGCTGCTCACCGTCTCTCGCATTTTCTCTGGAAGCATGGCTTTAAACTCTTGGCTCGTATGCACAGTCAGTTTTGGCGCTTCTGGACTCAGATTGAGATCCATCCGGGGGCTCAGATAGAATCAGGTGTCTTTATCGACCATGGTTCTGGCTTGGTGATTGGAGAGACAGCGATTGTTGAGAAGGGAGTTCTCCTCTATCATGGGGTGACTCTTGGAGGGACAGGGAAAGACTGTGGCAAACGCCATCCGACTGTGCGTAAAGGAGCTCTCATATCGGCTCATGCCCAAGTTATCGGACCAGTGGAAATTGGTGAAAACGCTAAGGTCGGTGCTGCAGCAGTTGTTGTGGCAGATGTACCTAGTGATGTGACGGTGGTCGGAATTCCTGCTAAGATTGTGCGTGTTCATGGACAGAAGGATGAACCAACGATCCATGAAGTTGAAGAAAAACGAGAGTACTACGTCAATAAACTAGAGCAGGCTAAAGAAGCCAGTCACAGATCGTCTGGGTTGTAGAGAGTAGTAATGCCTTTTATCGAGAAACGCCTGATAAGGTCAAGCGTCGCTTGGCTGCAGGAGCCAAAGTGGTGGACATGGAAGCTTCAGTTATCATGGCTTGGAGTCAATTTCGCAAGAGTAAAGTCTATCAGTTCTTCTACACAGCTGACTATGTGGATCATCATAACCGAACCTGGGATGCCCGCCATGAAGAGCGGACAGCTGATGCCATGACTTTTTTCACTATTGCTTTGACAATAGCAAAGGAACTAGAAAGGTAACTACAAGAATGGCAGTATATTTTTACGGCTGTATCACCATGGATGGCTACTTGGCAGACAGCCAGCACAGGATAGACTGGCTGCATCAGCTTGGTTCTGTAGAGGATACAGGCTATGATGATTTTTACAGGCAAATGGATATCACCATCATGGGCAAGCGGACCTTTGAGGAAATCCAAGATTTGCAAGATGTAGAAAGTTTTTATCAAGCTACGGAAAACTATGTCTTTACGCATGATAGGCACCTGTCTGTCAGCAATTACCAGCCAGTAGCTGGGGATGTGGTGGACTTTGTTCACCAGATTGACAAAGGTAAAAATGTCTTTGTGATTGGTGGTAATTCCTTGGTAGGACCGCTCTTGGATGCGGATCTTTTCGATCACCTCATTATTCAGATAGCACCCCTTATCCTAGGAAAGGGGGTTCCCCTCTTTACCCAAGAGGAAGGGCAGCGCTTTTACCAACTGGATAGCCTCAGACAATTTGGTCCTTTTGCAGAGCTGGTTTTCAGCCGAAAAAGTCAGAAATAGAGAAGGGAGTGGACCGCATGATTAAAATTTACGACACCATGTCTCGTGATTTGCGAGAATTTGTCCCAATCGAAGAAGGAAAGGTTCGCATGTATGTCTGTGGGCCAACGGTATACAACTATATCCACGTTGGGAATGCCCGTTCGACGGTGGCTTTTGATACCATTCGTCGCTACTTTGAATATCGTGGCTACGAAGTTGCCTATATTTCCAATTTTACAGATGTAGATGATAAGATTATCAATCGCGCCAAGGAAGAAGGTATCACACCTCAGGAGGTTGCGGACAAGTACATCGCGGCCTTTCGTGAGGATGTGACGGCCTTGGGTGTCAAGCCTGCGACTCGCCATCCGCGTGTGGTAGAGTTTATGGAGGACATCATTCGTTTTGTCGCTGACTTGATTGAAAAAGGCTTTGCCTACGAGAGTCAAGGGGATGTTTACTTCCGTGTGGAAAAATCTCATAACTATGCCAAGTTAGCCAATAAAACCTTGGAAGATTTGGAGTTGGGTGCTTCAGGTCGAACAGATGAAGAAACGGCACGTAAGGAAAATCCTGTGGACTTTGCCCTCTGGAAATCTGCCAAGCCAGGCGAGATTTCTTGGGATAGTCCTTGGGGACCTGGTCGTCCAGGCTGGCATATCGAGTGTTCGGTTATGTCGACAGAGATTTTGGGAGATACCATTGATATTCACGGTGGTGGAGCTGACCTAGAGTTTCCGCATCATACCAACGAAATAGCCCAATCAGAAGCCAAGACTGGTCAGACTTTTGCCAACTACTGGATGCACAATGGCTTTGTCAATATCGACAATGTCAAGATGTCCAAGTCCTTGGGCAACTTTATCACAGTCCATGATGCCCTCAAAACCATCGATGGCCAAGTGCTTCGTTTCTTCTTTGCCACTCAGCATTACCGCAAGCCTATCAACTTTACAGAAAAAGCAGTGCGTGATGCCGAGACCAATCTCAAGTATCTAAAGAACACCTATGAGCAACCATTTACTGGAAATGTAGATGCTCAAGAGTTACAAGCCTTTAAAGATAAGTTTGTAGCGGCTATGGATGAGGACTTTAACGCTGCCAATGGTATTACAGTTGTCTTTGAAATGGCCAAATGGATCAATTCAGGCAACTATGATGCAAGTGTCAAGGAAGCTCTTGCGGCCATGTTAGAAGTCTTCGGAATTGTCTTTGTCGAGGAAGTTTTGGATGCAGAAATTGAAGCCTTGATCCAAAAACGCCAAGAGGCGCGTGCTAATCGTGACTTTGCGACAGCAGACCAAATCCGTGACCAACTGGCTGCTCAAGGGATTAAGCTCCTTGACACCAAAGATGGAGTGAGGTGGACACGTGATTGATGCCAATCTCATTAATGGGATTGCGCTAGCCTTTGAAGGAGATGCGGTGTATTCTATGTATATTCGCCGCCACCTTATCCTCAAAGGCATGACCAAGCCCAATAAACTCCACCAAGAGGCGACTAAGTATGTCTCAGCCAAGGCTCAGGCTCGCCTGATTTCCCTCATGTTGGAGGAGCGAGTCCTTACGGAAAAAGAAGAAGAAATCTATAAACGTGGTCGCAATACCAATAGCCACACAAAGGCTAAAAATGCTGATGTGGTGACTTACCGCATGTCTACAGGTTTTGAAGCAGTGATGGGCTATCTCCATCTGACTGAAAATATGGAGCGTCTAGAGACCTTGATTTCGTGGTGTATCCAAAAAGTGGAGGCGTAGAAATGCTTGCAAAAGAATTACAAGACTGGTTTCCTGAGGCTCAGATTTCAGATCAGCCGATAGAGAAATTAGGCTATCTTACTCTCCCTTTAGCTTCTCAGCAGTGGATTTTACTGGAGGAAGCTGGGCTCAGCGAACGTGAAAAGCAGTTAATTGCCCTTTTGACCCAGCAGGAGCAGGCTCGTTCGCTCAATCCTTGGTATCCCTATTTGATTGAGGGGAAGGGGCAGGCACCGCAAACTTTCAAAAAGATTCAGCTGGTTTATTGCCATCTTTCCTATTTCCAACAGGAAAATCTATCCTCTTGGCTAGATATGATGCAAACTCTCTTTCCCAACTGCCAGACAGTATTGCAGGTTGGGGCTCAGGATTATATATTTGTGCTTCAACAAGATAAGTACACCTCTGTTCGCTCGATCTTATCTGATACGATTGAAGCGGTTGAGTATGACTTTGGCCTTCGTCTGTCTATCATGTTAGGCCAGGTTTGGTCTCAGACAGGCCCTCAAGCCCTATCAGACTTGATCAAAGCAGAGCGAAATTTGTTTAAGACTTGGTGGCGTCAGGGTCACCAAGGTGTACACTCCTTTTCCCAACTCTATCTTTGGAGTATGGGAGAAAGACTAGTAGACCTGAAGGTAATCAAGGAATGCCTGCACCAGATGATCTTGGATCAGGATCAGATTCAGGAGATTATTCTTTCTCTCTGGGAAAACAGTGCTGTCCTAACTAAAACAGCCCAGCAACTCTATCTGCACCGCAATTCTCTCCAATACAAGATTGACAAATGGGAAGAATTGACAGGGCTACAGTTGAAGGAGTTGACGGATCTCACTCTTTGTTATCAGTTGATTTTACCAGATATTCTTTAAAGTTTTGTGCAAGTTGCACAGAACTTTTTTATTTTTTTGGTCACCTTGCCATAGAAAAATAAAGCGTTTTCATCTATAATAAAACTATCAAAAGACAAAAGGAGTTCACCTCGATGGTAGAATTAAATCTTAAAAATATTTACAAAAAATATCCAAACAGCGAACACTACTCAGTTGAAGACTTCAACTTGGACATCAAAGATAAAGAATTTATCGTTTTCGTAGGTCCTTCAGGATGTGGTAAATCAACAACTCTTCGTATGATTGCTGGTCTTGAAGACATTACAGAAGGTACTGCATCTATCGATGGTGTGGTTGTCAACGACGTAGCTCCAAAAGACCGTGACATCGCCATGGTATTCCAAAACTACGCTCTTTACCCACACATGACTGTATATGACAACATGGCTTTCGGTTTGAAATTGCGTAAATACAGCAAAGAAGACATCGACAAACGTGTACAAGAAGCAGCAGCAATCCTTGGCTTGAAAGAATTTTTGGATCGTAAACCAGCTGACCTTTCAGGTGGTCAACGTCAACGTGTTGCCATGGGTCGTGCCATTGTCCGTGATGCAAAAGTGTTCTTGATGGACGAGCCTTTGTCAAACTTGGATGCCAAACTTCGTGTATCGATGCGTGCTGAAATTGCGAAGATCCACCGTCGTATCGGAGCTACAACTATCTACGTAACCCACGACCAAACAGAAGCGATGACTCTTGCGGACCGTATCGTTATCATGTCAGCAACTAAGAACCCTGCTGGTACAGGTACTATCGGACGTGTTGAACAAATCGGTACACCTCAAGAAGTTTACAAAAACCCAGTTAACAAATTTGTAGCAGGATTTATCGGAAGCCCAGCTATGAACTTCATCAATGTAAAATTGGTTGGTAGCGAAATTGTTTCTGACGGTTTCCGTTTGAAAGTGCCAGAAGGTGCTTTGAAAGTTCTTCGTGACAAAGGCTACGAAGGAAAAGAATTGATCTTCGGTATTCGTCCAGAAGATGTGAATGCAGAACCTGCTTTCCTTGAAACATTCCCAGAATCAGTTGTCAAAGCTACTATCTCCGTATCAGAATTGCTTGGTTCAGAATCTCACCTTTACTGCCAAGTTGGTAAAGACGAATTTGTTGCAAAAGTGGATGCTCGTGACTACTTGCAAACAGGTGCAACAGTTGAACTTGGATTTGACTTGAACAAAGCACACTTCTTCGATGTAGAAACTGAAAAAACAGTCTACTAAGCAAATGAAATATCAAAACACTGCTAGAGAAATCTGGCAGTGTTTTTTTAATGATTGGTATTGGCATAAAAACAGGCTTTTCTAGTTTTCATATCCTTAAAAAAGTGATAAAATGGTAGGAAGAATTGGAGAGTATAGATGCCGAAAGAAGTGAATTTGACGGGCGATGAGGTTGTCGCTTTAACGCAAAAATATTTATCAAAAGAAGATGTTGCTTTTGTACATAAAGCCTTGGTTTACGCCGTTGAATGCCATAGTGGTCAATACCGTAAATCTGGCGAGCCCTATATTATTCATCCCATTCAGGTGGCAGGGATTTTAGCTAAACTCAAGCTAGATGCCGTGACGGTTGCCTGCGGTTTTTTGCATGACGTGGTTGAGGATACGGATGCGACACTGGATGATTTAGAGCAAGAGTTTGGTCATGATGTTCGCATTATTGTTGATGGAGTGACTAAGCTTGGTAAGGTCGAGTACAAATCGATTGAGGAGCAATTAGCGGAAAACCACCGCAAGATGCTCATGGCCATGTCTGAGGATATCCGCGTTATCTTGGTTAAACTATCTGACCGCTTGCACAATATGAGAACTCTTAACCACCTACGAAAAGATAAGCAGGAACGTATTTCTAGAGAGACCATGGAAATCTATGCACCACTTGCTCATCGTCTGGGGATTTCCAGTGTCAAGTGGGAGTTAGAAGATTTGTCCTTCCGCTATCTCAATCCAACTGAGTTTTACAAGATCACTCACATGATGAAGGAAAAACGCAGAGAGCGTGAGGCTTTGGTCGATGAAGTCGTGACAAAGTTAGAGGAGTACACTTCCGAACGCAATCTAAAAGGAAAAATCTATGGCCGTCCCAAGCATATCTACTCTATCTATCGCAAGATGCAGGATAAGAAGAAACGCTTCGAGGAAATCTATGATCTGATTGCCATTCGCTGTATTTTAGAGACTCATAGTGATGTCTATGCCATGCTTGGCTATGTGCATGAGCTTTGGAAACCAATGCCAGGGCGTTTTAAAGATTATATCGCTAACCGTAAGGCCAATGGATACCAGTCTATCCATACGACCGTTTATGGACCAAAAGGGCCGATTGAATTCCAGATTCGGACCAAGGAAATGCACGAAGTGGCTGAGTACGGAGTTGCGGCCCACTGGGCTTATAAGAAAGGCATTAAAGGGCAGGTCAACAGCAAGGAATCTGCTATTGGTATGAACTGGATCAAGGAGATGATGGAACTCCAAGACCAGGCTGATGATGCCAAGGAATTTGTGGACTCTGTTAAAGAAAACTATCTGGCGGAGGAGATTTATGTCTTTACTCCAGATGGTGCGGTCCGCTCCCTTCCAAAAGATTCAGGACCGATTGACTTTGCCTATGAGATCCATACCAAAGTCGGTGAAAAAGCGACTGGAGCCAAGGTCAATGGCCGTATGGTTCCACTGACAACCAAGCTCAAGACAGGGGATCAGGTTGAAATTATCACCAACCCCAACTCCTTTGGTCCGAGTCGTGACTGGCTCAACATGGTCAAGACCAGTAAGGCACGCAACAAGATTCGTCAGTTCTTTAAAAATCAAGACAAGGAATTATCCGTTAACAAGGGCCGTGAAATGTTGATAGCCCAGTTCCAAGAAAACGGCTATGTGGCCAATAAATTCATGGACAAGCGTCACATGGACGAGGTCCTTCAAAAGACCAGCTACAAGACAGAGGAAGCTCTCTATGCGGCCATTGGTTTTGGAGAAATCGGTGCCATTACGGTCTTTAATCGTCTGACTGAAAAGGAACGTCGTGAGGAAGAACGCGCTAAGGCCAAGGCGGAAGCAGAAGAGCTTGTCAAGGGTGGCGAGGTAAAGGTTGAAAATAAAGAAACCCTCAAGGTCAAGCATGAGGGTGGTGTGGTCATTGAAGGTGCCTCAGGACTCCTCGTTCGGATTGCCAAGTGTTGCAATCCAGTGCCTGGTGACGATATTGTTGGCTATATCACCAAGGGCCGTGGTGTGGCCATTCACCGTGTGGACTGTATGAACCTTCGCGCCCAAGAAAACTACGAGCAACGTCTCCTTGATGTGGAATGGGAAGACCAGTACTCAAGCAAGGAATACATCGCTCACATCGATATCTACGGCCTCAATCGTACAGGTCTCTTAAATGATGTTCTGCAAGTTCTTTCCAACACAACTAAGAATATCTCAACCGTTAATGCTCAACCAACCAAGGATATGAAATTTGCCAATATCCATGTGTCTTTTGGAATTTCAAACCTTTCTACGCTGACAACGGTCGTTGACAAAATCAAGAGTGTGCCAGAGGTTTACTCTGTTAAACGTACCAACGGATAATTGAATAGAAAGGCGCTTATGAAAATCATCATTCAACGGGTTAAAAAAGCCCAAGTGAGTATCGAAGGTCAGGTTCAGGGGAAAATCAATCAGGGGCTCTTATTGTTGGTCGGTGTAGGCCCAGAGGACCAAGAGGAAGATTTGGACTATGCTGTGAGAAAGCTCGTCAACATGCGGATTTTTTCTGATGCGGAAGGGAAAATGAACCTATCTGTCAAGGATATCAAGGGCGAAATCCTTTCTATTTCTCAGTTTACCCTCTTTGCAGATACTAAGAAGGGCAATCGTCCAACCTTTACAGGTGCAGCCAAGCCTGATAGTGCATCAGACTTCTATGACGCTTTCAATCAAAAGCTAGCACAGGAAGTACCTGTTCAGACAGGTATCTTTGGAGCGGATATGCAGGTGGAGCTGGTCAATGACGGACCAGTCACCATCATTCTTGATTCTAAAAATAGATAAGAAAACCAAGCCAGCTGGCTTGGTTTTTGTTTAGAAACACTCCCATAAAGAAATGTGTTTGTCGTAAAAGTCTGGATAGTTTTCCCTTAGGTGGCTAGCCGTCATATAATATAAAGTAGAATGACAACCAGTGACGATTGGCATAAGAGAGGAAAATCGCTGAGAACTAGTGAAGGCTAAAAGGACAAATAATAGAAAATCGCTAATGAGCACCCCTAAATAGTAGAAGCGAAACTTTTTATTGATTTGAGGACAAATCTCAGAGAAATGTTTTTTGAGTCGGAAGACCAAGCGAGACAGCAGTAGTCCCTGAGCGAGGATGAAAATAAAACCAGAGAGCAAGAGCCAGTCTACAGAGAGATCGGTTTTGGAGATAAAAATTGCTAATAGTAGCAAATCGCTGACTGCAATGACTGCAAAATGGATTCGAAAGAGCTTTTTCATAGGAAGACCTCCCTCTTTTATCTACCTTCATTCTACACCAAACAAATGGAACTTACAAGCAAAATAATAAAAAATCCCTGAAAAGAATTTCTTTCAGGAATAAGGGCTTAGTTGATTTTTTCGACATAGAGTTGTTTGGCGATATCCATACTAACTTGGAGGTCTTCGTCTTTGTTGACCAGAGTAAAGCTATTGGAAAAGCCATCAAATTGTTTGACTTGGACTTGGTCACCGATATGAATTGCGTGCTTTTCTAGATATTTGAGTAGTTCAAAACTATCATGAACGCGAGTCAGGAGATAGGTTCCAGCTTCCTGGACAGCTGCTAGTGGAAGGTTATTGATTTCAACCAAGAGTTCTCCCTCGGCTGGTATGGTTCCACCGTGGGGGCAGGTTTGAGGGAAACCAAGCAGTTTATCCAGTCTCTTTACAAATAGGTCAGAGACTGTGTGTTCTAGGACCTCAGCTTCTTCGTGGATTTGATCGCTAGTATAGTCTAGATGGTGAACTAGAAAGACTTCAATCAAACGGTGTTTACGATAGAGCTCAGAGACCAGTTTGAGGCCAATATCTGTCAATAGATAGCCGTTCTCCTTATCCTTGAGGATGAGATTTTCACTTTTCATGCGTTTGATCATCTCTGTTACAGCAGGCGGAGAGACCTGCATACGGGCAGCAATCTCTTTGTTGGTGATTTTTTGCATGTCCGTACCGATTTCATAAATACATTTTAAATAATCTTCTTTATTTGGAGTCATTCGTTTCCTCTTGTTCATTCTCTCCATCTAGTATACCAAAAAAAGCTAGATTTCTCTAGCTTTCTGTCATAATGCTTGTGATTTTAGTCTAGTTCTTTAACTGCAGCAATAGCAGCTTCAAAGTCTGGCTCCGTGTTGATATTGTCAACGTATTCTACATAACGGATGACATTGTCAGTATCGAGAACAAAGACGGCACGTGCAAGGAGATGCCATTCGTTGATCAAGAGCGCATAATCGCGTCCGAAAGAATGGTCGAAGTAGTCTGAAAGCATGATGGCATTGTCAAGACCTTCAGCCCCACACCAGCGTCCTTGGGCAAATGGTAGGTCCATAGAAACAGTAAGAACGACAGTATTGTCAATGCTGGCAAGTTCTTGGTTGAAGCGACGTGTTTGCGTTGAGCAGATACCAGTATCGATAGAAGGGACAACACTCAAGACTTTTTTCTTTCCATCAAAGTCAGCTAGCGTTTTTTTAGAGAGATCGGTTGTCGTAAGAGAAAAGTCAAGTGCCTTGTCTCCGACTTGCAGTTGTTTACCTGTAAAAGTTACAGGATTTCCGAGAAAAGTGGTCATGAAACTACTCCATTCTTTTTTCTTTTATTTTACCGAGAATTGTCAGATTTTTCCAATGATTTGACTGGAAATTAAGCGATAAAAAACGCCTGTTCATGTGAGAACGACGTTTTTAATGGATTATTTTGACAAACCTTCAGCAATCTTGTCAAGGTTGTATTTCATCATGTTGTAGTAGCTGTCACCTTCTTTACCTTCTTCAGCAATTGAGTCAGTAAAGATTTGCGCGTAAATTGGGATATTTGTGTCTTGTGAAACAGTCTTCATTGGACGGTCATCGACACTTGATTCAACAAAGAGGGATGGAACTTTTGTTTGGCGAAGCTTTTCAACCAAGGTTTTGATTTGTTCAGGTGTTCCTTCTTCTTCTGTGTTGATTTCCCAGATGTAGGCACTTGGGACACCGTAGGCTTTAGAGAAGTATTTGAAGCATCCTTCGCTGGTTACGATGAGTTTTTTCTCAGCAGGGATATTGTTAAATTTCTCTTTGGCTTCTTTGTCTAGTTTGTCTAGTTTTTCAGTATAGTCTTTGAGATTTTTTTCGTAGAATTCCTTGTTGCTAGGGTCCTTGGCAATGAGCTGTTTAGCGATATTTTTAGCATAAATCATCCCATTTTCAAGGTTGAGCCAAGCGTGTGGGTCTTCTTTGCCTTTCTCGTTTTGGCCTTCAAGGTAGATGATGTCTACACCGTCGCTGACTGCAAAGTAGTCTTTGTTTTCAGTTTTCTTGGCATTTTCGACCAATTTGGTAAACCAAGCATTGCCACCTGTTTCAAGGTTGATACCGTTATAGAAAATCAAGTCAGCTTGAGAAGTTTTCTTAACGTCTTCAGGAAGTGGTTCGTATTCGTGTGGGTCTTGACCAACAGGAACGATACTGTGAAGATCAATCTTGTCACCAGCGATATTTTTGGTAATATCAGCGATGATTGAGTTTGTAGCAACAACTTTTAGTTTTTGACCAGAAGTAGCATCTTTTTTTCCGCTAGCACATGCTACAAGTGCAATGACGGAAAGAAAGAGTACAAGCAATGTACCTAATTTTTTCATTAGATTCCTCCAGAAAGGGTCTCCCCTTATTTATTGATTTTTTTATGTTTCAGTTTCAAATATCGTTGTTTTGGAGCGATAAAGAAGCTAATGAGAAAGAAACTGGCAGATGTGAGCACGATGCTCGATCCTGCTGCGAGATTGAAGCTATAGCCGATAAAGAGTCCCACAACAGAAGCTAGGGCTCCGAGACTTGATGAAAGAAAAATCATGCTCTTTAGGCTATTGGCATAAAGGTAAGCCGTCGCAGCTGGGGTGATCAGCATGGCCACGATAAGAATGGTTCCAACACTTTGCATGGCGGTGACAGACACAAGGGTCAAGAGCACCATGAGCAGATAGTGGTAGAAATTGACAGGCATTCCCATGGCTTTAGCTAGGAGCTCGTCAAAGGATGTAATCAATAGTTGTTTAAAGAAAATCCCGATAATCAAGAGAATGATTGCCCCCACACCAATGGTAATCCACATGTCCATGTCTTGGACAGCGAGGATATTCCCGAAAAGGATATGGAAGAGGTCTGTCGAACTCTTGGCAACACTAATCAAGATGACACCTAGGGCTAAGAAAGATGAAAAGGTAATACCAATGGCAGTGTCACTCTTGATGATAGAGTTTCCCTTGATGTAGGTAATGATGATGGAGGCCATCAAGCCAAAGATAATGGCTCCAATAAAGAAATCAATTCCCAGGATAAAGGAAAGGGCTACGCCGGGCAAAACTGCGTGAGAGATAGCATCTCCCATGAGAGACATCCCACGTAGGATGATAAAACATCCCACAGCTCCAGCAACCACTCCGATGACTATAGCTGTTATCAAGGCGTTTTGTAGGAAATGGAAATGTTGCAATCCATCGATAAATTCTGCTATCATAGGTCACCTCCATTAAAGAAGAGCTTACTACCATAAGCTTTTTTGAGATTGGCTTCGGTAAAGGTTTCTTTAGTAGGACCAAGGTCTATTAATTCTCGATTGAGAAGCAAAACTTGGTCGAAATAATGGGGGACTTTGCTGAGGTCATGATGGACGATGAGAACTGTTTTCCCAGCTTTTTTAAGGTCTCTCAGCGTGTTCATGATAATCTCTTCACTAACCGAATCAATCCCGACAAATGGCTCATCTAGAAAGATGTAGTCAGCTTCCTGCACTAAGCAGCGGGCAATCAACACACGTTGAAATTGTCCTCCTGAGAGTTGGCTGATTTGGCGATCAGCATAGTCTGAGAGCCCAACGATTTCAAGTGCATCTGCCACTTTTTTCCAGTGGCTTGCCTTTAAGGTGTGAAAGAGTGGGATGGATGGATAGAGTCCCAGAGAGACGCATTCCTTGACCTTGATAGGGAAATTGTAGTCGATATGGATCTTTTGCTCGACATAGGCAACTCGATGTAAAGATTTCTTGAATTCTTTGTCATCGAGAAAGGCCTGACCTTCATGTGGGATAATTCCCAACATACTTTTTAATAAAGTTGATTTTCCAGCACCGTTTGGACCAATAATTCCGGTAATAGTTGGTCCTTGGAGCACTAGTGAAATATCCTTTAGTGCCAACGTTTCTTTGTAGGAGACACTGAGGTTTTCGATACGTATCATACAGTTGTATTCCTCCTGTCTTTTAATATACCTTAAAAAAAAAATTAAGTCAAGTTAATTTTTGAAAAATTTAAAATAATAACTGAAAAATGAAGAAAAAAGAGAAACCATTTTTAATTGCATTCCCAAGTGTTTTTTGCTAAGCTAAGAATAAGTGAAAAAATGAAAGCGAGAACAAGATGACACGTTATCAAGACGATTTTTATGATGCAATCAATGGCGAATGGGAAAAAACAGCTGTTATTCCAGCTGACAAATCTCGAACAGGTGGTTTTATTGACCTTGACGAGGAAATTGAAGAGTTGATGCTGGCGACTACGGACAAGTGGTTGGCAGGTGAAGAAGTCCCAGAGGATACTATCCTAGCCAACTTTGTTAAGTACCATCGTATGGTACGTGATTTTTATAAGAGGGAAGCAGATGGGATTAAGCCTGTTTTGCCGATGCTCAAGGAATACCAAGATTTGGAGAGTTTTGCAGATTTTACCAGCAAACTGGCAGAGTTTGAACTAGCTGGTAAACCAAACTTCCTTCCCTTTGGTGTATCACCAGACTTTATGGATGCCAGAACCAATGTTCTCTGGGCAAGTGCACCAGGAACAATCTTGCCAGATACGACTTACTACGCAGAAGACCATCCTCAGCGTGAGGAGCTCTTGACTCTTTGGAAGGAAAGTACAACGAATCTTCTCAAAGCCTATGATTTTTCAGATGAGGAAATCGCAGACTTACTAGAGAAACGATTGGAATTGGACCGTCGTATTGCGGCTGTGGTGCTTTCTAACGAAGAAAGTTCAGAGTATGCTAAACTCTACCATCCATACGCTTATGAAGATTTCAAGAAATTTGCTCCTGCCCTACCTCTAGATGACTTCTTCCAAGCTGTTCTTGGGCAAGTGCCTGACAAGGTTATCGTAGATGAGGAACGTTTCTGGCAAGCAGCAGATCAATTCTATAGTGAAGAAGCGTGGCCTCTACTCAAAGCAACCTTGATTTTGGGTGTGGTCAATCTTTCAACCAGCTATCTAACTGACGAGATTCGTGTTTTGTCAGGTGCCTACGGACGTGCCCTTTCAGGTGTGCCAGAAGCTCAGGACAAGGTCAAGGCAGCTTATCACTTAGCCCAAGGTCCTTTCAAGCAAGCTCTTGGTCTCTGGTATGCGCATGAAAAATTTTCTCCAGAAGCAAAGGCAGACGTAGAGAAAAAAGTGGCGACGATGATTAATGTTTATAAGGAACGCTTGGCCAAGAACGACTGGCTCACACCTGAAACGCGAGATAAGGCCATTGTCAAACTTAATGTCATCAAGCCTTATATCGGTTATCCAGAGGAATTGCCAGAACGCTACAAGGACAAAGTAGTGGACGAAACTGCCAGTCTCTTTGAGAATGCCCTAGCCTTTGCGCGTGTGGAAATCAAGCACAGTTGGAGCAAGTGGAACCAACCGGTTGACTACAAGGAGTGGGGGATGCCTGCTCACATGGTCAATGCCTACTACAATCCTCAGAAGAACTTGATTGTTTTCCCAGCTGCCATTTTGCAGGCTCCATTCTATGACTTGCATCAGTCGTCTTCAGCCAACTACGGTGGGATTGGTGCTGTTATTGCCCATGAAATCTCTCATGCCTTTGACACAAATGGTGCGTCCTTTGATGAAAATGGTAGCCTCAAGGATTGGTGGACAGAAAGCGACTATGCTGCCTTTAAAGAAAAAACGCAGAAAGTTATCGACCAGTTTGATGGGCAAGAATCTTACGGTGCAAGAATCAACGGGAAACTAACCGTGTCTGAAAACGTTGCTGACTTGGGAGGAATTGCTGCAGCACTTGAAGCTGCTAAGAGAGAACCAGACTTCTCAGCTGAAGAATTCTTCCACAACTTTGCTCGTATCTGGCGTATGAAAGGCCGTCCTGAGTTGATGAAACTCATGGCCAGTGTCGACGTGCACGCGCCTGCCAAACTCCGTGTCAATGTTCAAGTACCAAACTTCGATGACTTCTTTATAACCTATGATGTCAAAGAAGGCGACGGCATGTGGCGTTCACCAGAGGACCGTGTGATTATTTGGTAAAGTAAGTCTCTAACCAAGTATCATCTTGGAATTAATGGTTCATTTTTGAAGTTTATCAATCTGAAAATGCAATGCTATCGAGGTTAACATGAAGAAATTTTTAATGACGCTTTCAGCTATTCTTTCGATTTCAGTTTTAGCATCTTGTAGTCTCAATAAAAATAGGAACAATACAGAACCTTCACCCGCACTATCATCTGTCTCCAAAGACGATAAGACTAGTGTATCAACAGAAGCTAAGGCTGAAAATACTAGTGACTCGTCAACCAAGGAATCACAATCGACTGCTGAAAATAAGAAAGAAACCAGACAAGATTTATATAAAGAAGTGATTGAACGCTATAATCACTTTACAGACCTTTTAAAACAAGGTAATAGAGAAGATTTATACAAGGAAAGTAAACAAGATAAGATTACTTCGGAAGAATATGGCCTGGTTTTCTCTCGAATGGATTATCAAAATGCACCTGATTGGAAATACGCAATTGTTGATTTGAATAAGGATGGTCAAGACGAGTTGCTTATTGGTGATGAAAAATTTGTTTCAGCCATTTATTATTTGGAAAATCAACAACCTAGCTTACTTCACACAGCATATATAGCTTCTGCAGGTGGTTTTCGCTCAGGATTTGATATTTATGAAAACGGTCAAGTCTCTTATGCAGACTGGCAATCAACTCGTCCAGAAATGAATCTGGCTCTATATTCGTTTGATAAAAATGGAGTGCAGAAGATTAAAGAAGCAACTATTCAAATAGGTGGCAATGAAAAAGCAGAGCAAGTTTTAGATATCTCTTCTGAAAAGCTTGATTTGTCTAACATTGACTGGAAAGAATTGAATCGAGCTAATTAGTTTTGAATTATTTTTCTAGTTCAACTTTGATTCTACTGAGCAAATATTGACATAGAAATAGAAGCTACACAAAAACCAAGGAAATTATCCTTGGTTTTTTGCTTGCTAGAAAAAGGGATTAAAGGTCTTTTCGTGAGCGATAGTTGTAGCTGGACCATGCCCAGGATAGACATCGTAGTTAGGAAGAGTAAAGAGTTGCGTCTGAATGCTATGGAGGAGTTGTTCCGTGCTACCGGTAGGAAGGTCTGTCCGACCGATGGTTTCTCGGAAAAGAGCATCTCCGGTCAAGACAAGATGGGCATCAGGAAAGACCAGGGAAACACCGCCGATAGAGTGTCCAGGAGTAGGAAGTACAGTAAAGCGGAAGTCCTCGATTTGGTATTCTTGATGAAAGACAAAGGTGTGTTCTGCAGGTTTTGCAACCACATCTGCCATATCATCGTGACGAGGGAGACCAGAGAGATTATCGACTGGAGTGTAAAGCCAGCTAGCTTCGCTTTCTGCTACATAAACTGGGGGATTTCCAAAAATCTCACGAACCAAGTCCAGACTCATAATATGGTCGTAGTGGGTGTGGGTCAGGAGAATCGCGCAGACGGGTTTGTTGATTTTCTCAATAGTCTTGTGAATAGCTTCCCAATGGCTACCTGGGTCAACCACAATCAGGTGTTGATCTCCTTCCAGGTAATAAGTGTTTTCATAGGCAACGGGATTCACGGTTTTATGGATTTTCATACTGGCTCCAATCTCAAAGAATGTACTAAACTAAGTATAGCACAGAAGAGGGAAATAAAGTGAAAAGAAAGTCCCTCTTTTGTGTTAGAGGGACAATGGTATTATTTAAACTTGAAACCTTCGTAAATGAGTTTTACTTTAGGATTCTTTTTCTTGATTTGCTTGGCAAGGGCCTTCATCATAGGAAGAGGTCCACACATATAGACTGTAGTCTGGTCAGGGATTTCTTCTTGATCCAAAGTCAGGTATCCTTTTTCATTGCTATCGACCAGCTGCAGATCAAAGTTAGCATTTTGACGGGCGTAGTCTCGAAGTAGATCTAGGTAGACAGCATTTTCCTCTCCACGGAAACTATAGTAGAAGCGGACGTTCCTGTCTAGGATAGGATGCTCCCGGATATAAGAGATGAAAGGTGTCATTCCTATTCCACCTGCAATCCAGATTTGCTGCTTTGGCCCGTGTTCCATAGTCATATGCCCATAGGCGCGATCAACTGCAACCTTGCTACCAACTTGAAGATTGTCATAGATATTCTTGGTGTGGTCACCAGAGTTTTTAATCGTAAAATAAAGAGTTCGTCCTTGTCCTCCAGAGATGGAGAAAGGGTGTGGAGCAGTCTCAAAACCTTTTTGGAAAATTTTTAGAAAGGCAAATTGCCCATATTCGTAAGTGAAAGGATGACTGAGTTCTATTTCAATTTCAGTCGTGTCGTGGTTGAGGTGTTTGATTCCTACGATTTTTCCAAGATAGGTGAAACCGATCTTTTGATAAAGGAAAATAATATAAAAACCTGCAAGCAAGCCTAAAATAGCATAGATTCCAAAGATAAGACCTAGGAAACTAAAGGAGAGGAGGCGATTTCCCATGATCATCAAAACATGAAAAAGGCCAAAGATATAGGCTAGATAAACCAATCGATGAATCCATCTCCATGCTTCATACTGGATGTATTGTCCCAGATAGGCAACCAGAACGATGCTGATAAAGATATAGATAGCGATATTTCCAAACTGTGCGGCCAAATGTGAACCCCAGAGACCGCCCATGCTAAAGTTGTGTAGGGTTAGTAGGAGAATGGATAGAAAAGCGGTGAATTTATGAGCTAGATACATCTTTTCAAGTCCGTTAAACCAAGCTTCAAGCAGGGGTAAACGGCTAGCTAGTATAAAAGTAAGTGAGAGGGTAGTGAGAGCTAAACCAGGTATTAGAAACTGACTAGCACCTGAACTGAGTCAAGCTAGAATAGTCAGAAGCATACTAAGTCCGATAAATAAAACACCTTTTAATGATTTCATAGTAGAAGTCCTTTCATAGATTTATCTTACATTAGATGTAATAAGATGTGTTACATTTTAACAAAAAATGAATCTGTAGTCAAGGTTTGTGATTTAGTCTAACTTTTCTGACCCTTTTTCTAAAAAAGCCAACGAATCGGGTGGTTCATTGACTTTCTTATCTCAACGATTTTTCCAAGCTTGGTAGCGGGTGTCAATCAAGAGTTGGGTTAGTCGTCCCATGGTTTCTCTTTCTTCGGGAGTGAGGGATTGAGCTTGGACAAAGAGATGGTGAATGTGTTCAATGACCTTGAAGGAAGAGAGGTCGTTGATAGAAGAGATGCCTGCATCGAGAATGATTCCAAAAAAGAGGTCGAAGTAGAGCTGCAGTTCAGTATCAGGGACCGTCTCAACCCATTCCTTGAAGGTTGTATCGACTTGCTGGCTGTCACTATTGGTCTCGTCCAGTTGGACAAAGTGTTTGTCTTCAACCTGCCAACTAAAGGTGTCGTGCTGAGCAAGGCCACTTAAGGCGGTGCTTCGAACGACGATTTTTTTATCCGGAATTTCCAACATCATCCCGATGATAGACCCTTGCGGGATAAACACTTTCGTTCTTTCCATCATGTTTTGATAGCCAGGTGTTTCGGTTAGTTCCTTGTGAAGCCCTGGGGCATCAAAAGTATAGACAGCGACAATGTTTTTCTGCAAGTTTGGATCAAGTTGACTGGCAGCATAGACAGCTAGATTGCCTCCTTTTGAGTGTCCTGCTAGGATAATCTTTTGGTTGGGGTGTTGAGCAAAAAAATTCTGTAAATACTGGAGAGCATGTTTTTGAGCAGGGATTTCCTTCATATAGGTCATATGGAAATCTTCTTTCCAACCAATGATACTGTCATCCGTTCCGCGAAAAACAAGCAAATAGGTATCGAGACTGATACAATAAGTCATGGCTGCGAACTGTTTTTGCAATTCAGGATCAATATCATTGATAAAATTTGATAGCTTGCAATTTTTAAACCGTTTGTGTTGAGAGAGTTGATCCAACAACTGGAGGCGGTTCTTATTTGTCAACATCGTCGTGTCTCTAGGAATTTGGGGCGCAAGATCTATGAGGCGCTGGTTTTTTTGGGTGACTACACCATCAAAAGCAAGGTAGGTTAATTCGGTCAAGGCAAGAACATCTAACTCATTCACGGGGAGGTCATAAAAGGAATCGTATGCTACATCATTCAAGTAGTCAAAAATATTAGCCATAAAAGCTCCTTTCTCTATGTTTATCCTACCACATTTACCTAGAATTGGCTAGTAGGCTTGTTTGAATGACCTAGTAGGGTTTTATTGAAATACATAGAAGATAGATTGCTCCTATTTCAAACCTCTAAACGAGCTTACTTGTATGTTTTTGCTATCAATCCCATTTTCCTTTAAAAACTTCTTCATCTCATTTACATCATCAGGCTGACCTGTGATGAGATAGCTGGCTTGATTGCCGTATTCATCAATAGCACGTTTTAAAAATGCTTGACTTTGAGAAAGTTCATCGCTAGTTTTATAAGTAAAATTCGGTGTTTTTTGAGCCAGTCCTTTCATCTCATTATCGAAAATAGTAACTCCTTTGTCAAAATGATTGAGAATAATCGGACATTTACCAGCCCATTCTTTGATAAGGGGGCGTAGAGTAGAAATACCAACATCAGATGCAAAGCAAACTAGTGGCTGATTCGTATCTTTAACAGTCAAATAGTAATCCAGCCAACTCATCTCAATCTCACTGCCAGCTGGTAAATGTGTCAAGGTTTCCTTAAAGTGGCTACCACTATTATGAGTCAAAATGAGAATTTCATCTTCATCAGGTGTGGAGGCAATGGTTAGCCATCGACTGGTTTGCTCTCCCTTAGCTTCATATTTACTAGCAGTAGACGAGGTATCAGGGAGTGTAAACTTAGCATAAGCCCCAGCTTTCCAGATTTGATGACTCGGTTTTGTGATATGAATTAAATATAGATCTCCGCTGGGGTTTTCAATGGATTTTATCGATAATGTCTGGCTTCGTCCAAGATAAGCGATGGCACCCCAAGTTATAATACATAGCGCTCCAAGTGTTGATAGAATGATAATAAACATTTTTTTACCTCTTTTCATTTTTTATGACTCCTGTTCTTAATTTTATGAATGAACTATAAAATTATTCATTCATATCTTTTCAAAAAATAAAGAAATCCATTCTTTATTTTAGAATTCCTTTAATGAAGTTGGTTGCAAGTATTTCAACAGTTTTGCCAATATCTGGAAAATCATTTTCCGTGATATGCATATCCATATAGTAAAACAGATTATAAACCTGTAAAATATCTTGAATCTTTTCTGGCGAGTACCCTTCAGCCTGCATACGATTTGTAAAAGTTTTAACTAGAAACTGATGAAAAGGATTTGCGACTTTGCCTTCTTCCGAGGAATAGTAGCTGTGCAACTCATCTGCGATGGCAGGATTGTACCATTCTGCAAGGATTTTATTGGACGAAACGAGAGTTCTGGACTGAGCAAATAGTTGACCAATGAGGTCGATCATGTCAATTTCCCAATCCAGTTCTTCGATCATAGCTTGGCGAACACGGTTGTTTTCATCTATATAGATGTCTAGAAAAATGGCTTCTTTACTCTCGTAATAGTTATAAAAAGAACCAACTGCAACACCAGCTTGCCTAGCAATTTCTGAAATACTTGTTGCCTTGTAACCTTTTTTCGAAAAAACTTCATAGGCTGCTGTCTTTAAAGATTGTTTTTTGTCCAATAGGATTTAACCTCCTTTGTTTTATGAATGAATAAAATTATTTGTTCATTCACATTCTAACAAATCATGGCTAGCTTGTCAATAAGAAGGCTAGATCTATTAAATAAGTTAAAGAAACGCTAACTAAATGAGCACAAAAAGGAAAATATAGGATAAGGCTGGAACTATAATTAAAAATAAGGTATGATATCAGTGGGAATGTTCTCTATTTAGCATCTGTTTTCTGATCTGAATTTGGGAAATAGCTGCTAAACAGTATGAGATACTGATCCGTAAATCTGATATGAAGGGTTTTGATACTTTGAAAAATAACAAAGGAGGAGCGCATGCACAAGATTTTACTAGTAGAAGATGACCAAGTTATTCGACAACAAGTGGGAAAACTGCTCTCTGAGTGGGGATTTCAAGTCATTTTGGTAGAAGACTTTATGGAAGTATTGAGCCTTTTTGTTCAGTCGGAGCCTCATTTGGTCCTCATGGATATCGGTCTGCCTCTTTTTAATGGTTACCACTGGTGTCAGGAGATTCGCAAGATTTCCAAGGTACCTATCATGTTTCTGTCTTCGAGAGATCAGGCTATGGATATTGTCATGGCGATCAATATGGGAGCGGATGACTTTGTGACCAAGCCTTTTGACCAGCAGGTTCTTTTGGCTAAGGTTCAAGGTTTATTGCGCCGTTCCTATGAGTTTGGGCGGGATGAAAGTCTGCTGGAGTATTCGGGTGTGATCCTCAATACCAAGTCTATGGACCTGCACTATCAGGGGGAAGTTCTGAGTTTGACCAAGAATGAATTTCAAATTTTGCGAGTGCTGTTTGAACATGCGGGCAATATCGTAGCGCGTGATGACTTGATGAGAGAACTCTGGAATAGCGACTTTTTTATCGATGACAATACCTTGTCTGTTAACGTTGCTCGCTTGCGCAAAAAGTTGGAGGAGCAAGGTTTAGCAGGCTTTATCGAAACCAAGAAAGGGATAGGATACGGACTGAAACATGCTTGATTGGAAACCATTTTTTCTAGCCTACCTGCGTTCTCGCAGTCGCATCTTTGTCTATATTATTTCATTAGGCTTTCTCGTCCTTCTCTTTCAGTTTTTATTTGCTAGTCTAGGAACTTATTTTCTTTATTTCTTTCTGCTCAGTAGTTTTTTGACTTTCTTATTTTTGGCTTGGGATATGTTTGCGGAAGCTCAGGTTTACCGGCAGGAAGTACTCTATGCTGAGAGAGACCCCAAGTCTCCTCTGGAATGTGAGCTAGCAGAAAAGCTCGAAGAGCGTGAGTCTGAATTGTATCAAAAGAAGTCGGAAGCGCAGAGCAAGCTGACGGATTTGCTTGATTACTACACCTTATGGGTTCACCAGATCAAGACGCCCATTGCGGCGAGCCGTCTCTTGGTAGCAGAAATCTCTGATCGGGAGATCAAGCAGCAGCTGGAACAGGAAATTTTCAAGATTGACTCCTATACCAATCTGGTTTTGCAGTACTTACGTTTAGAGAGTTTTCACGATGATTTGGTCTTTGAACAGGTTCAAGTGGAGGACTTGGTCAAGGATATGGTTCGTAAGTACGCACTTTTCTTTATCCAAAAGGGACTGACGGTCAATCTACATGATCTCGACAAAACCATCGTGACCGATAAAAAGTGGTTGTTGGTCGTCATTGAACAAATCCTCTCAAACAGCCTCAAATACACCAAGCAAGGTGGTTTGGAAATCTATATGGAGGATCAAGAGCTCTGTATCAAGGATACGGGGATTGGGATAAAAAACAGTGATGTCCTCCGAGTCTTTGAACGTGGTTTTTCAGGCTACAATGGGCGTTTGACCCAGCAATCATCTGGACTTGGCCTCTATCTATCCAAGAAAATTTCTGAAGAACTTGGCCACCAGATTCGTATCGAGTCTGAGGTTGGGATAGGAACGACAGTAAGGATCAAATTTTCCGATATGAATCTGATAATTGAGTGAGTATCATAGATAAGAGTCCAGGATAAGACAACTGGGCTTTTTTATCTTTAACTGTGTATCCTAGTAAATTATTTTATCTACTATAAATAAATCTCTGAGGGATATGAAGACCACGAACGCTTTATCATTTTGCAAAAGGTAGGTCTAAATCAAAAGCAGATTAAGCAAACCATTAACAAGCAAATCTTAACAGTTTGCTTCCTTCCTGTAATTTTCGCTTTTCTCCATTTGGTCTTTGCTTATCATATGCTTTGTTTAGTTCTCAAGGTCATCGAAGTAATTGATGCTACCATGATGTTGACGATAACCTTATCTATCTGTTAAATTGAGAGATTTCCTCAGAGAAAGACTGTAAGATTTTTGATATAATGTTAAGGATGGACTGATGGATAGTTAGAGGATAATTTTCAACAGAATAACAGGTGAGAATTAAAAATATTTAAGATTGAACAGAAGTCTATCTACCATCATCTATGCAGAAACAAGATTATATGAAATAAAAGGAGTAACCAATGAACGGAAACTATTCAACACGTGAATATCGTGAGAAATTATATGATGATCTTCATGTTCGATTAAGAGATACAGTGATTTTGATGTGTGCGATTTTTATTGCCTCTATAGGTTTAAATATGAATTCAACAGCTGTCATTATTGGAGCCATGCTGATTTCTCCTCTTATGACATCGATTGTTGGACTCGGATTTGGTTTAGCTATTTTTGATACGCGTTTAATCAAGCAATCTTTAGAGGTTTTATTTACTCAAGTATTGGTCAGCTTGCTTGTTTCGACTCTGTATTTCTGGATTTCTCCCTTATCTTATGCAAGTAGCGAATTGATTGCACGAACCTCTCCAACCATTTGGGATGTTCTCATTGCTATTGCTGGTGGGATAGCAGGTGTAATTGGGTCAAGGAAAAAAGAAGCAAACAATATCGTGCCAGGAGTAGCCATTGCAACAGCTCTGATGCCACCTATCTGTACTGCAGGATATGGTTTAGCTAACGGAAATGTACGATTTTTATTTGGGGCTCTCTATCTTTTCTTGATCAACTGTGTCTTTATCATGCTAGCCAACATTATTGGAACAAGAATTTTGATGAGAAAATCTCCCTTAAGTTCATTTAAAGAGCTAAACATTAAAATGAAAATTGGCTTGATATCCTTGATTGTATTATTGGTTCTTCCAGCCAGCTATTCAGCAGTCACTCTGACGATGGATCAAGCACGAAAAGAAGGGATCAAACAGTTTGTAGGAAAAGAGTTCGCCAATCATACGGTCATTAATCAAGTCTACAAGTCTAGGGACAATGAATTGGTCTTGACAGTTGTTGGAGATCCGATTTCAGAAGAAGAATTAGAAACGCTCCATCAAAAACAAGCCTCTTACGGTATTCAATCTGTTCAATTAAAAGTCAATCAAGTCCATAATTCGACAAAATTAGATAGTGAGATGACCAAGGAATTTTATGAAAACATTAACAAGTATATCGATCAAAAACTCTCTGAAAAAGATTCACAAAAAGATCTCGTAAAAGAAAATGAAGCAGACAAGGATTGAGGATATTGAACTTTTCTAACTCGAGGAAGCAAATCTTGGGAGGATATCCTATATCCAACAGTTAGTGGATAGAAAGGATTGTTGATGAGGATACCATTTGTGGTGGTTTGACCAATCACGACTAGCTCAGGTTAAATAAAATATAAAAAAGCAACAACTATTTCAGTTGTTGCTTTTTCTTACTGAAAAATGTTTCTCAGACAGTGATCGTTTTATTTTTCCACACGTGATTTGTTAGCGATATCAGCTAGGATAGCTTGCACAAAGTCATCGACTGAGACAGTTTGTGTTTCTTTTTGGCCATAGCGACGAACGTTGACAGTTCCGTCTTCCATTTCCTTATCACCAACGATCAATTGGTAAGGAATCTTGCTAGTTTGAGAAGCACGGATCTTGAACTGCATTTTTTCGTTGCGTTCATCCACATCAGCACGGACACCACAGTCACGGAGTTTCTTAGCCACTTCCCATGCGTAGTCTACGTGTTTTTCGTTAGAAACGGGGATGAGAGTTACTTGGTGTGGGGCAAGCCATGTTGGGAAGGCACCCTTGTAGTTCTCAATCAAGATAGCTGTGAAGCGTTCCATAGTTGAGATAACCCCACGGTGGATCATAACTGGACGGTGTTCTTCGCCATCAGCTCCGATGTATTTGAGGTCGAAGCGTTCTGGAAGCAAGAAGTCAAGCTGGATTGTTGAAAGTGTTTCTTCTTTTCCGAGAGCAGTCTTAACTTGGATATCCAATTTTGGTCCGTAGAAGGCTGCCTCACCTTCAGCTTCAAAGTAGTCCACTCCCATTTCATCAAGGGCTGCACGAAGCATGGTTTGGGCATTTTCCCACATCTCATCGTTGTCAAAGTACTTGTGAGTATCTTGAGGGTCACGAAGAGAGAGACGGAAGCGGTATTCAGTCAAGTTGAAGTCTTCATAAACATCGATAATCAACTGAAGGGCACGTTGGAATTCTTCTTGGATTTGTTCTGGAGTGACAAAGAGGTGACCGTCGTTGAGAGACATTTCACGCACACGTTGAAGACCTGTGAGGGCACCAGATTTCTCGTAGCGGTGCATCATACCGATTTCAGCGATACGGATTGGCAATTCACGGTAGGAGTGAACATGGTGTTTAAAGACTTGGATGTGGTGTGGGCAGTTCATTGGACGAAGGACAAATTCTTCCCCGTCACCCATGTCCATGGTTGGGAACATATCTTCTTGGTAATGATCCCAGTGACCAGAAGTCTTGTAAAGCTCCACAGAAGCAAGTGGTGGAGTATAGACGTGTTGGTAGCCTGAAGCCAACTCTTTGTCGACAATGTAACGCTCCAATTCACGACGGATCGTCGCACCGTTTGGCAACCAGAATGGAAGTCCTTGACCAACTTCTTGTGAAATCATGAAGAGGTCAAGCTCTTTACCAAGTTTACGGTGGTCACGTTCTTTAGCTTCTTCACGCATTTGAAGGTAGTTTTTCAAGTCTTTCTTGTCAAACCAAGCTGTACCGTAGATCCGTTGCATCATCGCGTTGTCGCTATTTCCACGCCAGTAAGCACCTGCTACATGAAGAAGGTGGAAGATTTGGATACGGCCTGTTGAAGGGACGTGCGGGCCACGGCAGAGGTCTACATATTCACCCTGACGGTAGATAGTCAAACCGCCTTCGTCCTCAGAGTGTTCTTCGATCAATTCCAACTTGTAAGGGTCGTTCTTGAAGATTTCACGAGCCTCGTCTTTTGTAACCTCTTCACGGATTGATGGGAAGTTTTCTTTAACGATTTTTTGCATTTCTTCTTCAATACGAGGAAGGTCTTCGTTGGAGATTTGACCAGCCTGATTGTCCGTATCATAGTAGAAACCATCTTCGATAGCTGGACCTACACCCAAATGAATATCTGGGAAGAGGCGACGAGCTGCTTGGGCGAACAAGTGGGCAGCTGAGTGACGCAAGATTGGAAGGGCATCTTCGTGGTCAGGTGTCACGATTTCGATGCTTCCATCTTCAGTGATAGAACGAGTCGTGTCGATGAGTTTGCCGTTGAATTTACCAGCCAAGGCTTTTTTAGCTAGGGAATTGCTGATAGATTGGGCAATTTCAAAAGTAGTAACGCCAGATTCGAATTCACGAACAGCGCCATCTGGGAAAGTAATCTTAATCATGGTTTTCTCCTTAAATATTTATTCTATTTTTGTTGGACAATTTTAAGAGCCGAGCAACTTCTTCCGCAGTCTGATTCTCTGATTGACTACCATCTGTTACGAGGCTAGGATAGCCTAATTTCACCGCTTCCTTACGAACCATTTGAGCAAAAAGAATGTCTCGTTGCATCCAGTTTTCAAAAGCTTGATCAGGGTTGGTTGTACCCTCTAAGACATAAGGAACCCATTCTCTCTGTATATAATGCTTTTTTTGAAAATCAGCTGTCGGAGTCAAGCATAGATAGGATGATACTTGACATTCAAGCTCCTTTACCAAGTGAGGCAAAAGTCCTGCTCCCTCCACCAAGAGAGGTCTGTTTTGATTTTTTATCAAGTAAGATTTTACATAAGGAAAAATCTCTTCATAAAAGCACCATTCTTCATCTGCCATCTCTTCTGGCTTTCTCATCCAGATTTGTTCTGGATTTCTATCCTTCCTAAGAAGGCAAATTGGCTGTGAGTCTGCACTTGCTTGACTCATCATCTCTTCTACCAAATCATCCAGTTTGATATGAAGTAGTTGATACTGTCTAGCAAGAAGTGAGGCAATTGTTGACTTTCCACTACAAGGCGATCCGCCAATCATATAAAGCATCGTTCTTCCTCCTTCTGACAAAACAAAAAATGACATCCTCAAAAGGACGTCGCAACGTGGTTCCACCTTCATTTATGTTCCTCAAAAAAGAGGGACACCTCTGATTGGCTTTAACGTGGCCACCGTTTTATGTTTGCATAAAAGTCAGTAGAGTAGTATCAGTTTAGGCTTTCTATGCGTTTCCAGCAACCACGCACTCTCTAGTAGAAAGGGCCTAAGTGACTTGTCTCTATGCATTATTATAGCATGATTGCGAGAATTTTCAAGGTTTTTGTATAATTTTTTTGTTTTTCTCTCTTTGGAGGAGATGCTTGATCCCCATACCAGAAACCAAGCCAAGTAGGGCAAAGAGCTCATAGGCTAGGAAGTAAAGTAGGATGAACTCACCAAAGGTGATGATGGTAAAGCAATAGAGCAGACCAATACCGAGTAGCCACCAAAGTGAGAAATGAAATCGATAGCTATAAAGTAGCGATACGATAAAGGTTACTAGAGGTGAAAAAAGGATGATGTTGTAAATGTACAGTCCCTTCAGTATATATGGGTCAGAGATGCATAGAGAGAGGAGTTCATAGAGTGGCCAGTAAAAAAAGAAAATGACAAGGTAGTATGGGATATACTTAAGATAATTCCGCATGGCAATAGTCCTCCAATCTGGAAAAATTGAGAGATATTGTAGACCACATAATCCTAAATGAAGGGAAAATCTCTACTTATATTATAGCATGATTTAGAAGCTCTTACAATTTAATCCAGTGATCAGTGATAGTGATCTTTTCGAGTGTTTTCTGTTATAATACTAACAAAAGAAGTAAGAGAGTAAGGAGAAAGAATGACCAAAATAGCAGTTCTTTCAGACATACATGGAAATACGACAGCTTTGGAAGCTGTACTGGCTGATGCTAAAGCGGCAGAGGTAGACCAATACTGGCTTTTAGGGGATATTCTGATGCCAGGGACAGGACGTAGAAGGATCTTGGACCTATTAGCTAGCTTGCCTATTACAGTAAGAGTTCTGGGAAATTGGGAGAATAGTCTCTGGCGAGGCCTGCATCGCAAGTTAGACCCTACAAAAGCGAGCCATCGTTATCTCCTGCGTCAAAGTCAGTACATCTTAGAGGAGGTCAGCCCAGAAGAAATCGAAGACCTCAATAATCAACCCATGCAAGTTCATCGTCAGTTTGGTGATTTGATGGTGGGAATCACACACCATCTCCCTGATAAAAACTGGGGTAGAGAGTTGATTCATACGGGAAAACAAGAAGATTTTGATAGATTGGTGACGAATCCACACGCCTCTATCGCAGTATATGGCCATATTCATCAACAGTTGCTTCGTTACGGAAGTGATGGACAGTTGATTCTTAATCCAGGTTCCATTGGACAACCCTTCTTTTTAGATGCGAAGTTGCGTAAGGATCTACGGGCTCAGTATATGATTATAGAGTTTGATGAAGCAGGTTTGTCTGATGTTGATTTTCGTCGAGTGGATTATGATGTAGAAGCTGAATTGCAGTTGGCTAAGGATTTGAAGCTCCCCTATTTCCAGGTCTACTATGAAAGTTTGGTAAATGGGATTCACCATACTCATAATCACGAATTGTTAGGTCTAATCAGTGAACAAGAAGGTTATGACCAGGATGTTGAACTCTGGATGGAAAGAGACAAGAAAGATTGGTTTTAAGAGGACTTCTAGCTAGAAATCAGATAGTCTAGTGACTGTTGTTTTCCGATAAGTCGAACTGGATACGAATTGACGGCTTCTCAAATTTATGTTAGAATAACGGAATATAAATAATTTGAATTTCATACTAATTGATATTCAAAATAAGAGGAGACAGATAATGAAACCAGAAGAGTTACACGCCATTGCATCGGAGTTGGGCTTGCAATTTGACGAAGATTCGCGTAGTATTTATGGCACGCAGTCAGGCTATTTACTTTTCCTGCAAGAAACTGATGTGAAAAATCAGTTTCGACTTTGTGTCAGTGTGAGTTTGAATGGCAATCCTGCGGATTCAGAAGAAAATGAGTTGGTGTGGGATGATTTTAAGAGCGAATCACTTCCAAACTTGTCAACCTTATCTATTAACCAGTACACTGTTTCTATTGTTGTCAAGGGTGCGATGCGCAAATCAAAGACAATTGAAAAGTTACAGACACTTATAAGAGACTTTGTAAATTTCCTTGAATCCCATCACTTCGTTCAAGTTTGTGGCTACAGTGGTCAAGAGGGGCCGATTGGTCTGTATCAACTAGGGGATTCAATCTTCCTGATTAACGAGGAAAGCTATCAATTGTTGAAGAGCAATCTTCAAATTGAGGTGGATTCTTATCACAGTCAGAAGGAAAATGTTCTTCTTGGAACTATCGGGGCTTTACTAGGGGCCTTGATTGGTGGGGCGGTTGCTCTTTTTATTGCACGGCTAGGCTATGTAGCTGTAGTGGCAGGAATTGTTCTGGGGATTTGTACCATTAAAGGATATGAAATTCTTGGTAAAAAGTTATCTCGAAAGGGGATTCTGATTTCAGCTGTGTTGATGGTGATTACCGTCTTTTTAGTGAATCAAATTGATTTGGCGATGGAAGTTGTTTCCGTACTAGGGGTTGAGTTTGCCTATGCTTTCCGAGTGGTCAATGAACTAATCTTTAGTGGTGACTTCCCCGATAACTATTTCTTTAATCTGGCTAAATTGGCTATTTTTACCTTGGCGGGTGCTTGGGCGTCTATTAGTTCTGTCTGGTCAGGTCATAAAACAAAGGGGATTGCCCGTAAAATTGCATAAAAGAGAAGTCTTCGTATTCTCGCTGACATATAAGTCGCTGGGAATACAAGACTTTTTTATAGCATACCTTTTTGTGGTAATGATTGACATTACAACACAAAAGGGTATAATGGGTATCAGATAGGATGTGAAAGGAGAAGAAGATGCAAATTTCAAGTCGATTTACGATTGCGACTCATATGTTAATCATTATTGCCATTAAGAGTCAAGAGAGTAAGGTAACTAGTGATTTTCTCGCAGCTAGTGTTGGGGTCAATCCGGTCATTATTCGCAAAACCTTGTCCCAACTCAAAAAAGCTGAACTGATATCAGTTGCGCGTGGGACAGGCGGTACCGAGATTATCAAAGACCTCCAAGATATCAGCCTTTTTGATGTTTATCAAGCCGTTGAATGTTTAGGAAAATCTGGTAAACTCTTTAGTTTCCATGACAATCCCAACCCTAAGTGTCCAGTAGGAGCAAATATTCATGAAGTCTTGGATCAAAAATTGCTGGATATCCAACTAGCGATGGAAAACCAACTTCGTCAGACGAGTCTGGCTCAGGTTGTAGCCGATGCTCAGAATAAACTGTCTAAGTAAGAGGACTAAGGTTCTCTTTTTCTATTGCCGCTCTTTTTATGAGTTGGGCAAGAAGAATTGTGGTAAAGTGTACTAGATTCTTTACGCTAAACTATAAAGAAAAATGTGAGCCTCAGTTTCAGGTTCACATTTCATTTTTTACTTATGGCAAAATGGCCTTTAGTTGGTTCAGGATGGTTTGTAAGGTTACGACCGCTTGTTCTCCTTGTTGTGGTTGGTAGAGTAGTTGGAAATACTTGCGAATAGTTTCTTCAAATTGCTTAGGGAGGAGTGTACAATTGGTCTTTGCGTACTCCAACATTCGTTTTTCACCAGGATGGGTTTGCTCATTGAGCGCAAATAACAAGTCAAAGTAGGAAGCAAAAAACTCACTCGTACGATGATTCATACTGAGAAGATCTTGGCGTTTGATAGCTTTTTCTATTTGGTGAGAGAAGGCAGGCATGGCTTGTTCTAGCAAAAGGAGTTGCCTTTCGATGATCTGTTTTTTGAGTTCCTGTGGATAGGGAATCTGGTAGGTTCTTTGGAGCGAAGCATAGTGTCCATTCGGGTCGTATAAAATCTTGCTGTGGAGTAGATTATGCCACATGCAAGTTGTATAGGCATTTTGAGCTTTGTGTTGAAAAACGGTTGAGTTCAATTCCTGTTCAAACGACTCCAGCGAACGATAAATCAACTCGATTTCGATACCGTTGTTTAGTACGCAGTCATCTTCTAATTCCCAAAACTGGTTTCCAATTTCCATATAAGAACAATACTTACTCAAGATATCTCGTCGAATCGCCTCATCAATAGAAGAGTTTAGATAGACATAAACGTCATAATCAGAGTTTTGATCGTAGGCTTGTCCTGCACGAGAACCACCAAGAGCAATAGCTTCTACTTGTTCCAGTTGAGAGAATTCTTTGCAAAGTTCGTGGATCATGATTTTTCTCCTTGCTTTATGGTTTTAAAGTCATTTTACCAAAAAGTAAAACGTTTGCATAGCATTGAGTTACTCTTTTTCATTTATAGCAAAAAATGTGAACCCTTGTTTTGAGTTCACATTTCATTTTTATTCCGCAGCTTGTTGCCAACGTTTTGCTAGCTTATGAGACAGGCTGGAAATAGCAAAGTTAAAGATAAAGTAAATCAAGGCAATCAGGATATAAAGACTGAAGACCTGCTCTGGTTCGAAATAACGGCCCATGAGAATTTGGCTGGCGCCAAAGAGTTCTTGTAGGGCGATAACAGAGTAGAGAAGACTGGTATCCTTAATCACAGTTACAAACTGAGAAATGATGGCTGGCAGCATTTTACGGATCGCTTGTGGGAGAATGATGTAGTAAAGGATTTGCGCAGAGGTGAATCCTTGCGACATTCCTGCTTCGTACTGGCCTTTGTCCACGGCATTGAGACCGCCTCGGATAATCTCAGCCAGGGCTGCTGAGGTAAAGAGGGTAAAGGCAGTAATACCAGCTGGTGTAGACTTCATCTTAAACACCAAAAAGATGGTGAAAATCCAGAGGAGGTTGGGAACGTTACGTACAAACTCGATATAAATGCTGGAAATGATCCGTAAGACAGGATTTTTCCCATTTCTCATGACGGCTAGCACTGTTCCGATAAGGGTCGAGAAGACGATAGCAATCAGAGAAATGTAGAGGGTCAAGCCAAATCCTTTAAAGATAAAGATTAGGTTATCTGGGGTCAAAACTTCTAAAATAGATTCCATAGTAACCTCCTAAAGTGAATAGGCTTTTTTGTTGGCTTGCTCCATCTTGCGACCAAACTGGGCAACAGGGAAGCATAGGGCAAAGTAGAGAAGAGCAGCGCCTAAAAAGGCTGGGATATAGTTTCCGTTGAGGGCTGACCAAGACTTAGTCACAAACATCAAGTCTACTCCAGAGATGATAGCTACGGTAGAGGTGTTCTTGATGAGGTTGACGATTTGGTTGGTCAATGGAGGGAGAATGATACGGAAGGCTTGAGGCAAGATAATCAAGCGCATGGCACTGATATAAGTAAAACCTTGCGACAGGGCGGCCTCCATCTGACCGCTAGGGATAGATTGAATCCCTGAACGAATAACCTCAGCGATATAAGCGCCGTGATAGAGTCCCACGCAGAGTACAGCTGTCCAATAAATCGGAATCATGATGGTGTGGTCACTGATAAGAGGTAAACCATAAAAGACGATGACAAACTGCACCAAGAGGGGGGTATTTTGGTAAAATTCGACAAAAATACGAGCCAAAACGCGCAAGAATGGGCGTTTGCTGGTTGACATGGCCCCGAAGAAGATGCCTAAAACCATGGCGAGGATAAAGGAACCAATCGCTAGGGCAAGGGTGAAGAGGAAACCATTAAAAAATTGTCCAAAATCCTGAAAATAGGCTGTCCAAGATGATAAATCTGTCATAGGGTGTCCTCCTTAATCTGCAGTATGGCTAGATGGTTTGAGCTTGTAACGGTCATAGAGTTTCTGCAAACTACCATCCTTGCTCCATTTAGTGACCAAGCTATCAAGATAGTCGTTTAGCTCGGTATTTGATTTCTTGGTGACGATACCGTAGTCAGATGGCTTGAAACTATCATCTAGTAGTTCTGTGCGTTTGCTAATGTAGCCAGACAGGATAGAACGGTCCACAGAAAAGGCATCAATACGGTGAGCGTGAAGGGAAGTAATCAATTCTGGGTAGGAACCAAGTTCGACAAATTTAAAGGTTAGACCTTTCTTTTTACCTAGTTCAGTAATCAGGCGTTGGGTGATGGAACCTTGAGCAACTCCGATCGTTTTACCGTTTAGGTCTTCAATGCTTTTGATATTGGCAGATTTGTTGACCAAAAAGCCAGAAGCATCCGTATAGTAGGGACTGGTGAAATTGTATAATTTTTTACGTTCATCTGTGATGGTGAAGGTTGCGATATCCATGTCGACCTGTTCGTTGTCTAATAGTGGTCCGCGGGTTTGAGCGGTAACAGGAACGTAGCGAACCTTGACTTTGAGTTCGTCTGCAATCATCTTGGCAAGGTCGGTTTCGATACCAGAATAAGTCCCTGTCTTGGGATCTTTGTAACCAAAATTGGGAACATCTTGTTTGACACCGACAACTAGTTCGCCTCTTTTTTGAATGTCTGCCACACTAGTATCGGCTTGGACTGGTTTGGTAGTAGCAAGACCGAAAAGGCTAATCAATAATGCTGATAAAAAGAATTTCTTTTTCATAGGCGCCTCCTTATTTGACTTTGTCACTTTCATGATTGATAATTTTGCTGAGGAATTGTTGGGCACGAGGTTCGCTTGGGTTGTCAAAAAAGTCATCGACATCTGTCGTATCCACCAAAACTTCTCCGTCTGCCATAAAGATGATGCGGTCCGCAACCTCTCGAGCAAAGCCCATTTCGTGGGTAACGATGATCATATTCATCCCGTCATGCGCCAGTTTTTGCATAACTGCTAGAACATCTCCAATAGTCTCAGGATCAAGGGCAGATGTTGGCTCATCAAAGAGAAGTAGCTCTGGATGCATAGCGAGTCCGCGTGCAATGGCAATCCGTTGTTTTTGTCCACCAGATAGCATGGCCGGATAAGAATCTTTCTTGTCCCACATGTTTACAAATTCCAGATATTTTTGGGCTGTTTTTTCAGCTTCTTTTTTTTCAATTCCTAGAACTTTTACGGGCGCAAGTGTTACGTTTTCTAACACCGTTTTATGTGGATAAAGGTTAAAATGCTGAAAAACCATGCCGACTTCCTTACGAAGAGGAACTAAATCTTTCTGGCTAGCACCTGCGACTTGGTGTCCATTGACTAGGAGACTTCCTTTGTCAACAGCCTCCAAACCATTGATCGTACGGATAAGAGTGGACTTCCCAGAACCAGAAGGTCCAAGCAGGACAACGACTTGTCCTTTTTCAAAACGGAGATTGATGTCACGGAGTGCGTGATAGTCTCCGTAATATTTTTCGACGTTTTTAAATTCTACTAAAGCCATGAGAGATCTCCTTTGTGTTAGATTTTATAACATGATTCTACAACAAAAGAATGTTCTTGTCAAATCATATCTGAAAAAAATTCACTAAAATGTTATAAAAAAGCAATCTGAATAGAGAAAAAGCCTAAATCATGTTATAATGAAACGATAGAATTCTTAGAAAGAGTGGATGTTTTTTTGATAACTCCTACTTATGAATGGCAGTTTGCCCCGCAGGTTGAAGATGCGGATTTTACAAAGATAGCCAAGAAGGCTGGACTGGGTCCTGAGGTGGCTCGGTTATTATTTGAAAGAGGGATTCAGGATGAAGAAAGTCTAAAGAAGTTTTTAGAACCTTCTTTAGAGGACTTACATGATCCCTATCTGCTCCATGATATGGATAAGGCAGTAGAACGGATTCGTCAGGCCATTGAAGAAGGGGAAAACATTCTCATCTATGGAGACTACGATGCGGACGGTATGACTTCGGCTTCGATTGTGAAGGAAAGTTTGGAACAACTTGGTGCCGAGTGTCGGGTTTACCTACCTAATCGTTTTACTGATGGCTATGGTCCAAATGCCAGTGTTTATAAATACTTTATCGAGCAAGAGGGAATTTCCTTGATTGTGACAGTGGATAATGGGGTTGCTGGTCACGAGGCCATTGAATTGGCTCAGTCTATGGGAGTGGATGTCATTGTGACCGATCACCATTCCATGCCGGAAACCCTTCCTGATGCCTATGCGATTGTTCACCCTGAGCATCCAGATGCGGATTATCCCTTCAAATATTTGGCCGGATGCGGAGTGGCTTTCAAGCTAGCTTGCGCTCTTTTAGAAGAAGTGCAAGTGGAATTGCTTGATTTGGTCGCTATCGGTACCATTGCAGATATGGTAAGCCTGACGGATGAAAATCGTATCTTGGTTCAATATGGTCTAGAAATGTTGGGGCATACTCAGCGCATCGGTCTACAAGAAATGCTAGACATGGCTGGGATTGCTGCGAACGAAGTGACAGAAGAGACGGTTGGCTTCCAGATTGCTCCTCGTTTAAATGCCTTGGGGCGATTGGATGATCCCAATCCTGCCATTGATTTGCTGACTGGCTTTGACGATGAGGAAGCACATGAGATTGCCCTCATGATTCATCAGAAAAACGAAGAGCGCAAGGAAATCGTTCAGTCAATCTATGAAGAAGCTAAGACCATGGTGGATCCTGAGAAGAAGGTCCAGGTTTTGGCCAAGGAAGGCTGGAATCCTGGCGTTCTGGGTATCGTGGCTGGTCGTTTGTTGGAAGAACTAGGGCAGACAGTTATTGTTCTTAATATAGAAGAAGGTCGTGCCAAGGGTAGCGCTCGTAGTGTGGAAGCAGTCGATATTTTTGAAGCTCTGGATCCCCATCGAGATCTCTTTATCGCTTTTGGTGGCCATGCTGGTGCAGCAGGAATGACGCTGGAAGTTGAGAAACTCTCAGATTTATCTCAGGTCTTGGAAAACTATATCCGTGAAAAAGGCGCAGATACTAGTGGTAAGAACAAGTTAAATCTAGATGAAGAGTTGGATTTGGAGACTCTTAGTTTAGAAACGGTTAAAAGTTTTGAACGCTTGGCACCTTTTGGAATGGACAATCAGAAACCTGTCTTTTATATCAAGGATTTTCATGTCGAAAGTGCCAGAACCATGGGAGCAGGCAATGCCCACCTCAAACTAAAAATTTCCAAGGGTGAGGCGAGTTTTGAAGTGGTGGCCTTTGGACAAGGTAGATGGGCAACAGAATTTTCTCAAACCAAGAATCTAGAATTGGCAGTCACCCTGTCTGTCAATCAATGGAATGGCCAAACTGCCCTCCAGTTGATGATGGTGGATGCGCGTGTGGAAGGTGTTCAACTCTTTAACATTCGTGGGAAGAATGCAGTCTTGCCAGAAGGGGTTCCAGTCTTGGATTTCTCTGGAGAGTTGCCAGATCTAGCGACTAGTGAAGCGGTTGTTGTGAAAACTATTCCTGAGGATATTACCTTGCTGAAGACCATTTTTCAGGAGCAACATTTCTCAGCTGTCTATTTTAAGAATGACATTGACAAGGCCTACTATCTGACAGGTTATGGAACTAGAGAACAGTTTGCAAAATTGTACAAGACCATTTACCAGTTCCCAGAGTTTGATATTCGCTACAAGCTCAAAGATTTGGCGGCTTATCTCAATATCCAACAAATCTTGCTGGTCAAGATGATCCAAGTATTTGAAGAGCTGGGCTTTGTGACGATCAAAGATGGTGTCATGACAGTCAATAAAGAAGCGCCGAAAAGGGAAATAGCTGAAAGTCAGATTTACCAAAATCTCAAACAAACTGTAAAAAATCAAGAAATGATGGCGCTGGGTACCGTGCAAGAAATGTATGATTTTTTAATGGAGTAATAGATAGAAAGGGACTGAGATGACCGATCTCGGTCTCTTTTTGACGGATAAATGCTTGGTGTGGGAGTGGTTGATAAGACGATCTTTTGAGTGGTTTACTGATGTTAAGATTGGGAAAATGATTCATTTTTTATTAGCTTCTATCACTTTATACGATGTCTGCTTTTAAACCTTATGTAGTAAAAGTATAAATTTTTGTAACAGGACTAAAATATAACTCTAAACGAACTGACATGTAAATCAAGTATGATTTTCTTATCAAGAAAATATAAGGGGAACATAGTTATGAAAAAAGCAGTTACGAAACTGACTCTTGGTTTGACTTCTACCGCTATTTTGGCTACAGTTGGTGCTCAAACGGTTCATGCCAACTCTTACGTTGTCCAAGACGGTGATTCATTTTATGCCATTGCAACTGCAAACGGCATGGATCCGCATGAGTTGGCAGCTTTGAATGGAAAAACCATCTTTGACACTATCCACCCAGGCGATGTATTGGAAGTGAGTGGTTCCGCTCAGGCTAGCTCCACCTACAGTGCTCCAGCTAGCACTGCGAATGTGGTATCAGATACAGAGGATGTTGTCGAAAAGACTCCGACAAACTATGGAAACTCTTATCCTGTTGGTCAATGTACATGGGGCGTGAAAGAATTGGCGCCTTGGGCTAGCAACTGGTGGGGAAATGCCAACACGTGGGCAATCTACGCGAGTGCTCAAGGTTATAAGACAGGAAGTGTTCCAGTAGTAGGAGCAATCGCCGTTTGGGACGGTGGTGAATATGGACACGTTGCTTATGTAACAGATGTTCAAAGTGAAAACTCTATCCAGGTATTGGAAGCAAACTACAGACGTCAAAAGCAGATTGCAAATTACCGTGGCTTCTTTAATCCTCATGAATTTTTAGGAAATGTCACTTATATCTATCCAAACTAAAGATGATAAAAAGATTTAGAATTTCTAAGTCTTTTTTCTTTTTGAAGAAATTTCCTATCGTTAAGCTCCATCTTAGTGGATAATTGCTGAAAAATTTTTAGATTCTGTAGCGAACAGGAAATTCTTGCTTTTGGATGTAGATAAACCATGTCTTTGTAGAAAATAGTTTTCAAGTCGAGAGGTGAAGGGCAAGAATTTAACTTGTTTTGAACTAAAAGAGAAATTTAGAGTTCGAGAAAGGTATCTGAAATCAAATTGATTCAGAAGGTTCATATTTTTGATGGTATAATCGTTCTATTATCTTCGATGAAGCCTCCAAAAGAGAAGTCAAAGTAAAAAGATTCGATTCACAGTAGTGACTAATCTCTAGTTAAAAACCTATCTTCGTTTTGAAAATAATCAAAAAAATGGTATAATGGTAGGAAAAGATTCGGCTGGAAGTTTTAGAACTTTTAGAATAAAATGGTGAACTCACCCTATAATCAAGATAAATGAAGTTTCGGAGGAAAAATGAGTAATATTAGTTTAACAACACTAGGTGGTGTACGAGAAAATGGGAAAAATATGTACATCGCTGAAATCGATGGTTCTATTTTTGTTTTGGATGCTGGGCTTAAATACCCTGAAAATGAACAACTAGGTGTTGATGTCGTCATTCCAAATATGGACTACCTTTTTGAAAATAGCGATCGTATCGCAGGGGTCTTTTTAACCCACGGACATGCGGATGCCATTGGTGCCCTGCCTTATCTTTTGGCAGAGGCTAAGGTGCCTGTGTTTGGTTCTGAGTTGACCATTGAGTTGGCCAAACTCTTTGTTAAAGGAAATGATACGGTTAAGAAATTCAATGACTTCCATGTGATTGATGAAGATACGGAGATCGACTTTGGAGGTACTGTGGTTTCCTTCTTCCGTACAACTCACTCCATCCCAGAAAGTTTGGGAATAGTCCTGAAAACAGCTGAAGGTAGCATTGTTTACACAGGGGACTTCAAGTTTGACCAGACAGCTAGCGAATCCTATGCGACGGATTTTGCTCGTTTGACAGAGATTGGTCGTGATGGTGTCTTGGCGCTCCTCAGTGATTCAGCCAATGCTGATAGCAATATCCAGGTAGCTAGCGAGAGTGAAGTTGGAGACGAAATTACCCAGACCATTGCAGACTGGGAAGGTCGTATCATCGTTGCCGCAGTTGCCAGCAACCTTTCTCGTATCCAGCAGGTTTTTGATGCTGCAGCAGATACAGGTCGCCGAGTTGTTCTGACTGGATTTGATATTGAAAATATCGTCCGCACTGCGATTCGTCTCAAAAAATTATCTCTAGCTAATGAAAGTCTCTTGATTAAACCAAAAGAAATGTCTCGATTTGAAGACCATGAGTTGATTATTCTCGAGACTGGTCGTATGGGTGAGCCTATTAATGGACTTCGTAAGATGTCCATTGGACGCCACCGCTATGTGGAAATCAAAGATGGGGACTTGGTCTATATCGTAACGACTCCATCTATCGCCAAAGAAGCCGTCATGGCGCGTGTGGAAAACATGATCTACCAAGCTGGTGGTGTGGTGAAACTTATTACCCAAAGCTTGCGAGTATCCGGACACGGGAATGCGCGTGATTTGCAGTTGATGATCAATCTTCTGCAGCCAAACTACCTCTTCCCTATCCAAGGGGAGTACCGTGAGTTGGATGCGCATGCCAAGGCTGCCATGGCAGTTGGAATGTTGCCAGAGCGTATCTTCATCCCTAAAAAGGGAACGACCATGTCTTATGAACATGGAGACTTTGTTCCAGCTGGAGCTGTTTCTGCAGGTGATGTCTTGATTGACGGAAATGCCATAGGGGATGTTGGAAATGTGGTCCTTCGTGACCGTAAGGTCTTGTCAGAGGATGGAATCTTTATCGTGGCGATCACTGTCAACCGTCGTGAGAAGAAAATTGTGGCCAAGGCCCGTGTTCACACGCGTGGATTTGTTTATCTCAAGAAGAGTCGTGACATTCTCCGTGAAAGTTCAGAATTGATTAACCAAACGGTAGAAGAGTATCTTCAAGGTGATGACTTTGACTGGGCAGATCTCAAAGGCAAGGTTCGTGACAATCTGACCAAGTACCTCTTTGATCAAACCAAGCGTCGTCCAGCAATCTTGCCAGTCGTGATGGAAGCAAAATAATAAGCAGAATACCTACAGAAAAAGTCGAAATTCGGCTTTTTCTTATAGAATAGTAAAAGGAGACAACCATGGCAGTTATGAATATTGAGTATTACTCAAAAGTTTTGGATATGGAGTGGGGCGTTACCGTACTCTATCCAGATGCTAGTCGGGTGACTGAACCAGATTGCACAGATATTCCTGTCCTTTATCTTTTGCACGGAATGTCAGGAAACCAAAATAGCTGGCTCAAACGTACCAATGTCGAGCGCTTGTTGCGTGGAACCAATCTTATTGTCATCATGCCCAATACTAGCAATGGCTGGTACACAGATACTCAGTATGGCTATAACTACTATACAGCTCTAGCAGAAGAACTCCCCCAGGTCATGAAACGTTTCTTCCCCAATATGACCAGCAAGCGAGAAAAAACTTTCATAGCAGGCCTCTCCATGGGAGGATATGGTTCCTTCAAACTCGCTCTATCGACAAATCGTTTTTCTCATGCGGCTAGTTTTTCTGGTGCGCTCAGTTTTCAGGAATTTTCTCCTGAAAGTCAGGATCTGGGGTCACTTGCCTACTGGCGAGGAGTTTTTGGAGAGATTAAAGACTGGACAGCTAGTCCTCATTCGCTTGAAAGCATTGCTGAAAAATCCGATAAAAAGACCAAACTATGGGCTTGGTGTGGGGAGCAAGACTATCTCTACTCTGCCAATAATCTCGCAGTGAAAAACCTCAAAAATCTTGGTTTTGAGGTGACCTATAGTCATAGTCCAGGTAAGCACGAGTGGTACTACTGGGAAAAACAATTGGAACGTTTTTTAGCTACTCTACCAATTGACTTCAAATTAGAAGAGAGACTGAGTTAGTTTTTATAAATGAACCAATATTTATAGTTGTTTTTGGCTTAAAAATAATGATGGAAGTCAGTTTTCGCTAGACTTTTCAAACGAAAGTAGTAAAATAGTAGAGAGATACTAGTTGAAAGAGAGAATCTTATCAAGAAAACTAGTATTCCAATGAATATTTACATAGTATATGAATTAGTAATAGTGAATTGATTTATACTAATTAAGTAGGTGCTAAAAGAAAGGGAGACAGATGTTTGATTATAAAATAGGAATTTCTGAAGAAGAGCATGATACATTCGTTATTCAACACCCACAAGTTAATCTGTTACAGAGTAGTTCTTGGGCAAAGATAAAAGATAATTGGGGGAATGAGCGTTTAGGTTTTTATAAAAATGGAGAATTGGTAGCTGTTGCGAGTATTCTTATAAAAAAATTACCACTTGGTTACACTATGATGTATATTCCAAGAGGGCCAATAATGGATTATCAAGATAAGGACTTGGTAAAATTTGTGATGAAAAGTTTAAAACAATTTGGGTCTTGTAGACGGTCTGTTTTTATTAAGTTTGATCCGTCTCTAATCTTAAAACAATACCCTATTGACAAATCTTCTAAAGAATTTGCTGACAGTAGGACAACTATAGAAGCTGTTCAAAATTTAAAATCTGCCAATTGCCAATGGTCTGGTAGAACTAAAGCTATGGCTGAAACAATACAACCACGTTATCAGGCTAATAGAATACTTAAAGAAGGGGTAGATTCGGATTTTCCAAAGCATACCAAGAGGTTAATGAAAGATGCTATAAACAGAGGTGTTGTTACATATAGAGGGACCTTGTCAGATATATCAGATTTTGGGACTATTATATCTTTTACAGAACGTCGGAAGAATGTTGCACTTCGTAATCAGGAATATTTCCAAAGATTAATGGAAATCTATGGAGATGATGCCTATTTACATCTAGCGAAGATTAACCTTCCGGATCGTCTGATAAAGTATAAGGAGCAGTTGTCCCAGATAAAAAAAGATTTAACTGAAACAGGCGAGCATCAAAAAAAGCGTCTAACCAAACTAAAACAGCAGGAAAAATCTATTGAAAAATATATTGTAGAGTTTGAAAAACTTGTTCAACAATATCCAAAAGAAATAGTTATAGCTGGGATACTTTCTGTGTCATTTGGTAATACACTTGAAATGCTTTATGCTGGAATGGACGATAGGTTTAAAAAGTTTTACCCTCAATATATTCTTTATCCAAAAGTGTTTGAGGAATCGTATAAAGATGGTAAAATTTGGGCTAATATGGGAGGTATTGAAGGTACTTTAGATGATGGATTGACTGATTTTAAATCTAACTTTAGTCCTGTTGTTCAAGAATATATTGGAGAGTTCACTCTGCCAGTAAATTTTTTGTATCATTTGGCTAACTATCTTTATCAACTTCGTAAAACATTAAGAAAAAAACATAGAAAGTAAGTATATGGTACTAATTACACTCACGAAAGAGGATTTTCAGGCTTATTCTGATCAGGTTTCTTCTCGTTCCTTTATGCAATCGATCCATATGGGAGACTTGTTAGAAAAAAGAGGGGCTCGAATCGTTTATCTTGCTTTGAAACAAGAAGGAGAGATTCAAGTTGCAGCTCTGGTTTTTAACTTGCCCATGCTGGGTGGTCTGCATATGGAGCTCAATTCGGGGCCGATTTATACCCAACAAGATGCTCTTCCAGTTTTTTATGCGGAGTTAAAAGAATATGCCAAGCAAAATGGTGTATTAGAGTTGCTTGTAAAACCTTATGAAACTTATCAAACTTTTGATAGTGAAGGTAATCCAATAGATGCTGAGAAAAAAAGTATTATTCAAGGTTTGACTGATTTAGGTTATCAATTTGATGGCTTGACAACAGGTTATCCTAATGGAGAAGTCAGCTGGCATTACATCAAAGATTTGCAAGATTATGATGCTGTTTCCTTATTGAAATCTTTTAATAAAAATAGTATTCGCAACATTCAGTCAGCTTTTGATTTCAATATTCTTATTCGAAATGCAGAACGGGAAGAAATTCCAATATTCAAAAAAATTATCGAAGAAACAGGTAAAAGACAAGGTTTTGAGGATAAGAATTTAGATTATTACTTTAAATTGTATGATATGTTTGGAGATAAGGCTGATTTCCTAATTGCTGAAGTCAATCCGCAACAGTCTATAGATGCTTTAAATGTGAAGATGGCTAGTCTTGACAAGAAGTCGAAACAATTTCACCAGCAATATCAAGCTTTGCAAAAGAAAAAAGATTTTCTAACTAGCTTGGATAGTGAGTCTGGCAATGTTGCTCTAGCTTGTGCTTTGATAATCTACACAAATACAGAGGCAACTTACTTGTTTGGGGGGTCGTACGCAGAGTACCAGAAGTTCTCAGCTCCATTTTTACTTCAATATCATGCGATGAAGCAGACAGTGCAACGAAATATCCATCAATACAACTTCCTAGGGATTCAAGGGATTTTTGATGGTAGTGATGGCGTTTTGCGTTTTAAACAAAATTTTAATGGCTATATTGTGCGTAAGGCTGGAACATTTCGTTATTATCCATCTCCATTGAAATATAAGTGTATTCAATTGTTAAAGAAATTATTAAGACGTTGAGTTTGTTTAGGTTTCTTTCAGCTTTCTTCAGTAAAATAGAGAATCTATCTTGATCAAGGAGAATATGATTTCAAGATAGGTTCTTATTTTTATGAAAGGTGGGACGTCATGTTCTGGATTATTCGACTATTCTTCCGATTTCTTTTGGGAATTTGGCGTTTCTTCTGGCGTCTGGTTTGGACTGTGGTCATTCTACTGCTCATTGCCTTTGGAGTGGTTTGGTATCTGACAGGTGATTTTCATTCTGCGGTCAATCAGGTTGAAAAAATGAGCAAGATTGGTCAAGGTGGCTGGAATCAATGGAGGGAGACGGGAACGCTGGAAGTCTTGTCTCAGACAGACAGTCACCAACATGCAGAAGGCAAGTGGACTCAGGCCTCAGCTCGCATCTATATTGAGCCTCAAATGGATGAGACCTTCCAAGGTGCCTATGCAGAAGCCATAAAAAACTGGAATCAAACGGGAGCCTTTACCTTTGAGGTGGTTGCGGATCCTAGCCAGGCGGATATTGTGGCAAGTGAGATGAATGATGGATCGACCGCTGTAGCAGGTCAAGCCGAGAGTCAAACCAATTTGTTAACCAATCAATTTATATCTGTAACGGTTCGCCTGAATCACTATTATCTATCCAATCCAAACTATGGTTATTCTTATGAACGGATCGTGCACACGGCGGAGCACGAGCTGGGGCATGCCATCGGTTTGGATCATACCAACGAAACTTCTGTCATGCAGCCAGCAGGTTCTTACTATGGAATTCAGCCTCAGGATGTGAAGGCTGTTCAAGAACTCTATATCAGTAGCGACTAGATGAAGTCGGTGAAATCTGAAATGAAATCAAAGCTCCTCCAACAAGTGATTGGTGGGGCTTTTTGTTCGTCCTGTTACGGCCTTTTTGCTATAATGGAACTATGAATAACTTGATCAAATCAAAACTAGAGCTCCTGCCAACCAGCCCTGGTTGTTACATTCACAAAGATAAAAACGGTACCATTATCTATGTTGGAAAGGCTAAAAATTTGCGCAACCGTGTGCGCTCCTATTTCCGTGGAAGTCATGATACCAAGACGGAAGCTCTGGTATCTGAGATTGTGGATTTTGAATTTATCGTCACTGAGTCCAATATCGAAGCGCTTCTCCTAGAAATTAACCTCATCAAGGAAAATAAGCCCAAGTACAATATAATGCTCAAGGATGATAAGTCTTATCCCTTCATCAAAATCACCAATGAGCGTTATCCTCGATTGATTATCACCCGTCAGGTCAAAAAGGACGGTGGTCTCTACTTTGGTCCCTATCCAGATGTGGGGGCAGCCAATGAAATCAAGAGACTTTTGGACCGGATTTTCCCTTTTCGGAAATGTACCAACCCGCCCTCTAAGGTTTGTTTTTACTACCATATCGGCCAGTGTATGGCCCATACCATCTGTAAAAAAGATGAGGCTTATTTCAAGTCCATGGCTCAGGAGGTTTCTGATTTCCTAAAAGGACAGGATGACAAAATCATCGATGACCTCAAGGGGAAAATGGCTGCGGCAGCTCAGACTATGGAATTTGAACGTGCGGCGGAATACCGTGACCTGATTCAGGCTATTGGAACACTTCGGACCAAGCAACGGGTTATGGCAAAGGATCTCCAAAACCGTGATGTCTTTGGCTACTATGTGGACAAGGGTTGGATGTGTGTCCAGGTTTTCTTTGTCCGTCAAGGCAAGCTCATTGAGAGAGATGTCAATCTCTTCCCCTACTACAATGATCCGGATGAGGACTTCTTGACCTATGTGGGACAATTCTATCAAGAAAAATCTCACCTGGTTCCCAATGAGGTGCTGATTCCGCAGGATATCGATGAAGAAGCCGTCAAGGCCTTGGTGGATACCAAGATTCTCAAACCCCAGCGTGGAGAGAAAAAACAACTGGTCAATCTAGCTATAAAAAATGCCCGTGTTAGTCTGGAGCAGAAGTTCAATCTGCTAGAAAAATCTGTTGAAAAGACCCAAGGAGCTATTGAAAATCTGGGACGCTTGCTCCAAATCCCGACCCCAGTTAGGATCGAGTCCTTCGACAACTCTAATATCATGGGAACCAGTCCTGTTTCGGCCATGGTGGTCTTTGTCAATGGCAAACCGAGTAAAAAAGACTACCGAAAGTACAAGATAAAAACGGTTGTTGGACCAGACGATTATGCCAGTATGCGTGAAGTCATTCGCAGACGTTATGGTCGAGTACAACGTGAGGCTTTGACTCCACCAGATTTGATTGTCATTGATGGGGGACAAGGTCAGGTCAATATCGCCAAGCAAGTCATCCAAGAAGAGCTAGGTTTGGATATCCCAATTGCAGGTCTGCAAAAGAATGATAAGCACCAAACCCATGAATTGCTCTTTGGAGATCCGCTGGAAGTGGTGGAGTTGTCTCGCAATTCTCAGGAATTTTTCCTCCTCCAACGCATTCAAGATGAGGTACACCGCTTTGCTATCACTTTCCACCGCCAACTGCGCTCAAAAAATTCTTTTTCATCTCAATTGGATGGGATTGATGGTCTGGGACCTAAACGCAAGCAGAATCTCATGAAGCATTTTAAATCTCTCACTAAAATCAAGGAAGCCAGTGTGGATGAAATTGTCGAAGTTGGTGTGCCAAGGGCAGTCGCAGAAGCTGTTCAGAGAAAGTTGAACCCTCAGGAAGAAGTGGAGTTGGCTCAAGTGGCGGAAGAGAGAGTAGATTACCAAACGGAAGGAAACTATCATGAACCATAAAATCGCAATTTTATCAGATATTCATGGCAATGCGACGGCGCTAGAAGCAGTGATTGCAGAATCTTCGGCAGATTTAGGTAGTTAATATATAAATGAAAGGCCGTAAAAACGGTCTTTTGTGGTATAATGGGAAAGAAGTGAACCAGAATGGAGTGTCAATTATGATACCTATAGAAAAATCAAATCCGTTTGAAGTTGAAAAAATTTGCTTAGAATTATATAAAAAAATGAATTTTCGAAATTATCCTGAATTTAAAAATGATTTAAATAGTTGGGTAGCCAGCAATGTACAAGAACTAGCAAGTGAAGAAGATGCTTTTCTAAAGATAATGACTGGTGAGTATTCATTTTTAGAGAATATTAAAGAATTCTTGGATAATTTCGTAGATGAAGAACCTAGATTAGCAGAGTATCTAAAAAAATCCTACGACAAGATTGATTCTGAACTGAGAAAGAAAATAATTGATTTAAAGAATATTTCGGTATGCCCGTATTGCAATCGTAATTATATAAACTCAACATATAAAATACTTCATTGTAATAATTGTAATCAAGACTTATTTGTAATTGATGAGGTTGAAAAAGAATGTCCGGGTTGCAAGCAAGAAATTAGTGGTCAGACTAAAGTAGTAAACACTGCTCAACTAGACCACTTTTTCCCAAAAGACAGCTATCCACTATTTGCTGTTTCATTTTATAACTTAATCCCTAGTTGCTATAGTTGCAATCATGTGAAATCAAATAAGGATTTAGAATATAGTCCTTATGATACTAGTTTTCCATTCGATGATGTAAAGTTTACATACATTCCAAAGTCTGTCAATGAGATTAAAATCAAAATTGTTTCTTATGATATTAACTTTGAAAATGGAATTCGTGATTTGGGTATAGAGGAGCTATATCAAAGCCACATTGATGTGGTCAATGAATTGATTTGGAAAAAAGAAGTCTATACAGATAGTTATAGAGATGGTTTGTCAAAAATCTTAGATCAAACAAATCTTGCATTGAACAAGGCTGAGGTGAATCGCTTTATAACAGGATACTACACAGACAAAGAAAATTATGGGAAAAGACCACTTTCAAAAATGGTTACAGATATTAGCAAAGAAATTGGACTAGTAGGAGAAGAAGAATGAAATTAATTGCTTTGGTAATTAAACAGTATGATAAGCTTTTTAAAGAACAGATTTTTAATTTTTCAGACGAATATAAAGTTGATTTTAACTTTGAAACGAATGAACTTAAAATTGAAAAAAATCCAGACTATATTGAAAACTTTTATGGAGAGTCTATTTATAATATTTCACCGGTAGTTGGGATAAATGGTGTGGGGAAAAGCACTATTTTAAATCTGATAGGCTATTATCATCGAGCGGAAAATCAAAACAAAGATATAAATCAATTTTTTTGTATATATTTAGATACTAATGGGAAATTTTATCTATTCGATAAAAATTTTGATTTATCTTCAATTATTATAAAAGAATTAGCAACAGATAAACTTGATATAAGTGGATATTCTGGTACTCCAAAGAATGATAATCTAATTTATATCATGAACGAAGATAGACGTCCAAGTGGAAGGTACGGAGGTTCATCATTATTAGATGTTCACTTAGCAGAATCTTCTAAATGGTATATGTTGAATGGTATCTTTGAAGCTTATGAAGAATTATATTTCCGAGGATTGGTATCTTCATCATATAAATTTAGTTTTGGAGTTAATAAGTATGATATTCCAGATAAATATTTAAATGATTGGGAACAGAGAAAGTTTCTCTCCTGTCTCATTTTGAAAATAATTGTGAAGATTTGTAATGATTTTAACTATTGCTTAAGCGATGAAGAAATTGAAAGATATTTTATAGATGGTGATTATCTGACCCTATTTGATAAAATAAAAAAAGAAGCAGAAGAAGAAAGGAAAGAATTTCTGAATTTATTAGTCGATTTTTTAAATAATTTCGAACAAATTATTAATAACTACGAAATTAAAGAATATAGTGATAGTATGGAAACCCGAATAGTTGAGATTGGATATGGAGAAAAGAATTTTGATAATCGAATCGAATTTGAAAAACTGTATCTAGACTATGAAAAATTAGAAAAGAATGCATTAGATTTGGAGTACTATAGTTTTAGAGTAATAGATGAATTTTATTATAATATGTCTACTGGTGAAACAAATATATTAAAAGTGATGAGTTATGTGAAGTGGTTACAAATGAATTCCTCTCAAGGGACATGTCAATTAGTAGTGGATGAATTAGAATCGGGTATGCACCTCGAATGGTCTAGAAGCTTAATAAACTTTTTAGTCAACTATATAAATGAAATCAACAAAATAGGAGGAATGAACTTCCAACTCATCTTCACAACCCACTCTCCCTATATGTTATCTGATATTAAACCAGGAAATGTGATTATGCTTGAAAAGAATCAAGAAACTGTATATTCAGAAGGTAAAGTTCTTCAAAACACTTTCGCTAAGAATATCCAAGAAATTATGAAGGAAAATTTAATCGATAATATTTATGGTGATTTTGCCTTAGCAAAGATTAATTCTATGATTGAAAGACTTAATGGAGAAGAGGAGCAGGAAGAAAATGAAGAAGAACTATTAAAAGAAATTCATTTGATCAGCGAGCCTATTCTTCGTAATAAATTATTAGAGATGTATGATAAGAAATACAATACCTCAGAATTTAGTATTGAAAAGCAACTACAGAAGTTGAATCTAAATGAGGAACAACGCAAGTGGGTCAGAGCAATGATTGAAGAAAATATAAGTAGTGCCAATGCGGATAGATGAGTTTGTAAGTAAATAGATTGAATTATCAATACAATCATTTGAAAATGAATAATAGAAAGTAATAATATGAACCATAAAATCGCAATTTTATCAGATATTCATGGCAATGCGACGGCATTAGAAGCGGTGATTGCAGATGCTAAAACTCAAGGAGCCAGTGAATATTGGCTTCTGGGAGATATTTTTCTTCCTGGTCCAGGTGCAAATGATCTGGTCGCTCTGCTAAAAGACCTTCCTATCACAGCCAGTGTTCGAGGCAATTGGGATGATTGTGTCCTTGAGGCTTTAGATGGGCAATATGGCTTAGAAGACCCACAAGAAGTCCAGCTCTTGCGTATGACGCAGTATTTGATGGAGCGAATGGATCCTGCAACGATTGTCTGGCTACGAAGCTTACCTTTGCTGGAAAAGAAAGAAGTTGAGGGACTGCGTTTTTCTCTCTCTCATAATTTACCTGACAAAAATTATGGAGGTGACTTGTTGGTTGGGAATGATACAGAAAAATTTGATCAACTCCTAGATGCGGAAACGGAAGTGGCAGTCTATGGTCATGTCCACAAGCAATTGCTTCGTTATGGAAGTCAGGGGCAACAAATCATCAATCCAGGTACGATAGGTATGCCCTATTTTGATTGGGAGGCATTAAAAAATCACCGTGCCCAGTATGCCGTGATAGAAGTGGAAGATGGGGAATTGGTAAATATTCTATTCCGAAAAGTTTCTTATGATTATGAAGCAGAGTTAGAATTGGCCAAGTCTAAGGACCTTCCCTTTATCGAAATGTATGAAGAACTACGCCGAGATGACAATTATCGGGGGCACAATCTAGAACTCTTAGCTAGTTTAATTGAAAAGCATGGATATGTAGAGGATGTGAAGAAATTTTTGGAGGCTATAAAGTCAGAATATAAGATAGACTAGTTTCGTTAACCCCTGAAAATTAGTTGGAACTGGATGAGGAAAAACCTGATTTTAATGATAAGTTTAAAACCATGGCTTCATCCGTGTTCCAATTTCTTTCTATGAAAAATCTCTGCAAGCTCTTTCAAAATATGGTAGAATGGATGCAGTAGAATTAGAAAAGGAAATCGATTATGAAATTTCTTGAATTAAATAAAAAACGTCATGCGACTAAGCATTTTACTGATAAACCGGTAGATCCCAAAGATGTGCGTACGGCTATCGAAATCGCAACCTTGGCCCCAAGTGCCCATAACAGCCAGCCATGGAAGTTTGTGGTGGTTCGTGAGAAAAATGCTGAATTGGCAAAATTGGCTTATGGTTCGAACTTTGAGCAGGTATCATCAGCGCCAGTGACCATTGCCTTGTTTACAGATACAGATCTTGCCAAACGTGCCCGCAAGATTGCCCGAGTTGGTGGTGCAAAGAATTTCTCAGAAGAGCAACTTCAATATTTCATGAAGAATTTGCCTGCCGAGTTTGCGCGTTACAGTGAACAACAAGTCAGCGACTACCTAGCACTCAATGCAGGTTTGGTTGCCATGAATTTGGTTTTGGCTCTGACAGACCAGGGAATCGGTTCTAACATTATTCTTGGTTTTGACAAATCAAAAGCCAATGAAGTTTTGGATATCGAAGACCGTTTCCGCCCAGAACTCTTGATTACAGTGGGTTACACAGACGAAAAATTGGAACCAAGCTATCGCTTGCCAGTGGATGAAATCATCGAGAAAAGATAGAAGGAAGAAAAAATGACAGCAATTGATTTTACAGCAGAAGTAGAAAAACGCAAAGAAGACCTCTTGGCTGACTTGTTTAGCCTTTTGGAAATCAACTCAGAACGTGATGACAGCAAAGCCGATGCTGAGCATCCATTTGGACCTGGGCCGGTAAAAGCCTTGGAAAAATTCCTTGAAATCGCAGACCGTGATGGCTATCCAACTAAAAATGTTGATAACTACGCAGGACATTTTGAGTTTGGTGAAGGAGAAGAAGTTCTCGGAATCTTTGCTCACATGGACGTGGTGCCAGCTGGTAGCGGTTGGGACACGGACCCTTATACACCAACTATCAAAGACGATCGCCTTTATGCGCGTGGGGCTTCCGATGACAAGGGTCCTACAACAGCTTGTTACTATGGTTTGAAAATCATCAAAGAATTGGGCCTTCCAACTTCTAAAAAAGTTCGTTTCATCGTTGGAACAGACGAAGAATCAGGCTGGGCAGACATGGACTACTACTTTGAGCACGTAGGACTTGCAAAACCAGACTTCGGTTTCTCTCCAGACGCTGAGTTCCCAATCATCAATGGTGAAAAAGGGAACATTACGGAATACCTTCACTTTGCAGGTGAAAATACAGGTGTAGCCCGTCTTCACAGCTTCACAGGTGGTTTGCGTGAAAACATGGTACCTGAATCAGCAACAGCAGTCGTTTCAGGTGGCTTGGCTGACTTGCAAGCTCAACTAGATGCCTTTGTTGCAGAACACAAACTCAGAGGAGAAATCAAAGAAGAATCTGGCAAATACAAGGTGACCATCATTGGTAAATCAGCTCATGGTGCTATGCCAGCTTCAGGTGTCAATGGTGCGACCTACCTTGCCCTCTTCCTCAGCCAATTTGACTTTGCTGGACCAGCCAAAGACTACCTCGACATCGCTGGTAAGATTCTCTTGAACGACCATGAGGGTACAAATCTCAAGGTTGCTCATGTGGATGAAAAGATGGGTGCCCTTTCTATGAATGCGGGTGTCTTCCGCTTTGACGAAGCAAGTGCTGACAATACCATTGCCCTTAACTTCCGTTATCCAAAAGGAACAAGTCCAGAGCAGATCAAGTCAATCCTTGAAAACTTGCCAGTTGCTTCTGTTAGCCTTTCTGAACACGGCCATACCCCTCACTATGTGCCAATGGAAGATCCGCTTGTGCAAACCTTGTTGAATGTCTATGAAAAACAAACTGGTCTCCAAGGTCATGAACAAGTCATCGGTGGTGGTACCTTTGGTCGCTTGCTGGAACGTGGAGTTGCCTACGGCGCCATGTTCCCAGACTCTATTGACACCATGCACCAAGCTAATGAATTTATCGCCTTGGACGATCTCTTCCGAGCAGCAGCAATTTATGCAGAAGCTATTTATGAATTGATCAAATAAAACGATAGAAGTCTGAGATGTTATGCTTGGACTTCTTTTTGGAGGGAAAACAGATGTCTCAAATTGAAAGAATCAAGCAAGCCATTATGGCGGATCCGCAAAATACCAGCTATACAGAACGCGGAATCGAACCTCTCTTTGCGGCGCCAAAAACTGCCCGCATCAATATTGTCGGTCAGGCTCCTGGGCTTAAAACGCAAGAAGCTGGGATTTATTGGAAGGATAAGAGTGGCGATCGCTTGCGTGAGTGGCTAGGTGTGGATGAAGACACCTTTTACAATTCAGGTTATTTTGCAGTTCTGCCCATGGATTTTTACTTTCCAGGACATGGCAAGTCGGGTGATCTTCCACCTCGTACAGGCTTTGCCGAAAAATGGCACCCACAACTCCTCAAGGAATGTCCAAATATTGAATTGACCCTTTTGATTGGACAATATGCCCAGGCCTATTATCTTCATGAGAAGGTTAGTGGCAAGGTAACAGAGCGGGTGAAACACTACAAAGACTATCTACCAGAATTTTTCCCTCTGGTGCACCCGTCACCACGTAATCAAATCTGGATGGCTAAAAATCCTTGGTTTGAGTCAGAAGTAGTGCCAGAGTTGAAAAAAAGAATTAAAACCATTTTAGGAGAAAAAGAATGAAAGAAATTACTTTTAACGATTTTTACCAGCTTTACCAGAATAGTTCACTTTCTGTGCTGGATGTGAGAGAAGTAGAAGAGTTCGAGACGCTTCATTTAGAAGGTGCTCAGAACCTACCACTTAGTCAATTGGCTGATACTTATGATCAATTGGACAAGGACCTCTTGCATTATGTCATTTGTAAATCTGGGATGAGGTCAGCGCGTGCTTGTCAATTTCTAGCTGAACAAGGTTATGACGTCATCAATGTCCAAGGTGGAATGATGGCCTTTGAAAATCTTTAAACCTCTATGGTGATAGATCCTAATCTTCCCTTGCTCGGTTCCGACTGAGTGAGGGATTTTGTTTTTAGATAATTCTTATTTTTAAAAATATTGAAAACATTCAATGATTAATTTTGGATGCTTTTTTCAAAGTCCTAATCATGGTATACTAGGTCAGTATTTTAGAAATATGAAGGAGATTTTTATGGCTAAAAAAGGTGCCCTAACAGGCTTGCTCCTGTTTGGAATATTTTTTGGTGCGGGAAACTTGATTTTTCCACCTTCTCTAGGTGCCCTATCTGGAGAACAGTTTCTTCCTGCCATCGCAGGTTTTGTCTTTTCAGGTGTCGGTATTGCCGTCTTGACACTTATCATCGGAACACTCAATCCTAAAGGATACATTTATGAGATTTCTAAGAAAATCTCACCTTGGTTTGCGACGCTTTATCTTGCAGTCCTCTATCTATCGATTGGCCCATTCTTTGCCATTCCACGTACAGCAACAACAGCTTACGAGGTCGGTATCAGCCCTCTCTTGTCTGAAGCAAATAAAGGCCTAGGATTGATTATCTTTACCGTGCTTTACTTTGCTGCAGCCTATCTGATTTCACTCAATCCATCAAAGATTTTGGATCGTATCGGACGAATCTTGACGCCAGTCTTTGCTTTGCTTATCGTTATCTTAGTAGTACTTGGTGCTTTTAAATATGGTGGAACAAGTCCCCAAGTAGCTTCAGAAGCCTATCAAGCATCTGCTTTTGGTACAGGTTTCCTAGAAGGCTATAATACCCTGGATGCCCTAGCCTCAGTGGCCTTCAGTGTCATCGCTGTTCAAACCTTGAAACAACTTGGATTCTCAAGTAAGAAAGAATACATCTCAACTATTTGGGTGGTTGGTATTGTTGTAGCTCTTGCCTTCAGTGCTCTCTATATTGGTCTAGGATTCCTTGGAAATCACTTCCCAGTTCCGGCAGAAGTCATGAAGGGTGGAACTCCAGGTGTTTATATCTTGTCACAAGCAACTCAGGAAATCTTTGGTTCAACGGCTCAACTCTTCCTTGCTGTCATGGTAACTGTAACCTGTTTCACAACGACAGTTGGCTTGATTGTCTCTACAGCAGAGTTCTTTAACGGACGTTTCCCACAAATCAGCTACAAGGTCTATGCAACTGCCTTTACCTTGATTGGATTTGCCATTGCTAATCTGGGTCTTGATGCGATTATCAAGTACTCAATTCCAGTACTGGTTATCTTGTATCCAATCACTATTGCCATTGTGATGATTGTGATTGTTAATAAGTTTGTACCTCTATCAAAACCGGGTATGCAGTTAACAATAGGAGTTGTCACAGCAATCGCTGTTGCAAGTGTTCTTGGAAGCTCCTTTAAGATTGAGTTTCTAGCAAATCTTATGAATACTTTGCCTTTTGCTAAGGCATCTCTCCCATGGCTAGTGCCAGCTATGATCGGAATCTTGCTTTCATTGGTTCTACCAAACAAACAAGAGAGTGATGTTTTTGAGATGGAATAAAAAAATTCTTGGTCATCGACCAAGAATTTTTTGTATGAGCACGACTCATTAGTTGGTTTGTTCGGTATAACCAGCGTCTTTAAGCATTTTTTTCGAAGCAGCAAAGCTTATGCGGTTTCCGATACCATAATATTCATTCGGCATTGCTTTTTTCAGTTCGTCAAGACTTGCGACAGACATGTCAACCTCGATGTTTTGGATAACTTTTTCGTCTTGAATTTCAACTTTTTGTGTAACCCCTTTGACCCCTTCATAACCTTTATAAGTATCGTCAACAATTTCCTTAATACCTTCCGCGGTATTATTAAGTTTTTCAGGGTCAAGTACATTATGAACAGTTTGTTTTACAACGTCATCTCCCTTCACAGTATAAGTCAAGGTAGAATGAATCCCAGGTTTGCTATTGTGGACAAATGTGTGGGTTTCTGTCTCATCTTTCTTTTCAGATGATTGTTGGCTGCTTTGTTTGGTCTCGCTTGACTGAGTAGTTGTGTCTTCTTTAGAACTGCTATTTGCAGGTGTTGATGCTTGTTTGGAACATCCGAGTAGGAGAACAAGTGAAGCCACTAGGGCTAGTGATACTTTAAAGTATGATTTCATATTTTTCACTTTCCTTTCATAATCAAAGTATTTTGTATTATAACATGATTCTACTACAAAATCAACTAGACCTCCCCTCTCATCTGACTTGACATGACAATGAACAGAAACTAGTCAGATGATTAAAGTTTTGTCTCTATCTGTTTCAAAAATCTTTTATCATATGGCTTTATAAGGGTGTGAAGTTTTAAATGCACTTTTTATGGGATTGGGAGGAATCTATTGGACTCATCGGTTAGGGATGTAATAAAATACCCCAAGAGTTAGAGTTGTGTCTAACTTTTGGGGTGGACCTACACTAGTCTATATGAAATTTTAGGAGATTAGTTCGTCTTTTCTGTGAACCCCATTTTTTCCAGTGCTTTTTTAGAGTTTGAGAAACTCACACGATTACCGATACCAGAATATTCTTCAGGAAGTGCTTTTCTAAGTTCGCTAATGCTTGCAACTGAGAAGTCAACTTCTAGATCTTGAACAACTTTTCCATCTTTGATTTCAATCGTTTGTTTAACACCTTTGAGTCCATTATAACCTTTGTACTTTTCTTCGATAAAACTCTTGACATCTTCTGGAGTTGCACCAAGAATTTCAGGATCAGCAATGTTATTAGCTGATTGCTTGATAACATTGTCGCCTTCTACAGTATAAACCAAGGTAGAAGTGATTCCAGAATTGCTTTTGTTGACAAAGGTATGTGTTTTAGTTGTTTCTTTCTTTTCAGATGATTGTTCAGTGCTTTGTTTAGTCTCGCTTGACTGAGTTGTTGTGTCTTCTTTAGAACTGCTGTTTGCAGGTGTTGATGCTTGTTTGGAACATCCGAGCAGGAGAACAAGTGAAGCCACAAGGGCTAGTGATACTTTAAAGTATGATTTCATATTTGTTACTTTCCTTTCATAATCAAAGTATTTGTATTATAACATGGATCTATAGTGAAAGCAACTAAACACAGTTTTTCTCCTTTTGAGAAGGAGTCTGACTAGAAAAATGTTATAATGGTAGGAAAGAGGTGAAGAAATGAATCAGACTATAAACTATATCAAAGAACTAACTGCTATTGCATCTCCAACAGGCTTTACTCGTGAGATTTCAGACTACCTAGTCCATACTTTAGAAGAGCTTGGTTACCAGCCTGTTCGCACAGCTAAGGGTGGTGTCAATGTAACAATCAAAGGTCGAAACGACGAACAACATCGCTATGTAACTGCCCATGTGGACACACTCGGAGCCATTGTTCGTGCTGTCAAACCTGATGGACGTCTCAAATTGGACCGGATTGGTGGTTTTCCTTGGAACATGATTGAGGGAGAAAACTGTACCGTTCATGTGGCTAGTACAGGTAAAACGGTATCTGGAACTATCCTCATCCACCAGACATCTTGCCATGTCTACAAAGATGCAGGAACTGCTGAACGCACTCAGGATAATATGGAAGTTCGTTTAGACGAAAAAGTGACCAATGAAAAAGAAACACGTGCCTTGGGTATTGAGGTTGGTGACTTTATTAGTTTTGATCCGCGAACAGTTGTGACGGAAACTGGTTTTATCAAGTCTCGCCACTTGGATGACAAGGTCAGCGCAGCAATTTTGCTAAATCTCCTTCGAGTTTATAAAGAAGAAGGAATTGACTTGCCGATGACGACACACTTTGCTTTTTCAGTCTTTGAAGAGGTGGGTCACGGTGCCAACTCCAATATTCCAGAAGAGGTAGTAGAATATCTGGCTGTGGATATGGGAGCTATGGGCGATGACCAACAGACGGATGAGTACACAGTATCTATCTGTGTAAAGGATGCTTCCGGTCCTTATCACTATGACTTCCGTCAACACTTAGTAGCTTTGGCGAAAGAGCAAGATATTCCATTTAAGCTGGATATCTATCCATTTTATGGATCGGACGCTTCAGCGGCTATGTCAGCAGGAGCAGAGGTTAAGCATGCCCTCCTTGGAGCTGGTATTGAATCCAGTCACTCTTACGAACGAACACACATTGATTCGGTCGTGGCGACTGAGCGTATGGTAGACACCTATCTCAAGAGCACCTTGGTAGACTAATATGTGCTTGATTTGTCAAAGAATTGAATGGATCAAGGCAGGGGAAAATCCCTACTTTGTAAAGGAACTAGAAACAGGCTATGTTGTTATTGGAGATCACCAATACTTTAAGGGCTATACCTTATTTCTGGCAAAAGAGCATGTCACAGAACTCCACCATATGGAGACTTCTGTAAAACTTCGTTTTCTAGAGGAAATGAGTTTGGTCCAAGAAGCTGTTGCCAAAACGTTTCAAGCTGAAAAGATGAATATTGAACTCCTAGGAAATGGAGATGCCCACGCTCACTGGCACCTCTTTCCAAGACGATCAGGTGATATGAGGGGTCATGGATTAAATGGCCGTGGTCCAGTCTGGTGGGTGCCATGGGAAGAAATGACGGCAGAAGCTTGCCAAGTGAAATCCCATGAGTTGGAACAAATGATTAAAGCCTTATCCGATGAATTAGAGAAGAACTTGGTATAAGAGAGGAAGAAAAAATGAAAAAAAGATACATCGTTTTATCTGGTTTGCTGGCAGTAACCCTAGCAGCATGTTCTCAAGAAAAACCTAAAAATGAAGAAAACACTCAAAAAACGGAACAAACTAGTCAACCTGAAGGAACTGTAGGAAGCAAATCCCAAGCCTCTAGTCAGAAGAAGGCAGAAGTTGTCAATAAGGGAGACTACTATAGTATTCAAGGGAAGTACGATGAAATCGTCATAGCTAATAAGCACTATCCTTTGTCAAAAGACTATAATCCAGGAGAAAATCCAACAGCTAAAGCAGAGTTGCTGAAACTCATTGCAGCAATGCAAGCAGCTGGCTACCCAATCAGCGATCACTACAGTGGTTTTAGAAGTTATGAAACTCAAACCAAACTTTATCAAGACTATGTGAATCAAGATGGTAAGGAAGCTGCTGATCGCTACTCAGCTCGCCCAGGTTATAGTGAACACCAAACAGGTCTTGCATTTGACCTTATTGGGACAGATGGAGATTTAGTTACTGAAGAAAAGGCGGCCCAGTGGCTCTTGGATCATGCGGCTGACTATGGCTTTGTTGTTCGCTATCTCAAAGGCAAGGAAAAAGAGACTGGCTACATGGCAGAAGAATGGCATCTCCGCTACGTTGGAAAAGAAGCCAAAGAAATTGCTGCAAGTGGTCTCAGTTTGGAAGAGTACTATGGCTTTGAAGGCGGCGATTATGTCGATTAAAAAAGTAATTTTTCTCTTGCTTTTTTAGATAAATAGTGTATAATAGAAAGGTATGTGTAAAGCATACTTGTGGGAGGTAAAAATCTTTAATTACCGCCAAAACCACAAAGGAGGATTTAAAAATGGCTAAAAAAGTCGAAAAACTTGTAAAATTGCAAATCCCTGCTGGTAAAGCTACACCAGCTCCACCAGTTGGACCTGCTCTTGGTCAAGCTGGTATCAACATCATGGGATTCACAAAAGAGTTCAACGCTCGTACAGCTGACCAAGCTGGTATGATCATTCCAGTTGTTATCTCAGTATACGAAGACAAATCATTTACTTTCGTAACAAAAACACCACCAGCTGCTGTTCTTTTGAAAAAAGCTGCAGGTGTTGAAAAAGGATCAGGTACACCTAACAAAACTAAAGTTGCTACAGTTACTCGTGCACAAGTACAAGAAATTGCAGAAACTAAGATGCCAGATTTGAACGCAGCAAACATTGAGTCTGCAATGCGTATGATCGAAGGTACTGCTCGTTCTATGGGATTCACTGTTGTTGACTAATCAATAACACCCCCAATATAACCCGCAAGACTTCATCATTTCGAGAAGTGACGTGGGAGATGAAAATCGATTGAACCACTTACAAGGAGAATAGAAAATGGCTAAAAAAAGCAAACAACTTCGTGCTGCTCTTGAGAAAATCGACAGCACAAAAGCATACAGTGTAGAAGAAGCTGTAGCACTTGCAAAAGAAACTAACTTTGCAAAATTTGACGCAACTGTAGAAGTTGCTTACAACTTGAACATCGACGTTAAAAAAGCTGACCAACAAATCCGTGGCGCAATGGTATTGCCAAACGGTACAGGTAAAACTTCACGCGTTCTTGTTTTCGCACGTGGTGCAAAAGCTGAAGAAGCAAAAGCTGCTGGTGCAGACTTTGTTGGTGAAGATGACCTTGTTGCAAAAATCAACGACGGTTGGTTGGACTTCGACGTAGTTATCGCTACACCTGACATGATGGCTCTTGTTGGACGTCTTGGACGTGTCCTTGGACCACGTAACTTGATGCCAAACCCTAAAACTGGTACTGTAACAATGGATGTTGCTAAAGCAGTTGAAGAGTCTAAAGGTGGTAAAATCACTTACCGTGCTGACCGTGCAGGTAACGTTCAAGCAATCATCGGTAAAGTATCATTTGAAGCTGAAAAATTGGTTGAAAACTTCAAAGCTTTCAACGAAACAATCCAAAAAGCAAAACCAGCTACAGCTAAAGGAACTTACGTAACAAACTTGACAATCACAACTACTCAAGGTGTTGGTATCAAGGTTGACGTAAACTCACTTTAATTAACAGATTTTAAAAAACGAGTACGAATGTGCTCGTTTTTTAGGTACAACGGGCATTCCGTTCATCTGAGGTGTAAGTCCTCTGTGGGTACCATATACTAGTAAACCCAAAAGTGATTCCCAAGCCTGACTATTGTGAGTAGCTGATCGAACGGCATTAGGATAGACTGTTTAAGTCTGACGTTGGAAATAAGAATCGGCAGAGAAAGAGATAGAGAAATCTTGGCTATATACGAATAGGCACGTGATAGTAAAGCGTATATAGCGGATAAGGAGGCCAGCAACTCTAAAGTACAAATATGTAGTCGTAACCAATATGCGTAAACTACGTGAGCAATTGAATTCGAACTAGAGAGGTGATTAATAGATTTATGCTATAGTAATGGCAGCTTGTATGCTTTTGATTCTAGTTTATCAAATAATAGATTAGAATTGTCAGATAATATAATTTTATGTTATAATGAAGAAAAAATAGAGGTGTTCAAATGTCAGAAGCAGGTCATAAGTTTTTAGCAAAACTGGGGAAAAAACGCTTACGTCCAGGTGGAAAACGTGCTACAGATTGGTTAATTGCGGAAGGAGAATTTTCAAAAGAAAAGAGAATACTAGAAGTTGCGTGCAATAGGGGAACTACAGCAATTGAGTTGGCACAGCGTTTTGGTTGTAAGATAACTGCTGTTGATATGGATGGACAAGCCTTAGAAGTGGCTAAAAAATCTGCTGAAACGGCAGGTGTTGGTCATTTGATCAGATTTGAAAGAGCAAATGCAATGAAACTTCCTTATGGAGATGCTAGTTTTGATATTGTTATAAATGAAGCTATGCTGACTATGCAAGCCGATCAAGCTAAGAAAAAATGTGTAATGGAGTATCTAAGGGTTTTAAAACCTGAAGGTCTTCTTTTGACACATGATGTGCTTCTTAAGGAAGCTAAAGAGTCTGTCAGACAGGAATTGTCACAAGCAATTCATGTAAATGTAGGTCCTTTAACTCAAGATGGTTGGGAACAGGTGATGATAGAATCAGGTTATCGTGATGTGAAAATATTGACTGGTGAAATGACATTAATGAAATTATCAGGTATGATTTATGACGAAGGTTGGTTAGGAACTTTGAAAATTTGCGTAAATGCTTGTAAAAAGGAGAATAGAAAGCAGTTTTTAACTATGTATAAAATGTTTGCTAAGAATAAACAGAAATTGGGCTTTATTGCTATGGCTAGTTATAAATCGTCAAATCGTTAGATAATTATTGAAGTTAACTTTTCCTTTTTTCTTTCTTAAAAAATATGCTATAATAGAGAGTAAAAAACTTTGAAAGAAAGAAAAAGATGAATTTAAAAGATTATATCGCAACGATTGAAAATTATCCTAAGGAAGGTATTACCTTCCGTGATATCAGCCCTTTGATGGCAGATGGAAATGCTTATAGCTACGCTGTTCGTGAAATTGTTCAGTATGCAACAGACAAGAAGATCGACATGATTGTGGGTCCAGAGGCTCGTGGATTTATTGTTGGCTGCCCAGTTGCTTTTGAGCTAGGAATTGGATTTGCACCTGTTCGTAAACCAGGGAAATTGCCACGTGAAGTCATTTCTGCTGACTATGAGAAGGAGTACGGTATTGATACCTTGACCATGCATGCTGATGCAATTAAGCCAGGCCAACGCGTTCTCATCGTAGATGATCTCTTGGCAACAGGTGGAACTGTCAAGGCAACAATTGAGATGATTGAAAGACTTGGTGGAGTTGTAGCCGGTTGTGCTTTCTTGATCGAGTTGGATGAGCTTAAAGGCCGTGAAAAAATCGGAGATTACGATTACAAGGTACTTATGCATTATTAATGAAAAACAGTCCTTGGGGCTGTTTTCTCTTCATCTGCTATATAAATTAACTATAGCTAGTTAGAGAAAAACTATAATTGAAAACTATATCTTCATACAGTATAATAAAGGGAAGAAGTATTTGGAGGTTTTTACTTTCAAACAGACAACATCATTCCCGAAATAGAGCACTGTTAGGAGGGTATTATGCCGATTCGAATTGATAAAAAATTACCAGCTGTGGAGATTTTAAGGACAGAAAATATCTTTGTTATGGACGACCAACGGGCCGCTCATCAGGATATTCGCCCCTTGAAGATTTTGATTTTAAATCTCATGCCTCAAAAGATGGTAACAGAAACGCAACTATTACGGCATTTGGCCAATACCCCTTTGCAATTAGATATTGATTTCTTATATATGGAAACACATCGTTCCAAGACAACTCGTGCCGAACATATGGAAACCTTCTATAAGACTTTTCCAGAGGTCAAGGATGACTTTTTTGATGGAATGATTATCACAGGAGCACCAGTGGAGCATTTGCCTTTTGAGGAGGTAGATTACTGGGAAGAATTCAAGCAGGTCATCGAATGGTCCAAGACGCATGTTTTTTCAACCCTCCATATCTGTTGGGGAGCTCAAGCAGGTCTATATGTTCGCTATGGCGTTGAAAAGCACCAGATGGATCGGAAACTATCAGGAATTTATCCACAGGACACCTTGAAAGAAGGGCACCTTCTTTTTAGAGGTTTTGATGATCGCTATGTAGCTCCTCATTCTCGTCATACTGAGATTTTAAAAGAAGAAATCTTAAACAAGACCAATCTGGAGATTCTGTCAGAAGGTCCTGAGGTTGGGGTTTCTATCCTAGCTAGTCGAGATTTGCGTGAGATTTATAGTTTTGGTCATTTGGAGTACGATCGTGACACTTTGGCAAGAGAGTATTTTCGTGATTATGAGGCGGGACTCGACCCTCATATCCCAGAGAACTACTTTAAAAATGATGATGTAAATGAGACGCCTTGTCTCTGTTGGTCTTCATCAGCTGCCCTCTTTTTCAGCAATTGGGTAAACTATGCAGTTTATCAAGAAACCCCTTTTGACTGGAGAAAGGTAGAGGATGATGCGGCTGCATTTGGATATCTATAAGAGGAATTATGACATATTTTGACGCTTTTAAATCAGGGAACTTGGTTTTACCAAGTGCCCTGCTCTTGCATTTTAAGGAACTCTTTCCTTCCAGCGAAGATTTTCTCGTCTGGCAATTTTTCTATTTACAAAATACCACAGCCCTAGGAGATGTTTCACCTAGTCAGATTGCTGAAATCATTGGGAAAGAGGTTGCAGATGTCAACCAATCTATTTCAAATTTGACTGAAAATGGTTTGCTACAATATCGGACCATTGAACTAAATGGGGAAATTGAGCTGATTTTTGATGCTAGTTTGGCTTTTGAACGCTTGGATAGCTTGCTAGATAGACAAACTCCATCTGCAACTGCCCCAAACCCGCAGAATCAGTTGAAGGATCTGGTTGAAACTTTTCAGCAGGAATTGGGACGCTTATTAACACCATTTGAAATCGAAGACCTTTCTAAGACTGTCAAAGAAGACGGAGTTAAGGCGGATTTGATCAAGGAAGCTCTCCGAGAAGCCGTTCTCAATGGCAAGCCAAACTGGAAATATATTCAGGCCATCCTTCGGAATTGGCGCCATGAGGGCATTCAATCTGTTGCCCAAGTAGAGGCCAAACGAGCAGAGCGAGAAGCCAACAATCCCAAACAAGTTCAGGCTTCGGCTGATTTCCTTGATGCCATGAATTTGTGGCAAGATTAGTCGCTTGAAAAATCTTGAAAATTAGAGTAAGGTTTGCAAGCTCCTTATAAATATGATAGAATAATAGTGAATAAAATGAAAAAAGAGGTATGTGAAATGTCACGTAAACCATTTATCGCTGGTAACTGGAAAATGAACAAAAATCCAGAAGAAGCAAAAGCATTCGTTGAAGCCGTTGCATCAAAACTTCCTTCATCAGACCTTGTTGAAGCAGGTATCGCAGCTCCTGCAGTTGATTTGACAGCTGTTCTTGCTGCTGCTAAAGGTTCAAACCTTAAAGTTGCTGCTCAAAACTGCTACTTTGAAAATGCAGGTGCTTTCACTGGTGAAACTAGCCCACAAGTTTTGAAAGAAATCGGTACAGACTACGTTGTTATCGGTCACTCAGAACGTCGTGACTACTTCCATGAAACTGACGAAGATATCAATAAAAAAGCAAAAGCAATCTTTGCAAACGGTATGCTTCCAATCATCTGTTGTGGTGAATCACTTGAAACTTACGAAGCTGGTAAAGCTGCTGAATTCGTAGGTGCTCAAGTATCTGCTGCATTGGCTGGATTGACAGCTGAACAAGTTGCTGCATCCGTTATCGCTTATGAGCCAATCTGGGCTATTGGTACTGGTAAATCAGCTTCACAAGACGATGCACAAAAAATGTGTAAAGTCGTTCGTGACGTTGTAGCTGCAGACTTTGGTCAAGAAGTTGCTGACAAAGTTCGTGTTCAATACGGTGGTTCTGTTAAACCTGAGAACGTTGCTTCATACATGGCTTGCCCAGACGTTGACGGTGCCCTTGTTGGTGGTGCGTCACTTGAAGCTGAAAGCTTCTTGGCATTGCTTGACTTTGTAAAATAATCTAAGTTATTCCAGACAGTCTTTTAAGACTGTCTTTTTTTATAGAGGTCATATATTTTTCTTAAATTATCAGTCTATTACAACTTTTCTCAGATAGTACACTTTCCTTGCTATCGTTTTCTGGTAGTAGTATACTTATATTGTAACCACTAATAAGATGGTTATAAAAAAATGAAAGAGGTAAGAAATATGGTTGAATTGAAAAAAGAAGCAGTAAAAGACGTTACAACATTATCTAAAGCAGCGCCAGTAGCATTGGCAAAAACAAAGGAAGTATTGAACCAAGCAGTAGCAGACTTGTATGTGGCTCACATTGCCCTTCACCAAGTACACTGGTATATGCGTGGTCGTGGTTTCCTCGTATGGCATCCAAAAATGGATGAATACATGGACAGCCTTGATGGCTATCTTGACGAAATCAGCGAACGTTTGATCACTCTTGGTGGCAAACCTTACTCAACTTTGACAGAATTCCTTCAACACAGTGAAATCGAAGAAGAAGAAGGAGAATTCCGTAACGTTGAAGAAAGCTTGGAACGTGTTCTAGCGATTTATCGCTACCTCATCGCTCTTTTCCAAAAAGCTTTGGATGTGACTGATGAAGAAGGCGATGATGTTACAAACGATATCTTTGTTGGTGCTAAGGCTGAACTTGAGAAAACAGTTTGGATGCTTGCGGCAGAACTTGGACAAGCTCCTGGTTTGTAAAATATAGTTGCTACCCCTTTTATCATGAGGTGCTTGATAAGTGCCTATGATCAATCATCTTTTAAAAGTCATGTAACTGTAAACAGTTGCATGATTTTTTGTCTGCTGGACTTAGGACACATTGTCAAATCTAGGATTTTACGGTATAATAGTTGCTGTTCAATAACATATGAATTTTAAAGAATAATTGTTAGTTTAAGGAGGACTTATGAACAACTTACCAAATTGCCCAAAATGTAATTCAGAATATGTCTACGAAGACGGAAGTCTCTTGGTCTGCCCAGAGTGTGCCTATGAGTGGAATCCTGCAGAAGTTGCAGAAGTAGAAGAAGGTGTTGTTGCTATCGATGCCAATGGAAATAAATTGGCTGACGGCGATACTGTAACCTTAATCAAGGACTTGAAAGTAAAAGGTGCGCCAAAGGATTTGAAACAAGGAACTCGTGTTAAAAATATCCGTATCGTAGAAGGTGACCACAACATCGACTGTAAGATTGATGGTTTTGGAGCTATGAAACTCAAGTCAGAATTTGTTAAGAAAATCTAGCCATGAAACTGAATTATAAATTTATCTTTTATAGTCGTGTCCTCTTGTTCTTAGCGGCATTTACAGGGGTTTATTTAGAAATTACCAAGCACGGTGGCTTTGGTATGCTCCTTTACTACACAGTGTTGTCCAATCTTTTGGTAACGATTTTCACGGGCTATCTGCTCCGTGTGATGAGCCGTTCAGGTGAAAATTGGCAAAGTCCGATCTTGCTTCGTCTCAAGGGTGGTGTCACCATGAGTATCATGATTACCTGTGTGATTTACCATTTTATGCTTGCTCCGATTGCGACAGACTTTTACCGTTTGGAAAATTTCCTTTGCCACTATATCGTTCCACTCTGGTTTTTAGCCGATACCCTCTTCTTCGATAAACGGGGTCAATACAAGATCTGGGATCCAGTCTTGTGGACCATCTTGCCCTTGGTTTATATGATTTTTGCCTTGTTTAACGGCCTGGTCTTAAAACTCAATATTCCGAATTCCAAGGACAATCCCTTCCCTTATTTCTTTTTAAATGTGAACAAGGGTTGGGACGTGGTTATCAAATGGTGTTTGATCATTTTTGCGGCGTATATGGTTGCAGGATTTATCTTCTACCTAATCAAGCAAATCAAGCGAAAATAGTCTTCCTATTAGGAAAGTTAGGACGGAGTCTCTAGTTCAATCGGGCTCCTTCTTTTCTTGCCATCTTCCTTTTAAAAGGATCAACAGTGAGAAATATACAGAAAGAAAATTCATGAAACAATATTTAGAACGGGCTAGTATTTTGGCCCTCTCCCTCGTTTTGATTACCTCCTTTTCCATCTCAAGTGCTCTGCCAGCCATGTTTGACTACTATCAAGGCTATCCCAAAGAACAAATCGAGCTCCTGGTCAGTCTTCCTTCTTTTGGAATTATGATTATGCTGGTTTTAAATGGGTTTTTGGAGCGGTTATTTCCTGAGCGACTTCAGATTAGTCTAGGACTTCTCATCCTTTCTATCGGTGGAACTGCCCCTTTCTGGTATCAGGAGTACAACTTTGTCTTTGCGATGCGGATTTTATTTGGCTTGGGTGTTGGAATGATTAATGCCAAGGCCATTTCCATCATTAGCGAACGCTATCATGGAAAGACACGGATCCAGATGTTGGGTCTTCGCGGATCAGCAGAAGTTGTCGGGGCATCGATTTTGACTCTAGTGGTAGGTCAACTCTTATCCTTGGGATGGACAGTGACCTTCTTGGCCTACAGTGCAGGATTTTTAGTATTGATCCTTTATCTGCTCTTTGTCCCTTATGGGAAAGAAAAGAAAGAAACAAAGAAAAAAGAGGCCGAAACAACTCGTTTGACAGGACAGATGAAAGGCTTGATTTTTCTATTAGCTGTCGAAGCAGCAGTTGTTGTCTGCACCAACACAGCTATCACCATTCGTATTCCTAGTCTGATGGTGGAAAGAGGTCTAGGGGATGCCCAGTTATCGAGCTTGGTTTTAAGTATTATGCAGTTGATTGGTATCTTGGCAGGTGTGAGTTTTTCTTTCTTTATCTCTCTGTTTAAAGAAAGGTTGCTCCTTTGGTCAGGTATCACCTTTGGATTGGGGCAAATTGTGATTGCCTTGTCTCCGTCATTGGGTGTGATGGTAGTTGGAAGTGTTGTGGCAGGTTTTTCCTACAGTGTGGCCTTGACCACTGTCTTTCAGCTTCTTTCTGAAAGAATCCCAGCCAAGCTCCTTAATCAGGCAACATCTTTTGCAGTGCTAGGATGTAGCTTTGGAGCCTTTACGACACCTTTCATTCTTGGGGCGATTGGCTTGGTGACTCAAAACGGTATGTTAGTCTTTACCATTCTAGGATGCTGGTTGATTGTTACTTCTATCTTTGTTATGTACGCACTTCAAAAGAGAGCTTAGGATTGGTTTCCTAAGTTTTTCTTTTTGATATTTGTACCCAGACAATTATCGGTTTTTAAACTTGTTTACACTTTTATTTCCTGATAAAATAGAAGTTATGACAAGATATAAAGCAACTATTTCTTATGATGGTTTTGCCTTTGCCGGTTTTCAGCGCCAGCCTCATGCGCGGAGCGTTCAAGAGGAAATCGAAAAAACATTAACGAGACTCAATAAGGGGCAAGCCATCGCTGTTCATGGTGCTGGTAGGACGGATAGTGGGGTCCATGCTCTGGGACAGGTCATTCATTTTGATCTGCCCTATCAGATGGATGAGGAAAAACTCCGTTTTGCTCTGGATACCCAGTCACCAGAAGATATTGATGTGATTTCAATTAAGCTTGTGGCGGATGATTTTCATTGCCGTTATGCAAAACATAGCAAGACCTATGAGTTTATAGTAGATAGGGGGCGTCCTAAAAATCCCATGCGCCGTCACTATGCTACTCACTTTCCCTATCCTCTCGATGTGGAGCGGATGCAGGAGGCTGTCAAGAAATTAGAGGGAACCCACGATTTTACCGGTTTTACAGCATCTGGGACTAGTGTAGAGGACAAGGTTCGGACCATTACAGAAGCCAGTCTTAGTGTTGATGATACAGGGCAGTTTTTGACCTTTACCTTTTCAGGGAATGGTTTCTTGTATAAGCAGATTCGCAATATGGTGGGGACACTGCTCAAAATCGGAAATAATCGGATGCCAGTTGAACAGATTGACTTGATTTTGGAGAAGAAGGACAGGCAGCTAGCAGGTCCAACGGCGGCACCAAATGGCTTGTATTTAAAGGAGATTCGTTATGAAGAATAATCGTATTTTAGCCCTTTCTGGGAATGATATTTTTAGTGGTGGTGGTCTGTCAGCTGATCTTGCCACCTATACCATAAACGGCTTGCATGGCTTTGTAGCAGTGACTTGTTTGACGGCCTTGACCGAAAAGGGCTTTGAGGTCTTTCCAACTGACGATGCCATTTTTCAACATGAATTGGATAGCTTGCGTGATGTCGAGTTTGCAGGGATTAAGATTGGTCTTCTCCCTACTGTCAGTGTGGCTGAGAAGGCCTTGGACTTTATCAAGCAACGTCCAGGAGTGCCTGTGGTATTGGACCCCGTTTTGGTCTGCAAGGAAACGCACGACGTGGCTGTTAGTGAACTCTGTCAAGAGTTGATTCGTTTTTTCCCTCATGTCAGTGTGATTACGCCAAATCTTCCTGAAGCAGAATTGTTGGCTGGTCAGGAAATTAAAACATTGGAAGACATGAAAGCTGCAACGCAGAAATTGCATGATTTAGGAGCGCCAGCAGTCATTATCAAGGGAGGCAATCGCCTCAGTCAGGATAAGGCTGTGGATGTTTTTTATGATGGACAAACTTTCACTGTTCTAGAAAACCCAGTCATTCAAGGACAAAATGCTGGTGCAGGTTGTACCTTTGCCTCAAGCATTGCCAGTCACTTGGTTAAAGGTGATGAACTTTTACCAGCAGTAGAGAGCTCGAAAGCTTTCGTTTACCGTGCTATTGCACAAGCAGATCAATATGGAGTAAGACAATATGAAGCAAACCAAAACAACTAAAATCGCCCTTGTATCCCTCTTAACCGCCCTTTCAGTAGTCCTAGGTTATTACTTGAAAATTGGAACGCCAACAGGAATATTGACTCTCTTGGATGCAGGTATTTTCTTTACTGCCTTTTACTTTGGCAGTAAAGAAGGAGCTGTCGTTGGAGGACTAGCAGGATTCCTAATTGACCTTCTATCAGGCTATCCACAGTGGATGTTCTTTAGCTTGATAAATCATGGCTTGCAAGGTTATTTTGCAGGTTTTAAAGGGAAATGGCAATGGCTGGGCCTAGTCTTAGCTACTATCGTCATGGTAAGTGGCTACGCTCTGGGCTCAACCCTAATGAATGGCTGGTCAGCAGCCTTACCAGAAATTCTTCCAAACTTCCTGCAAAATACCTTGGGGATGATTGTGGGATTTGTGGTCTTTCAGAGCGTCAAGAAGATAAAATAAAAAAGTCAGCTATTTGAGCTGACTTTTTGCTTGTCTAGGTTTAATCAAAATAAAGCAAGTCTTTGCTGGTGCTTGTAAAGAGGTCAAAGCCGTTCTTAGTGACAACACCGCAATCTTCGATACGGACCCCGACTTTACCAGGGATATAGATACCTGGTTCAATAGAGAAGCACATGCCTTCTTCGATGACCATGTCGTTTCCTTCCATGATAGAAGGGAATTCGTGAACATCCATACCGATACCGTGACCGAGACGGTGGTTGAAGTACTCACCATAACCAGCTTTTTCAATGACTTCACGTGCAGCGCGGTCAACTTCATGTGCAGTCACACCTGGCTTGATAAAGTCAAGGGCAGCTTGTTGGGCTTCAAGGGTCAAGTTGTAAATATCTTTTTTGAATTGGTCTGGTTTGCCGACAGCGACCGTACGAGTCATATCTGAGGCGTATCCATTGACCATGACACCGAGGTCAAAGAGGAGAAGGGCGTCCTTTTCAACTTTGTTTGCACCAGGAATTCCGTGTGGATTTGCAGCGTTATCGCCAGTCAAGACCATGGTATCAAAACTCATTTCATAGCCTTCACGCTTCATGGCAAAGTCGATTTGTGCGATGATATCTGTTTCAGTCTTATCAAGAGAAATGTTGTCAAAACCAACTTTTACAGCCTTATCGGCATAGAGCCCTGCAACCATCATTTTTTGGACTTCGTCAGCTGATTTGATGAGGCGCATGCGTTGGATGCGAGGAGTGAGGTTTTCAAACTCAGCAGTTTCAAAGACAGTTTTCAGACCGTGGTATTTGGTCAAGATGAGATTGTCAAACTCAACAGCGACACGTTTGAAGTCGTTCTGCGGCAAAGCGTTTTTGATTTTTTGCCATGGATTTTCAGAATCCACATAGCCCACAACTGGGAAGGAAACAGTATTGGTTGCACGCTCCACTTCGAGAGCTGGGACAAAGAGGAGAGGTTCCTGATCTGCTAGAACAAAGAGGAACATTTGGCGTTCATGGGGATCACTGTAAAAGCCAGTGAGGTAATTAATAGTGACGGGGTCAGATACGACAGCGACGTCTAGTTTTTCTGATTCAAGATATGTTACGATTTGTTGTAATTTAGACATATGCTACCTTCTTTCTACCCCTCTATTTTGGCAAAAAATGAGAGAAAATGCAAGGGAGAAGGGTAAAAGAACAGGTAAAAAGAACTCCGACAAGATAGGGGAGTTCTTTGATATGGCTTTCTTTGGTTTAAGAAAAGTCAGCCTTGCTTTTCACGTCGCTGTATTCTTCAGCGATTTCTTGACTGAGAATGTCCTCATAAGCAGGGAGTTGGATGTTATGACCGTATTTTTTCCGGAGGGCAGTAGTGACTAGGCGATAAGCTAGATTGGCATTACGAGAGAGGATAGGTCCGTGGAAGTAGGAACCAAAAACATTCTTATAATGAACCCCTTCGCCGATTTTTTCTTCGTTATTTCCATTTCCATAGACAACCTGCCCCAGCGGTTTTTGGTCATCAGAAAGGAAGGTACGACCTTGGTGATTTTCAAATCCGTAGTAGGTTTCATCAAAATCTTCATTGTGAATCTTGATGTCACCGATAAAGCGGTTATTGGTTTGGTTGAGGGTGTAGTGGCCCATGACACCGAGCCCTTCGATACGTTTCCCTGAAGCTTCAACATAATATTGACCCAATAGTTGGAAACCACCACAGATGGCTAGAACCACTCCATCGTTTTGGATGTAGTTGTCAATGCTTTCTTTTTTAGCAGGAAGATCGCCTGCAATGATACTCTGTTCAAAGTCTTGACCGCCACCGAAAAAGGCAATATCATAGTGATTTTCATCAAAGTCATCATGGAGAGAAACGATGTCAACCGTAACATGAGCTCCCAATTTTTCAGCCACATACTTGAGCATGAGGATGTTGCCATTGTCCCCGTAGGTATTCATAAGGTTTCCATAGAGGTGGGCAATGTTGAGCTGATATGGGTAATTGCCAGCTTTTGAGGAAAGTGAAGTATAAACCATCAGTTCATCTCCTTTCTAACAATCTGACGACTAGCCAGCAGTTCGCGGAATTCCAGCACAGCAGTATAGGTAGCCAGGATATAGGCATGCTTACAGTCTTGGTTCTCAATGTTTTTGAGAACTTGCTCCAGATTGCTTGTCTCAGTGATTTTATCAGCTGGGTAGCCTGTCACTCGTAGACGACGCGCAATTTCAGAATGACGGACACCGCCAGCGTTTATTTCAGGAATGTCCATGTCAGTGATTTGTTCAAAGTCAGCATCCCAGATCCAGCTGGTGTCAATCCCATCAGCATAGTTGGCATTAAGGAGGACAGATAGGCTAAATGGATAAGGAGCTAGTTTGATCATCTCGATAGCCTGAGTTGCACCGACTGGATTCTTAATCAAGACGAGAGTACATTCCTTGTCGCCGATATGGAAGGTTTCTTGGCGTCCAAAGACAGCACGGCTCTTATCAAATCCTTGCTTGATCCGTTGCGAATCTGCACCGAGGAAACGGGCAATAGCAACCGCAGCGAGAGCGTTGTAGATATTGTAGAGTCCACCGATTTGGATGCCGTATTCCTGACCGTCGATGACAAAGCGAGAGCGATTGTTGGTCAACTCAACCAAGTCTGTCAGACGGTAGTCCAAGTCAGGACGTTTGCAGCCACAATTTTCACAGATATAGGCACCCAAGTTGGCATAGGTATTGTGCTCATATTTGAGAATGCTTTGACAGTCAGGACAGAGGATTCCTTCGGTATTGTAGTGAGCTAGTTTGGCTGGTCCTTTTTCCAAGTCAAAACCAAAATACTCTACAGGATTTGGAATAGCTGGCTTGTAGAAAAGTGGACTGTCACCATTGAGGAGAACAGTAGCCGTAGGCACCTTACGAATGGCATCCAAAATCATGTTATAAGTTGTGTAAATTTCACCGTAGCGGTCCATCTGATCACGGAAAATATTAGTAATCACAAAAAGGCTTGGATGGATGTAGTCACAGATACGAGATAGACTGGCCTCGTCAATTTCTAGAACGGCAATGTTTTTCCCAGTTTTAGAGGATTTGGCAGTCAAGAAAGTTGTCGTAATCCCTGTGATCATATTGGCGCCACTAGGATTGGTCAGAACCTGACCATAAACTTCTTTTAAAATGCCGACAGTGAGGGCAGTTGTCAGGGTTTTGCCATTGGTTCCAGTGACCACGACAATCTCGTAGTTCTTAGCTAAATTTTGTAGAATATCTTTATCAAATTGAAGGGCGAGTTTTCCAGGGAGCGTACTTCCACGGCCAAGACGGCTTAAGATGAAGTGAGAAGAGCGCCCAGCTAGGAGGCCCAAAGTAGTTTTTAATTTCATGTTTCTATTATATCATAAAAGAGGGAAAAGACAGATTTGAGATTTCGAAGAAGCAAAAACAGCCCAAAGAGGGCTGTTGGATACGATTAAACTCAACTTAAATCGCAAACAAGTCATTCAAGTTCTCAGCCAAGGTTGGGTGAGTGAAGATTTGTTTTGTGAAGTAAGTGTAAGGAATCTTGTTGTCCATTGCAACAGTGATGATGTTGATGATTTCTTGAGAACCTTCTGAGAAGATAGTTGCTCCAAGAATTTCTTTTGTTTCAGTATTGACAACAGATTTGAAGGCTCCACGAAGGTCTCCATTTACGTGACCGCGAGGCATTGCTGCAACAGGGATTTCCTTCACTGCATATGGAAGTTTCAAATCTGCTGCTTGGCTTTCAGTCAAGCCAACTTGAGAAAGTGCAGGTGTGATGAACATGGTGTTTGGTACATTGAGACGGTCTTCAAGAGTGTAGCTACCATCTCCAGCAAGGTAGCTGTAGACAACGCGGAAGTCATCAAGTGAAATGTAGGTAAATTGAGGTCCACCGTTGACGTCTCCGACTGCAAAAACACCAGGAACGTTTGTTTGACAATGCTTGTCTACTTTGATAGCACCACGCTCTGTTAGTTCAATATCGGTATTCTCAAGTTGAAGTGGTTCGACGTTTGGTTTACGTCCAGTTGCGTAGAGAAGGGCATCGAAACGGTAAGTTTCGTTTTCAGTTACGACAAGGACTTGATCACCGTCGTTTTTGATTTCGGTAGTACGGATGTTTTGAAGCAATTCAATACCGTCTTCTTCCATGTACTGTTTAGCAAGAGCTGCGATGGAAGGTTCTGCACGAGGTAGGAAAGTATCCAAGGCATCTAGGACTGTAACTTTGCTTCCAAGTTTGTTGTAAAGACCTGCAAATTCAAGACCGATATTTCCACCACCAAGGACACCAAGTTTTTCAGGCAATTTGTCCAAGTTTTGAATACCAGTCGAGTCAAAGACATTCTTACTTGTAGCAAGTCCAGGGATTGGCAAGACGTTTGAAACGGCACCGGTATTGATAACGATAGTTTCAGCAGTCAGTTCTTGTTTTTCATCACCAGCTTGGATTTCGATGACTTTGTTTGAAAGGAAGTGAGCTTCCGCATCAAAGATATCCACACCTGTACCAGCAACAGTCGCATAGTTTTTACCATTGAGGCGACTAATGATAGTATTTTTGGTAGCAATGACTTCTTCAAAAGACAAATCTTTCTCAGCAGCAACTAGCAAAGTTTTAGTTGGGATACAACCAATGTTGATACAAGTTCCGCCGTACATAGCCTTACTACGTTCGATAAGGGCAACTTTTTTACCAGCTGAAGCTAGTTTACCAGCCAGTGTTTTCCCTGCCTTACCAAATCCGATAACGATTAAATCATAAGTTAACATTTATAGTCCTCCTATTCGCATTTCATTCTAGCACAAGAAAAAAACTTTTGCACAATTCTGCTACGAAAAGGAAAGAAAAAATAAAAACGCTTTCCAGGCAAAAAACTAGTAATTTTTCAACAATCTTGATAAACTAAAATCCTATCTTTTTTTATATAAAATAGAATAAATGTTCGAAAATAGGAGATTTTATGAAATCGAATCGTTATGTTATTGCCTTTTCTGGAGTCATTTTGCACTTAATGCTGGGGTCCACTTATGCTTGGAGTGTTTATCGCAATCCTATTATTGAAAAAACGGGATGGGATCAGGCTTCTGTTGCCTTCGCCTTTAGTCTGGCAATCTTTTGTTTGGGATTATCGGCTGCATTTATGGGGCGTTTGGTAGAAAAATTTGGACCGAGAGTCATGGGGAGTCTATCTGCTTTTCTATACGCAGGTGGAAATATCTTAACAGGATTTGCAATAGACCGTCAGGAACTGTGGTTGTTGTATCTCGCTTATGGCATTTTAGGTGGGCTTGGTTTGGGAGCAGGCTATATTACCCCTGTGTCAACGATTATAAAATGGTTCCCTGATAAACGTGGTCTCGCAACAGGTTTAGCGATTATGGGGTTTGGTTTTGCTTCTTTATTGACTAGTCCCATAGCGCAACATTTCATCGCAAGGGTAGGGCTTGTAGAAACTTTTTATATTTTAGGTGCAAGTTACTTTATTATCATGCTCCTAGCTTCACAATTCATTAAGCGTCCAAATGAGCAAGAGCTTGCAATTTTATCTGTTTCAGGGAAAGAAAAAACAGCCTCTTTGACGCAAGGAATGGCTGCAAATCAGGCCCTGAAAAGCAATCGGTTTTATATACTTTGGATTATTTTCTTTATCAACATAGCTTGTGGTTTAGGCTTAATTTCAGCGGCATCGCCAATGGCACAGGAGATGGCTGGCTTGTCTACAAGTCATGCAGCAGTAATGGTGGGCGTTTTAGGGATTTTCAATGGGTTTGGTCGTTTGCTCTGGGCGAGTTTATCTGACTATATCGGTCGCCCTCTAACCTTTAGTATATTACTGCTTGTCAATCTTTTCTTTTCTCTCTCACTTTGGCTCTTTACAGATTCCGTTTTATTTGTAGTCGCTATGTCTATTTTGATGACTTGCTATGGAGCTGGTTTTTCTTTGATTCCAGCTTATCTCAGTGATATTTTTGGAACCAAGGAATTGGCCGCTCTGCATGGATATATTTTAACAGCTTGGGCAATGGCTGGTTTAGCAGGGCCTATTTTATTAGCAGAGACTTATAAAATGGCTCATTCTTACACAAAAACCTTGTTCGTTTTTCTCATTTTATATAGTATAGCCTTGGCTTTGTCTTATTATCTAGGTCGTTCAATCAAAAAGGAAATCCAAAAACCGCTTACATAATTTTCCTTAAGGATTCTACTATCTTTTGCCCCGCTCTTGTGTTATACTAGATAGGTTGCAAAGAAACTCATACTTTTCTTTCGTGGAAAAGAAGCAACACGGTATCTCGTTTGAAGAAGATACGTCATGAAAAGAAAAGTATAAACTAAGCGCTATAGGATGGCTTCGCACCATCTTTAGAAAGAAGAAAAACGTGAAATTTAATGAATTTAACTTGTCTGCTGATTTGCTAGCAGAGATTGAAAAAGCTGGATTTGTAGAAGCAAGTCCCATCCAAGAACAGACCATTCCCTTGGCTCTCGAAGGAAAAGACGTTATCGGTCAAGCTCAGACTGGTACAGGGAAAACTGCAGCCTTTGGCTTGCCAACCCTTGAAAAAATCCGTACAGAAGAAGCGACCATCCAAGCCTTGGTCATCGCTCCAACTCGTGAACTCGCTGTTCAAAGCCAAGAGGAACTTTTCCGCTTTGGCCGTAGCAAGGGAGTGAAAGTTCGCTCAGTTTACGGTGGTTCAAGCATTGAGAAACAAATCAAGGCCCTTAAATCTGGTGCCCATATCGTGGTAGGAACACCAGGCCGTCTTTTGGACTTGATCAAACGCAAGGCCTTGAAATTGCACGATATTGAAACGCTCATCCTTGATGAAGCGGATGAAATGCTCAATATGGGCTTCCTTGAAGACATCGAAGCTATTATCTCACGTGTCCCTGAAAATCGTCAAACCTTGCTCTTTTCAGCAACCATGCCTGAAGCCATCAAACGTATCGGCGTTCAGTTTATGAAAGAGCCTGAGCATGTGAAGATTGCTGCCAAGGAATTGACAACAGAGCTAGTGGATCAGTACTATATCCGTGTCAAGGAACAAGAGAAATTTGATACCATGACACGTCTTATGGATGTGGAACAACCAGAGCTTGCTATTGTATTTGGTCGTACCAAACGCCGTGTAGATGAATTGACTCGTGGACTTAAAATTCGTGGCTTCCGTGCAGAAGGAATTCATGGTGACTTAGACCAAAATAAACGTCTTCGTGTCCTTCGTGATTTTAAAAATGGGAATCTTGATGTTCTAGTTGCGACTGATGTGGCAGCACGTGGTTTGGATATCTCAGGTGTGACCCATGTCTACAACTACGATATTCCACAAGATCCTGAAAGTTATGTTCACCGTATCGGTCGTACAGGTCGTGCTGGTAAGTCAGGTCAATCTATTACTTTCGTAGCACCAAATGAAATGGGCTACCTTCAAATCATCGAAACCTTGACTAAGAAACGCATGAAAGGCTTGAAACCAGCAACAGCAGAAGAAGCCTTCCAAGCTAAGAAACAAGTAGCGCTCAAGAAAATCGAACGAGACTTCGCAGACGAATCCATTCGTGGGAACTTTGACAAATTTGCTAAAGATGCTCGTAAGTTAGCAGCAGAATTCAGTCCAGAAGAATTGGCTATGTATATCTTGAGTCTGACAGTCCAAGATCCAGACAGTCTTCCTGAAGTGGAGATTGCGCGTGAAAAACCACTGCCATTTAAACCATCAGGTAATGGCTTTGGTGGTAAAGGCAAGGGAGGTCGAGGAGGCCGTCGTGGGGACGACCGTCGAGACCGTGATCGCCGTGGTGGTCGCCGTGATGATTTCAAAAAAGGCAGTCGTGGAAATGATCGTTTTGATAAAGACAGACGTTACCGTAATAAAGACAATAAAAAACCTCGCAACACTTCAAGCGAAAAGAAGACCGGCTTTGTTATTCGTAACAAAGGAGACAAATAGAAAAAAGCGATTCACACTGTGAATCGCTTTTATATATAAGGAGACCGATAGTAAAAGAAGATGGTGATAGTAAAGGATAGGTGAAACGGAAAGGGATTTATCATGTCATCTTCTTATAATGTTATAATAACAAAATTTATTTTTGCTGTCAACACAAAAATCCTATTTTTTCTAAAATATTTTTGCTGTTCAAAATTGCAATTAAATAAGCAATTTTCAGATAATAATTGAAAATTCAGGCTCTTTATGTTATAATGATAGCGATTAAATGCGAGGTAAAAAATGGCACATTTATTAGAAAAAACAAGAAAAATCACGTCTATTCTAAAGCGCTCTGAGGAGCAACTTCAAGATGAGCTTCCTTACAATGCGATTACACGCCAGTTAGCAGATATTATTGATTGTAACGCTTGTATTGTGAATAACAAGGGACGTCTTTTGGGCTACTTTATGCGTTATAAGACCAATAATGACCGTGTAGAACAGTTCTTCCAAACCAAAACCTTCCCTGAGGTCTATGTACAAGGGGCAAACATGATTTATGATACGGAAGCCAATCTTCCTGTTGAACATGATTTGACCATTTTCCCTGTAGAGAGCCGTGCGGACTTTCCAGATGGCTTGACGACCATTGCTCCAATTCATGTATCAGGGATTCGTCTAGGTTCCTTGATCATTTGGCGCAATGATAAGAAGTTTGAAGATGAAGATTTGATCCTTGTCGAGATTGCGAGCACGGTTGTGGGAATTCAACTATTGAACTTCCAACGTGAAGAAGATGAGAAAAATATTCGCCGTCGTACAGCTGTTACCATGGCGGTCAACACCCTTTCCTATTCAGAACTTCGTGCCGTATCAGCTATTTTAGCTGAATTGGATGGGAATGAAGGACAATTGACTGCGTCTGTCATTGCAGACCGTATTGGCATTACACGCTCAGTGATTGTCAATGCACTTCGTAAATTGGAGTCTGCGGGAATTATTGAGAGTCGTTCATTAGGAATGAAGGGGACTTATCTCAAAGTTCTAATTGGTGATATTTTTGAGGAAGTGAAAAAGAGGGACTATTAATGGCAAAAGCTTTAATCTCGATTGACTATACAGAGGATTTCGTAGCAGACCATGGAAAGCTAACTGCTGGAGTGCCAGCTCAAGCTATATCAGAGGCAATCAATCAGGTAACCAGACTGGCTTTTGATCGTGGAGACTATGTCTTTTTTACCATTGATGCTCATGAAGAGAAGGATACATTCCACCCAGAAAGTAAGCTCTTTCCACCGCACAACATCATCGGAACTAGTGGGCGTAACCTTTATGGCCCCCTAGCTGATTTTTATGCTGAGTATGAAGCGGATAGTCGTGTCTTTTGGATGGACAAGCGTCACTATTCAGCTTTTTCAGGAACAGACTTAGATATCCGTTTGCGAGAACGTCGGGTTACTACAGTTATCTTGACAGGGGTTCTGACCGATATTTGTGTCCTTCATACGGCTATTGATGCCTATAATTTAGGTTATGATATTGAAGTTGTCAAGCCTGCGGTTGCCTCTATTTGGCCGGAAAATCATCAGTTTGCTCTTGGGCATTTTAAGAATACATTGGGAGCAAAATTACTGGATGAAAACCTTGCTGAAATTGAACTATAAGCCTGTTGGAAAAATGAAAAAAATCTGAAAAAAGTGTTGACAAAGATTTTGAAAGTTGATATACTAGTAAAGTAATCGACGCGGGGATGGCGGAATTGGCAGACGCGCAGGACTAAGGATCCTGTGACCGCTTTAGGTCGTGAGGGTTCAAGTCCCTCTCTCCGCATAGGGTAAGAGTTAGCTTTGGCTAGCTCTTTTTGTTTTTACAAAGAAGACTAGAGGCTACGTTTCCTATATCGAAAAATATTGGCATCAAGAACAGTCATTGTATCAGAACATTTAAACTGAGTTTTCCATTTCATCCTATCAAGAATTGCTTCAAACACAAGTCAGAAAATGAAGAACTTAGGAAATTGAAAAATACTTAGCTGAAAGATGATATCCATCATGTATGGAATGGAGTGGATTTTTGATTAGTAAATTATTTGTTTATATAAGAAGAAAAGTTAGCGGATGCTAGCTTTTTTATTTTTTTAAAAAATAGATCAAAATTTTTTTCGATTTCATAAACATTTCATATTTGGATTTTATAATAGTCTTACAAATATGGAGGTGACAAATGAATCCAATCCAAAGAGCTTGGGCTTATGTCAGCAGAAAACGACTGAGAAGTTTTATTTTATTTCTGATTTTATTTGTTCTTTTAGCAGGAATTTCAGCCTGTTTGACGCTGATGAAGTCCAACAAAACAGTAGAAAGCAATCTTTACAAATCTCTTAATACCTCTTTTTCTATTAAGAAGATAGAGAACGGTCAGACCTTCAAGTTATCGGACCTATCATCAGTTAGCAAGATTAAGGGACTGGAAAATGTCTCTCCTGAACTCGAGACGGTCGCAAAACTAAAAGACAAGGAAGCGGTCAGTGGTGAGCAGAGCGTTGAACGTGATGATGTGTCAGCTTCGGACAAGAATTTAGTTAGCTTAACGGCTCTGGAGGATTCATCCAAGGATGTTACCTTCACTAGTTCGGCTTTCAATCTAAAAGAAGGCAGACACCTTCAAAAAGGGGATTCCAAGAAAATCCTGATCCACGAAGAGTTGGCTAAAAAGAACGGTCTTTCGCTTCATGACAAGATTCGCTTGAATGCTGGACAGTCAGAATCAGGAAAAGGACAAACAGTTGAGTTTGAGATTGTCGGCATCTTTTCTGGTAAAAAACAAGAGAAATTCACAGGCTTGTCTTCTGACTTCAGTGAAAACCAAGTCTTTACAGACTATGAAAGTAGCCAAACCCTTTTGGGAAATAGTGAACCTCAAGTTAGTGCAGCGCGCTTCTATGTAGAAAATCCTAAGGAAATGGACGGACTCATGAAGCAGGTGGAAAACTTGGCCTTGGAAAATCAAGGCTATCAAGTCGAAAAGGAAAACAAGGCCTTTGAACAGATCAAAGACTCAGTTGCAACCTTCCAAACCTTCCTAACTATCTTCCTTTATGGGATGTTGATAGCTGGAGCTGGAGCCTTAATTTTGGTCTTGTCTCTCTGGTTGAGAGAAAGGGTCTACGAAGTAGGGATTTTACTGGCACTTGGAAAAGGCAAGAGCTCAATCTTCCTACAGTTCTGTTTAGAGGTGGTGTTGGTATCTCTTGGAGCTTTGCTTCCATCCTTTATTGCTGGGAAAGCCATTACATCTTATCTGCTCCAAACTGTCCTAGCCAGTGGAGATCAGGCAACCTTACAAGATACGCTAGCTAAAGCAAGCAGTCTATCAACCAGTCTCCTATCCTTTGCAGAATCCTATGTCTTTCTGCTACTGATTGGTTGCTTGTCTGTAGCCCTTTGTTTCCTATTCTTATTTAGAAAATCACCTAAGGAAATTTTATCATCTATTAGTTAAGAAGGAGAAATCATGACTTTATTACAATTGCAAGATGTTACCTACCGTTATAAGAACACTGCTGAAGCAGTTTTATATCAGATCAAGTATAATTTTGAACCCGGAAAGTTTTATAGTATCATTGGTGAGTCAGGAGCAGGAAAATCCACTCTCTTGTCCCTACTTGCTGGTCTAGATAGTCCTGTCGAAGGTTCTATCCTTTTCCAAGGAGAAGATATTCGGAATAAGGGATATTCTTACCATCGCATGCACCATATTTCTCTGGTCTTTCAAAATTATAACTTGATAGATTATCTTTCTCCGCTGGAAAATATCCGCTTGGTCAACAAAAAAGCAAGCAAGGATACACTTCTTGAGCTTGGTTTGGATGAAAGTCAGATCAAGCGGAACGTTCTCCAGTTATCAGGTGGTCAACAGCAACGTGTTGCTATTGCTCGCAGTTTGGTATCAGAAGCTCCAGTTATTCTAGCTGATGAGCCAACAGGAAATCTGGACCCTAAAACTGCTGGAGATATTATCGAACTGCTCAAATCACTTGCTGAGAAAACAGGTAAATGTGTCATCGTCGTTACGCACAGTAAAGAAGTGGCGCAAGCGTCAGATATTACACTTGAGTTGAAGGACAAGAAACTAACTGAAACTCGCAATACTACAAAATAAGATGAGCTTGTTTTGATAGAATTATAAAATCAAATCTAGAAAGGGAACCTATGTTACACAACGCATTTGCCTATGTTACAAGGAAGTTTTTCAAATCGATTGTTATCTTCCTGATTATTCTCCTCATGGCGAGCTTGAGTTTGGTCGGCTTGTCGATCAAGGGAGCTACTGCCAAGGCTTCTCAGGAGACTTTTAAAAATATCACCAATAGCTTCTCCATGCAAATCAATCGTCGCGTCAATCAAGGAACGCCACGTGGTTCTGGGAATATCAAGGGTGAGGATATCAAAAAAATCACCGAAAATAAGGCCATCGAGTCTTATGTTAAACGCATCAACGCTATCGGAGATTTGACTGGATATGAACTCATCGAAACGCCAGAAACCAAGAAAAATCTCACTGCTGACCGAGCAAAACGGTTTGGAAGCAGCTTGATGATTACAGGTGTCAATGACTCCTCTAAAGAAGACAAGTTTGTCTCTGGCTCATATAAGCTGGTTGAAGGTGAGCATCTAACCAACGACGACAAGGACAAGATCCTCATGCACAAGGACTTGGCAGCTAAACACGGTTGGAAAGTCGGAGATAAGGTCAAACTAGACTCCAATATCTACGATGCAGATAATGAAAAAGGAGCCAAGGAAACAGTCGAAGTTACAATCAAGGGACTCTTTGATGGTCACAATAAGTCAGCAGTAACCTACTCACAAGAACTCTATGAAAATACAGCTATCACAGACATTCACACTGCTGCAAAACTTTATGGATACACAGAAGACACAGCTATTTATGGGGACGCAACCTTCTTTGTAACAGCGGACAAGAACTTAGATGACGTCATGAAAGAGTTGAATGGTATCAGCGGTATCAACTGGAAGAGCTACACACTTGTGAAGAGCTCCTCTAACTACCCAGCTCTAGAGCAATCCATCTCTGGTATGTACAAGATGGCCAACCTCCTCTTCTGGGGTAGCTTGAGCTTCTCAGTTCTTCTCCTTGCACTCTTGCTCAGCCTTTGGATCAATGCTCGTCGCAAGGAAGTGGGAATTCTCCTCTCTATCGGTCTCAAGCAGGCAAGTATCTTGGGTCAATTTATCACAGAATCAATCTTGATTGCTATCCCTGCTCTCGTTTCGGCTTACTTCCTAGCCAACTACACAGCCCGTGCCATCGGAAATACTGTTCTTGCCAATGTCACTTCAGGTGTTGCCAAGCAAGCCAGCAAGGCTGCTCAAGCCTCTAATCTTGGTGGTGGTGCAGAAGTAGACGGCTTTAGCAAGACCTTGTCGAGCCTAGACATTTCCATTCAGACATCAGACTTTATCATCGTCTTTGTCCTTGCCTTGGTTCTAGTGGTTCTCGTTATGGCGCTTGCTTCAAGCAATCTCCTTAGAAAACAACCAAAAGAGCTCTTGCTCGATAGTGAATAAAAAACTTGCTACCTATTCTCCCCTAAATGGGGTATAATATAGGTAGCATTTTTATGTATTTCATCTCCCTAAAGCCTTTCCTTTCAGGATGAAACAGGGATGATTTAAAAGAAATTTAAAGGAATGTGAAACGTTTTTTCTATGAAAATTTTAATTGTAGAAGATGAAGAGATGATCCGTGAGGGGATCAGTGACTATTTGACAGATTGTGGTTATGAGACCATTCAGGCTGCGGACGGCGAGGAAGCCCTAGAACAATTTTCCAGCTATGAAGTAGCACTAGTTTTACTGGATATCCAGATGCCCAAACTCAATGGTTTAGAAGTCCTAGCTGAGATTCGTAAAACCAGTCAGGTTCCTGTCTTGATGTTGACTGCCTTTCAGGATGAAGAATACAAGATGAGTGCCTTTGCTTCTCTGGCAGATGGTTATCTGGAAAAGCCCTTCTCCCTCTCCCTACTAAAAGTGAGAGTAGATGCGATTTTCAAGCGCTACTACGATACGGGACGAATCTTCTCCTATAAGAATACCAAGGTGGACTTTGAGAGCTACAGTGCAAGCCTCGCAGGCGAGGAAGTGGCTATCAATGCCAAAGAGTTGGAAATTTTGGACTATCTTGTAAAAAATGAAGGACGGGCTTTGACTCGTTCTCAGATTATCGATGCTGTCTGGAAGGCGACAGATGAGGTCCCCTTTGATCGTGTTATTGATGTCTATATCAAAGAACTGCGGAAAAAGCTCGACTTGGATTGTATCCTCACTGTGCGCAATGTTGGTTATAAATTGGAGCGAAAATGAAACGAACAGGTTTATTTACAAAGATATTTATCTATACCTTCTCGATTTTTAGTGTTCTGGTGATTTGTCTTCATTTAGCCATTTATTTTCTCTTTCCCTCAACTTATCTGAGCCATCGTCAGGAAAGCATTGGTCAGAAAGCGACAGCCATTGCCCAGTCCCTAGAAGGAAAGGATAGGCAAAGTATTGAGCAAGTCTTAGACTTGTATTCCCAGACTAGTGATATCAAGGGGGCCGTCAAGGGAGAGATGACAGAGGACAAGTTAGAAGTCAAGGACAATCTTCCTCTGGACACAGACCGCCAGACCACCTCTCTCTTTATTGAGGAGCGTGAGGTGAAAACGCAAGATGGTAGCACTATGACTCTCCAGTTTTTAGCGTCCATGGACTTGCAAAAGGAAGCAGAGCAGATTAGTCTCCAATTTCTCCCCTATACCTTGCTGGCTTCATTTTTGATTTCCCTCTTGGTATCCTACATCTATGCTCGGACCATTGTTGCCCCGATCTTGGAAATCAAGCGGGTGACCCGTCGGATGATGGAACTAGATGCTCAAGTACGGTTGCGCGTGGACTCTAAGGATGAGATCGGTGATCTCAAGGAACAAATCAATAGCCTTTACCAACATCTCTTGACAGTTATTGCGGACTTGCATGACAAGAATGAAGCTATTCTCCAGCTGGAGAAGATGAAGGTTGAGTTCCTACGAGGGGCCTCTCATGAACTGAAAACCCCTCTGGCTAGTCTCAAAATCCTAATCGAAAATATGAAAGAAAATATCGGTCGTTATAAAGATAGAGACCACTATCTGGGAGTTGCCTTGGGGATTGTGGACGACCTCAGTCACCACGTTCTTCAGATTCTTTCTCTTTCTTCGGTTCAGGAATTGCGAGACGAGAAAGAAGAAGTTGACCTCCTTCAGATGACGCAAAGTTTGGTCAAGGATTATGCTTTGCTCACCAAGGAGAGAGAACTTCAGGTAGACATTAGCCTAACCCATCAGCAGGCTTACATAAACCCATCTGTGATGAAACTAATCCTATCGAATCTCATCAGCAATGCTATCAAGCACTCCATTTCAGGGGGCTTGGTTCGCATCGGGGAGAGAGAAGGGGAACTCTTTATCGAGAATAGCTGTAGTCCTGAAGAACAAGAAAAACTGGCCCAGTCTTTTTCTGGCAATGCTAGTCGCAAGGCCAAGGGTTCAGGAATGGGGCTCTTTGTGGTCAAAAGTTTATTAGAACATGAGAAATTACCTTATCATTTTGAGATGCAAGATGATCGTTTGACCTTCTTCATGTCTTATCCCAAAGTCGCTCAAGACTAAGGAGAAGAAAGGGGTTACATTGATTGGATTGGAAGAAATTCAATCTAAAGTATGGGAAAAACTAGCTTTTTTTGTCAAAAAGTGATAAAATGAACAATGTAAATGGGATGTCCCAAAAAATATATAGGAGGCCTGACAAATGGCAATCGTTTCAGCAGAAAAATTTGTCCAAGCAGCTCGTGACAACGGTTATGCAGTTGGTGGATTTAACACAAACAACCTTGAGTGGACTCAAGCTATCTTGCGTGCAGCAGAAGCTAAAAAAGCTCCAGTTTTGATCCAAACTTCAATGGGTGCTGCTAAATACATGGGTGGTTACAAAGTTGCTCGCAACTTGATCGCTAACCTTGTTGAGTCAATGGGTATCACTGTACCAGTAGCTATCCACCTTGACCACGGTCACTACGAAGATGCACTTGAGTGTATCGAAGTTGGTTACACTTCAATCATGTTTGACGGTTCACACCTTCCAGTTGAAGAAAACCTTAAATTGGCTAAAGACGTTGTTGAAAAAGCACACGCTAAAGGTATCTCAGTAGAAGCTGAAGTTGGTACTATCGGTGGTGAAGAAGACGGTATCATCGGTAAAGGTGAATTGGCTCCAATCGAAGACGCTAAAGCAATGGTTGCAACTGGTATCGACTTCTTGGCAGCTGGTATCGGTAACATCCACGGTCCATACCCAGCAAACTGGGAAGGTCTTGACCTTGACCACTTGCAAAAATTGACAGAAGCTCTTCCAGGCTTCCCAATCGTATTGCACGGTGGATCAGGTATTCCTGATGACCAAATCCAAGCAGCTATTAAACTTGGTGTTGCAAAAGTTAACGTTAACACTGAATGCCAAATCGCATTCGCTAACGCAACTCGTAAATTTGCTCGTGACTACGAAGCAAACGAAGCTGAATACGACAAGAAGAAACTCTTCGACCCACGTAAATTCTTGGCTGACGGTGTAAAAGCTATCCAAGCATCAGTTGAAGAACGTATCGACGTATTCGGTTCAGAAGGTAAAGCTTAATCTAGCTGAACAATACATACAGAACCTGCCCATTGGGTGGGTTTTTTGTGTCTGAATATATAGCCAATATACTGTAGAGGAACCAATCTTAAGTTGCTAAAAGGACCTATTTTTTGTACAATAATGCTATGAAAATACTGAAAAAATGGTTTCTTGGCTTTCTTAGTTTCATTCTTTTGTTTTTACTCGCTACATTCATCTTTCACCGTATCAGTTTGGAAAAGGAAAAAGCCTCACTGACACCTATGGGGGAACAAGTTCTCGTCAATGGACATCAAATAAATGTTTACGTTGAAGGAGATGGTCCTGAGACTGTAGTAGTTCTCTCAGGTGCTGGTATTGCTTCTCCTATATTGGATTTTAAAGAAGTATCGGAATCCTTATCGAAACGGTATAAGGTAGTTATCGTGGAGCGGGCGGGATATGGTTATAGTGATGATAGCAATCATTCAAGAGATGTGATGGAGGTTTTGTCTGAGACTCGCCAAGCTCTTTCTCAAGCAAATATCACAGGGCCGTTTATCATTCTGTCTCATTCCATGGCTAGTCTAGAGAGTTTGGCTTGGCAGGAGAAGTATCCTGATGAACTGAAAGCCTTGATTGGTCTGGATTGGGCTCTGCCGTCAAGTTATGAGGATTTAAAGGATAATCAGGCCTTGCTTACGTTGGCCTATTGGAGCAGCAAGATTGGTTTATTACGCTACTTCCCTGAGTTTTTTTATATAAAAAATCAAACTCTGACCGAAAATGAACGAAAACAATATAAACTTCTAGCTTATAAGCAGTTGATGTCACAAGCCATGCTTCGTGAATCCCAAACGGTAAAGGAAAATGCTAAAAAAGTTCCCTCTAGCATCAATCCGAAAATTCCCACCTTACTATTGGTGTCTAACGGTGAAGGCACTAGCTTTAGCCAATCTGAGTGGCAACGTTATGCAGAGAGATTTGCAAGCTACCAGTCTAATGTTCAAGTCGTCTATATGGATGCGCCTCACGATCTCTATCATTATCAAAGTCATGAAATAGTTTCTCAGATTGAAGATTTTTTAAAGAGTAATTGATGGTTTAGAGATCATTTTAATTTTAGACTGATGACAATAATTAAATGCGGAAGGATTAACAGTAGAATTGTGAATTTTTTCGATTAAAAAAATTCTTTTTCTTACCAACAAACCTGCCATTAGGCAGGTTTGTTTGGTGTTTTAAGGAAACGATGAAACCAGAATTTTTGTTTAAAAGCATTATTATAAGAAAGAAATTTTTAATTCCATAATCTATAGGCAAACGCTTGCATTCCATTTTTTATTGGACTATAATAGGTTGGTATAAAGCCTTCTGTAATAATATTGATAAGGTGTAGAAAGTAAGGATTTAGATATTTGTAGTCAAAAATACAACGTAGCTATTCCTTGCGATAGGGAGAGATTTATGGCAATGATAGAAGTGGAACATCTTCAGAAAAATTTTGTGAAGACAGTGAAGGAGCCGGGGTTAAAGGGGGCATTACGTTCCTTTATTCATCCTGAAAAGCAGACCTTTGAAGCGGTCAAGGATTTGACCTTTGAGGTTCCCAAGGGGCAGATTTTAGGATTTATCGGGGCCAATGGTGCTGGGAAGTCGACAACCATCAAAATGTTGACAGGAATTTTAAAGCCGACATCGGGCTATTGTCGGATCAATGGTAAGATTCCTCAGGACAATCGTCAAGACTATGTCAAAGATATCGGGGTTGTCTTTGGACAACGTACCCAGTTATGGTGGGATTTGGCCCTGCAAGAAACCTACACGGTCTTGAAAGAGATTTACGATGTGCCAGACTCGCTCTTTCATAAGCGCATGGACTTTTTGAATGAAGTCTTGGATTTGAAGGAATTTATCAAGGATCCCGTGCGAACTCTTTCGCTGGGTCAACGGATGCGGGCGGATATTGCGGCTTCTTTACTCCACAATCCTAAAGTTCTCTTTTTAGATGAGCCGACCATTGGTTTGGACGTTTCTGTCAAGGATAATATTCGTCGGGCTATCACCCAAATCAATCAGGAGGAAGAGACAACCATTCTCTTGACCACTCACGACCTGAGTGATATTGAGCAGCTCTGTGATCGAATTTTTATGATTGACAAGGGGCAAGAGATTTTTGATGGAACGGTTAGCCAGCTCAAGGAGACCTTTGGCAAGATGAAGACTCTTTCCTTTGAACTAGTACCAGGTCAAAGTCATCTCCTTTCTCACTATGAAGATTTTTCGGATATGACCATTGATAGACAAGGGAACAGTCTCAATATTGAATTCGATAGTTCCCGCTACCAGTCGGCTGATATTATCAAGCAAACCCTGTCTGATTTTGAAATCCGCGATTTGAAGATGGTAGATACGGATATTGAGGATATTATCCGTCGCTTCTATCGAAAGGAGCTCTAAGATGGTCAAATTGTGGAGACGTTATAAACCCTTTATCAATGCAGGTGTTCAGGAGTTGATCACCTATCGAGTCAACTTTATTCTCTATCGGATTGGTGATGTTATGGGGGCTTTTGTCGCCTTCTATCTCTGGAAGGCGGTCTTTGATTCCTCGCAGGAGTCCTTGATTCAAGGCTTTAGTATGGCAGATATCACTCTCTACATCATCATGAGTTTTGTGACTAATCTTTTGACCAGGTCTGATAGCTCCTTTATGATTGGAGAAGAGGTTAAGGACGGATCGATTATCATGCGCTTGTTGAGACCGGTGCATTTTGCGGCTTCGTACCTCTTTACAGAGCTTGGATCTAAGTGGTTGATTTTTATCTCTGTTGGACTGCCATTTTTAAGTGTTATTGTCTTGATGAAAATCTTATCTGGGCAAGGGATTGTAGAAGTGCTGGGCCTAACTACCCTTTATCTTTTTAGCTTAACGCTGGCCTATCTGATTAACTTTTTCTTTAATATCTGCTTTGGATTTTCAGCCTTTGTGTTTAAAAATCTTTGGGGATCCAATCTACTCAAGACTTCTATAGTGGCTTTTATGTCTGGAAGTCTGATTCCCTTGGCTTTCTTTCCAAAGATTGTTTCAGATATCCTGTCCTTCTTGCCTTTTTCATCCTTGATTTACACTCCGGTCATGATCATTGTTGGGAAATACGATGCCAGTCAGATTCTTCAGGCACTTTTGCTACAGTTCTTCTGGCTCTTAGTGATGGTGGGCTTGTCTCAGTTGATTTGGAAACGAGTCCAGTCCTTCATCACCATTCAAGGAGGTTAGTATGAAAAAATATCAACGCATGCACCTGATTTTTATCAGACAATACATCAAGCAAATCATGGAATACAAGGTCGATTTTGTGGTTGGTGTGCTAGGAGTTTTTCTGACTCAAGGCTTGAACCTCTTGTTTCTCAATGTCATCTTTCAACACATTCCCTCGCTAGAAGGCTGGACCTTTCAAGAGATTGCCTTTATCTATGGTTTTTCCTTGATTCCCAAGGGACTGGACCATCTCTTTTTTGACAATCTCTGGGCACTAGGGCAGCGCTTGGTGCGAAAGGGAGAATTTGACAAGTATCTGACTCGTCCTATCAATCCTCTTTTTCACATTCTGGTTGAGACCTTTCAGATTGATGCCTTGGGTGAACTTTTGGTCGGTGGCATTTTACTAGGGACAACGATGACTAGTATTGCTTGGACTCTTCCAAAATTCCTGATTTTTCTAGTCTGCATTCCTTTTGCGACCTTGATCTATACTTCCTTGAAAATCGCGACAGCCAGTATCGCTTTTTGGACCAAGCAGTCAGGCGCCATGATTTACATTTTTTATATGTTTAATGACTTTGCTAAGTACCCGATTTCCATTTACAATTCCCTTCTTCGTTGGTTAATTAGCTTTATCGTACCTTTCGCCTTTACAGCCTACTATCCTGCCAGCTATTTCTTGCAGGACAAGGATGGGCTCTTTAACATTGGTGGTTTGATTCTGATTTCACTTATCTTCTTTGCAATTTCTTTGAAACTCTGGGATAGGGGCTTGGATGCCTACGAAAGTGCGGGTTCGTAAAAGGAAGAATCTCAAAGCCTTGTCTCAGGACAGGCTTTTTCTAATGGAGATGAAAATTTCTTGACATCTATTCTCAGAGTGCTATACTAAAAGGGTAATCGCCGATTTAGCTCAGTTGGTAGAGCAACGCACTCGTAACGCGTAGGTCACAGGTTCAAGCCCTGCAATCGGCAAAATCAAGAAGCCCAAACGGGCTTCTTTTTTTGTAACTATAGGAAAGGTGGAACGTTTGAGATAGGTTCTGTTTAAGGACTGTGCCTCCTGCTTATAAATAAAAACTAAAATTTATATTTTGTGGTATAATATATTTTAATAAGCACTTGTTTTCGTTCTGTTATAGAGGACTATAGGCTATTAATCATTCTAGAATTTTTTGTATAGGTTTTCTAAAAATTATAAAAATCCATGGATAATAACGAATGAAGTCTCGCAAGCTTGGCTGAATAGAAATCAAAAAGGAGAAAATTATGAATAAGAAAGAATGGGAAAGACAATTTGAAGAGATCAATGAACGTAAGCGGTCTGAATCAAAGTCGGCTCCAAATAAAAATATAAAAATCTATATTGGCCTAGCACTCGCTGCTTCAGTCACTCTGATCTTAGTAAGTGTTTTCTCGCATTCTTTGATTGGAAAGAAAGAGTCAAATCAAGCATCGTCTGCTGTTTCAACTACAGAGTCAACAAGTCAATCGTCTACAAGCCAAGGAAAAACAGATGAGACTGATAAGGATAAACAAGAGGAAATTCAAAAACTCAAGGATCAACTGACTGCTTTAGATACCAAAATTACGGAAGCAGAAGCACTTGTTAGCAAGTTCAAGAAAGAAACTGCTGTTCCAAAACTAGATATTGAAGCAATCAAGAACAATGATTTGTCTAGTTTAGAAGGTACTTGGCGTAGTCAATCTGGTAATGAATACATTATTAATGATTCTGGAGAGGTACGTGCGACTTGGTTTACAAATGATCAAAAGTACGAATCTGTAGTTGGATTAAAGGTATCAAAAGGTCAAGATAGTCGTAACCCTGAGACAGCGTCTATCAGTGCATGGGTAAAAGATTCTGTTGCTGGAGGATTTGTAGTAGTAGCTGTGCCAAGTGGTGTCGTTATGCAACCTGCTGATGACGGAAAGATTACGGATAAAAGCAATCATGCTGAGGAAAGACTACTTTCTGGGCAAGAGTATGGAGCGATGTTAATGAAACCAGAAAAGGTTTATTATCGTGTGAAACCAGATACCAGTAAACTTGAGGAAGCAGAAAAGAACTTAGCTCAACTACAAGCAGACCGTGAATCAATCAATTCTTCTCTTGAGTCAAAGGAAAAGAAAAACTAGATGGTATTCGTTCAAAAATACTGTTACAATCGGCAGAATCAAGAAGCCCATTAGGGCTTCTTTTTCTTTTGTTACAAATATTCAACCACTTAGACAGAGATATTGACCAGATAGGCAAAAGGGCTTGTTCTTGAAAAATTCCTCTGCTATAATGATTCATGTAAGGGACGTGAGGGGGCAGTATCAGACAACTCAAGAACCTAAAAAAGAAAATGGAGACAAAAAAATGAAAAAATTATTGGGACTTGTATTTTTAGTAGCAGCAGCGCTAGTATTGTATTTCGGATCTGTTGGATGGCCAAGTTTGGATGTCAACCTATGGTCACTCATTCCGGTAGGATTGTTCCTCTATTTTACGCTAGAAAACTTTTTGAAAAAAGACTACAAGACTAGCTTGATGTGCTTGATCATCGCCTTTATCATTGCAAATGCTATTTTTGATCTCTTGCCAATTTCAAGTGGTTTGGTGATTGGTGCCGGTGTGCTAGCTTGTGTAGGACTTGGCTACCTCTTTCCTGATAAGGATAAAAAAGAAGGCAAATAAAAAGTCTCGAGATTTCTCGAGACTTTTTTACTGACCAGCGTAATATTTTTGAATCCCCTTTACGATGCCTGCGACCAGTTTATCTTGGTAGTGGCTATCTCTGATTTGTTGGTTTTCGGAGAAATTATCCATATAACCAAGTTCTAGGAGAACGGCTGGTTTGGCTGTTTCGCGTAGTACGGCATAGCTGCTCTCCAACAGACCAGCGTCTTTGGCCCCTGTTTCTGCTAGAAGAGAGGAGTGGATGGCAGCGGCGAGGCGTTTGCTTTCACTCATACGATCTGGGTGATTGTGCCAGTATTTATTAATCTTACTTGGATAATCAGGTTCATCGCTATAGGAGTAGGTTTGAATACCGCTCGCTTTTGAATATGCGCTTCCAGTTGCATTGAAGTGGATACTGATAAAAATGTCAGAATTGGTTTTGTTGACCATACGAGAACGTTCGGTAACAAAATCAACGTCAATATCACTATCACGAGAAGTGAGGACCTTGTAGCCTAGTTCTTCTAACTTAGTACGAAGCTTACGGTAAATCTGCATGTTGAGATCTTTTTCAGCTACATTGTAGTAAAAGGCACCTGAATCTCGACCACCATGCCCAGGATCTAGGAAAATGGTATTGCTGTATAGGCCTTTTGTAAATCCGCCTTCAGTTGAAACTTCAGAAATCCATTGGCCGTATTTTTGGAACAGGTGTTCCTTACCGTCTATCTTGTAAGTTCCTGAAACATAATGCCCATTATCATCTAGGTAGTAGCGTGCTTTGTCAGAGTTATCGTAAATCCATTCGCTCTTTGCCATGTAACCACCTGACTTGAGGTAGTATGCTCCAATCCACTCCTGATTTGCATAACGGCCATCCGCTTTTAGATAGAACCAGCTCTTGTAGGCTTTATCAAAGATCCACTCTTTTTCCGCCATGGCTCCACTGGTTTTGAGGTAGTAGTTTCCCTTCCATTTGTCTGCTAGCATCCCACCGTTCTGGTCAAATGAGTACCAGGAACCCTGAATCTTTTGCCAGTTTTCTTGGACATATCTCCCTGACCCGTTCGCATAGAACCAAGTATCCTTGATTTTGACCCAGTTGTTTTCTGCCATAGCTCCACTCTGGTTGAAGAGGTAGCCCTTGAAGGTTGTCGCACTCAGCATTCCACCGTCTTTGTCAAAGTAATACCAAGAACCGTTGATTTTCTCCCATTTATCCTGTGAGATCTTTCCAGAAGGAGCGACATAGTACCAAATTCGGTCTAATTTAGTCCAGCCCTTTTCTGCCATAGCTCCGCTTTTTGTGAGAAGATAGCCGTCAACGGCAGTGTTGCTTAGCATACTTCCAGTTTGATCAAAATAGTACCAAGAACCATTGATTTTTTTCCAAGTGTTCTGAGCTAGTCGTCCAGAAGAATCAGCATAATACCATTGATTGTCCAGTTTGGTCCAACTATTTTCTATCATGACTCCATCTTGGTCAAAGGCATAGCCTTTGTAGATAGTAGAATGAAGACGATTACCATCTTGATCGAAGTAGTACCATTTGCCTTGGATTTGTTTCCAGTTCAAAGCAGGTTTGTCATCTTGGTAAAAACGCCAGTGGTGATTTTCTTGGTACCACCCTTCTTTTTTTATCTTGTCTTCTTGCACATCTACTTTCGGAAGAACTTCTGATTTAGAGTTTCCCTCAACACTCGATTCTTCCTTTTCTTCTTTGACAATTGCTTCCTTGACAGCAGATGTCGATTGAGTTGTGTTTTCTTCTCCTAAGACGGAAGCTGGTGCTAATCCTGCGATTGAAAGGATTAAAGCACTGGTCAGTAGTATCTTTTTCACTTTCTATTTCCTAACTTTTTCTCTTTTTCATTTTTCCTATTAATTATCGAATTGAACTTCTTCTAGTAAGTATTCGATAAAGCGTTCGCCCATCTTAGACAGGCTGGTTTTTTCATGCTGGATATAGACCAGTTCAATCGGGTCGTCAATGTCCAGCGGAATGGAAACGATATTGTCTCCGTTGAGGTTACTGTTCAAAATCCCTGTTGCAATGGTGTAACCATCCAAACCAATCAAGAGGTTAAAGAGGGTGGCACGGTCACTGACTACGATGGATTTCTTGTGGTGCTCTTGTGAAAGAATCTCCTCTGAAAAGTAGAAGGAGTTGTGCGTCCCCTGGTCATAACTCAGATAAGGAAAATCTTCCAAATCAGCCAGTTTGACCTTGTCTTTTTTAGCTAGAGGATTGGTCTTGCTAACAAAGATATGGGGTTGAGCGGTAAAGAGGTGGTGCGCTAGCAGGTGGTTATCATCGAGCATTTTCGTTAAAACATCGCGGTTGTAGCTGTTTAAAAAGAGGACACCGACCTCACTACGGAAGTTCTTGACATCGTCAATAATCTCCCAAGTCCGAGTTTCACGAAGGAAGAGCTCGTATTTCTCCATATCACTTTTCTTTAGCAAGGAGACAAAGGCATTGACTACAAAAGCATAGTGCTGAGAGGAGACGCTGAAAAGTTCGCGGTGGGCGACAGGATTTTTATAGCGTTCCTCCAGAAGCTGGGTCTGCTCGACAACCTGACGAGCGTAGGAGAGAAACTCCATACCATCGCGAGTCAAGGTAATGCCCTTGGGATTGCGGATAAAGATTTCAATGCCCATTTCATTTTCCAAGTCTCGAACAGCATTAGAGAGACTGGGTTGGGTGATAAAGAGTTGCTTGGCTGCCTCATTCATAGAGCCAGTTTCGACGATTTTGATAATATAGTGTAGTTGTTGAATTCTCATGTTTTTATTGTACCACACTTGCGGAAGAATGGGCAATGAAGACGAAGAAAATAGGGGGAAAGAGCTGGTCCAGTATTGAAAAAAAGTCTAAAATCTGTTAGAATGAAAGCTATGAAAACATTCTATGATGTGCAGCAATTTCTCAAACAGTTTGGCATTATTGTTTACATGGGGAAGCGCTTGTATGATATTGAACTGATGAAGCTCGAACTCTCTCGGATCTATGATGTGGGTCTGATGGATAAGTTAGACTATCTCGAGGCGGAAGCTGTTCTTCGTAGAGAGCACAAGATAGAATTAGACTACATAGAGAAAAATGGAGATAAGAACTTATGACAATTTGGATTGTTTGGGGAATTGTATTGGCGATGGCTGCATGGATGGGGTATAACTACCTTCGTATTCGTCGTGCGGCTAAGATTGTGGACAATGCAGAATTTGAAGCCTTGATTCGGAAAGGGCAATTGATTGATGTCCGTGAACCAGCAGAATTTCACAGAAAACATATCCTCGGAGCTCGCAATATTCCTTCAAATCAGTTGAAGTCAAGCCTTGCAGCCCTTCGAAAGGATAAACCTGTCCTTCTCTACGAAAACCAACGCGGACAACGAGTGACCAATGCAGCACTTTATTTGAAAAAACAAGGTTTCTCTGAAATTTATATCCTTTCTTATGGGTTGGATTCTTGGAACGGGAAGGTCAAGACTAGCTAAGATCAAAGAAAAAGTTGATAAAGTCGGTCTCATATACTAAATTAATAATCATTTTAAGGGATTTTTAGAAAATGCAAGAAAAGAATAAAACCTCACGTAATATAGGTATCCTATCAATCGTAGGTAGTCTTTGGCTTCCATTACCAGGCATTATTTTAGGAACTCTTGCTATAATAGAAGCTAACACACGTCAAAAAGAATCTGGACTTGATTATAAAACAGAAAGAATTATAGCTATTGTAGGTATTGTTCTTTCTGCTCTTAACTGGATTATTGGAATTATCTTACATATAAATTAAAGAAGATAAAAAAAGCTTTAAATTTAAAGCTTTTTTCTTTTATCCACTTTTCTCTAAATAGTTTTTAATGATTTCCAACTCCTCTGGATTCAAGGGGCGGAATTGCCCTTCTGCTAGTTCTGGGTCTAATGTAAAATCGCCGAACTGAACTCGTTTGAGAGAGACCACCTTGACACCAACTGAGAGGAACATTTTTTTAACCTGATGAAATTTTCCTTCTGAGATGGTAATAGAAGCATGGCTCTCTGTTGGGCTTGCGGACAGAATTTCGAGCTGAGCAGGTTTACAAGTGGTCCCATCTAAAAAGACAATCCCATCTTTGAATTTTTGGATATGGTCTGACGTGAGCGGTCCGTTGACTTCCACTTGATAAGATTTATCGACATGGTACTGGGGATGAAGGAGTTGGAATCCTAAAGGTCCATTGTCTGTCAAAAGGAGCAGTCCCGTCGTATCACGGTCTAGTCTGCCGACAGCATAGAGCTGGTCAAACTGGATGTCAGGTGGAAGGAGGTCCATGACGGTTGGAAGTTTCTTATCCTTGCTAGCTGTAACGACTCCGTTTGGCTTATTAAGCATGAGGTAGGTGTGCTTGTAGCCTTGGATTTGTCGTCCTTGAAAGACTAATTTCTGTAATCCAGTGTCGACATTTTGAGCCAGGGATCTGGCTGGACAATCATCTACTAGGATTTCTTTTTTTAATAAAGCCTGTTTCATAGCCTTGCGACTGACCTTTTCTTGGGCTAATAATCTATCTAAACGCATACCAGCTTATCTTATCATAAGTCTCTGACTTTGAAAAGAGTTGCCTTGACTAGAAAAGCAGAGTGAAAACATTTACACTTAGCTGAACTGTGATTTTTGAATGAGACTGTGGTATAATTGTTCAGTTAGAAATAAAAATTTAATTATTAGAGGAAATCATGACAAAATTAAGAGAAGATATCCGTAACATTGCGATTATCGCCCACGTTGACCACGGTAAAACAACCCTCGTTGATGAATTATTGAAGCAGTCTGAAACTCTTGATGCACGTACTGAATTGGCAGAGCGTGCTATGGACTCAAACGATATCGAAAAAGAGCGTGGAATTACCATCCTTGCGAAAAATACAGCCGTTGCCTACAACGGAACTCGTATCAATATCATGGACACACCAGGACACGCGGACTTCGGTGGAGAAGTTGAGCGTATCATGAAAATGGTTGATGGTGTTGTCTTGGTCGTAGATGCCTACGAAGGAACAATGCCACAGACTCGCTTCGTATTGAAAAAAGCCTTGGAACAAGACCTTGTCCCAATCGTGGTTGTCAACAAAATCGACAAACCATCAGCTCGTCCAGCTGAAGTAGTGGATGAAGTCTTGGAGCTCTTCATTGAGCTTGGTGCAGACGATGACCAGCTTGATTTCCCAGTGGTGTATGCTTCAGCTATCAACGGGACTTCTTCATTGTCAGATGATCCAGCTGATCAAGAAAAAACAATGGCACCAATCTTTGATACCATTATCGACCATATCCCTGCTCCAGTGGACAACTCAGATGAACCTTTGCAGTTCCAAGTCTCACTTTTGGACTACAATGACTTCGTAGGTCGTATCGGTATCGGTCGTGTCTTCCGTGGTAGTGTGAAAGTTGGGGACCAAGTTACCCTTTCTAAACTAGATGGTACAACGAAGAACTTCCGTGTTACAAAACTTTTCGGTTTCTTTGGTTTGGAACGTCGTGAAATCCAAGAAGCAAAAGCAGGTGACTTGATTGCCGTTTCAGGTATGGAAGATATCTTTGTTGGTGAGACGATTACACCGACAGATGCAGTTGAACCTCTTCCAATCCTTCACATCGATGAGCCAACGCTTCAAATGACCTTCTTGGTAAACAACTCACCATTTGCTGGTAAAGAAGGTAAATGGGTGACTTCTCGTAAGGTAGAAGAACGCTTGCAAGCAGAATTGCAAACAGACGTTTCCCTTCGTGTTGACCCAACTGATTCACCAGATAAATGGACTGTTTCAGGTCGTGGAGAATTGCACTTGTCAATCCTGATCGAAACTATGCGTCGTGAGGGCTATGAACTTCAAGTATCTCGTCCAGAAGTTATCGTAAAAGAGATTGATGGTGTTAAATGTGAGCCATTTGAACGTGTGCAAATCGATACTCCAGAAGAATACCAAGGTTCTGTTATCCAAAGCCTTTCTGAACGTAAGGGTGAAATGTTGGATATGATTTCAACTGGTAATGGTCAAACTCGTTTGGTCTTCCTTGTTCCAGCGCGTGGTTTGATCGGATACTCAACTGAGTTCTTGTCAATGACTCGTGGTTACGGTATCATGAACCATACCTTTGATCAATACTTGCCATTGATTCCAGGAGAAATTGGTGGACGTCACCGTGGTGCCCTTGTTTCCATCGATGCTGGTAAGGCAACAACATATTCAATCATGTCTATCGAAGAACGTGGTACAATCTTTGTCAACCCAGGTACTGAGGTTTACGAAGGAATGATCATCGGAGAGAACTCTCGTGAAAACGACTTGACAGTTAACATCACTAAGGCCAAACAAATGACCAACGTCCGTTCAGCTACTAAGGACCAGACAGCTGTTATCAAGACACCTCGTATCTTGACCCTTGAAGAGTCTCTTGAGTTCTTGAATGACGATGAGTACATGGAAGTAACGCCTGAGTCTATCCGTTTGCGTAAGCAAATCCTCAACAAGGCAGAGCGCGAGAAAGCCAACAAAAAGAAAAAATCAGCTGAATAAGAGCTAGAAAGAGATAAAGATGGTCTATTTAATCATAGGGATACTTTTATTACTACTCTATGTATTTGCGACACCTCAAAGTATCAAAGGAACAGTCAATATCGTTATCTTGGTCTTTGTAGTTGTTGCACTCTTGATTTTGCTGATGTTGTCCATCTTGCAAATCTTCCAATTACCGACAGAATTCTTTGTCACAATCGCCATGCTTGCCCTAGCCTACTTTAGCTTGAGAGACATTACGCTCATGTCTGTAAAAAAGAGCAGAAGAAGATAAAGAGAAAGAGAGCTATGGCTCTCTTTTTCGATGTCAGAATGAGGACTAGAGCATTTTCGTTTAGTATTATTTCCATAAAAATGGTAAAATAGTAGGAGTAGAAATGGAGTTTGAGACATGAAAGTAATCGATCAATTTAAAAATAAGAAAGTCCTTGTTTTAGGTTTGGCTAAGTCTGGTGAGTCTGCGGCTCGTTTATTAGACAAGCTGGGTGCCATTGTGACAGTAAATGATGGCAAGCCTTTTGAGGAAAATCCTGCTGCTCAAAGCTTGCTGGAAGAGGGAATCAAGGTTGTCACTGGTGGGCATCCTTTGGAACTCTTGGATGAAGATTTCGCTCTGATGGTGAAAAATCCAGGGATTCCTTATAGCAATCCCATGATTGAAAAGGCTTTGGCAAAGGAGATTCCAGTCTTGACTGAGGTGGAATTGGCTTACTTGATTTCGGAAGCGCCAATTATCGGTATCACTGGTTCAAATGGGAAAACAACCACAACGACGATGATTGGGGAAGTTTTAACTGCTGCTGGTCAACGCGGTCTCTTGTCAGGAAATATCGGCTTTCCTGCTAGTCAAGTGGCTCAAACTGCGACAGCAAAGGACACGCTCGTCATGGAACTTTCTTCTTTCCAACTAATGGGTGTCCAAGAATTCCATCCTGAGATTGCGGTTATTACCAACCTCATGCCAACTCATATTGACTATCATGGTTCTTTTGAAGAGTATGTGGCAGCTAAGTGGAATATCCAGAACAAGATGACAGCGGATGATTTCCTTGTCTTGAACTTTAACCAAGATTTGGCAAAAGAATTGGCTAGCAAAACACAAGCTACCGTTGTACCATTTTCAACATTGGAAAAGGTTGATGGGGCTTATCTGGAAGATGGTCAACTCTGCTTCCGTGGGGAAGTGGTCATGGCAGCTAGTGAAATCGGTGTTCCAGGTAGCCACAATGTAGAAAATGCCCTTGCGACTATTGCAGTAGCCAAGCTCCGTGGCGTGGATAACCAAACCATCAAGGAAACTCTATCAGCCTTTGGTGGTGTCAAACACCGTCTCCAATTTGTGGATGAAATTCAGGGTGTCAAATTCTATAACGATAGCAAGTCAACCAATATATTGGCTACTCAAAAAGCCTTGTCAGGATTTGACAACAGTAAGGTTATCTTAATTGCAGGTGGTTTGGACCGTGGAAATGAGTTTGACGAATTGGTGCCAGATATTACTGGGCTCAAGAAGATGGTCATCCTCGGTCAGTCTGCAGAACGTGTCAAACGGGCAGCGGATAAGGCTGGTGTGGCTTATGTAGATGCGACAGATATTGCTGATGCGACTCGCAAGGCTTATGAGCTCGCGACTCAAGGAGATGTGGTTCTCCTCAGTCCTGCAAATGCTAGCTGGGATATGTATGCTAACTTTGAAGTACGTGGCGACCTCTTTATCGACACAGTAGCGGAGTTAAAGGAATAATATGAAAAAAATTGTCTTTACAGGTGGGGGGACGGTTGGACATGTCACCCTCAATCTTTTGTTAATGCCTAAGTTCATCGAAGACGGCTGGGAAGTTCACTATATTGGTGATAAACACGGAATCGAACACCAAGAAATCCTCAAATCAGGCTTAAATGTTACCTTCCATTCTATTGCGACTGGGAAGTTGCGCCGCTATTTCTCTTGGCAAAATATGCTGGACGTCTTTAAAGTTGGTTGGGGAATTGTTCAATCGCTCATTATCATGTTACGACTGCGTCCACAGGCTCTTTTTTCTAAGGGAGGATTTGTCTCTGTACCGCCGGTTATCGCAGCGCGAGTGTCAGGAGTGCCTGTCTTTATTCATGAATCGGACCTGTCTATGGGCTTGGCCAATAAAATTGCCTATAAATTTGCGACTAAGATGTATTCGACATTTGAGCAAGCTGCTGGTCTCGCAAAAGTCGAGCATGTGGGAGCTGTCACCAAGGTTTCGGACCAAAAAACTCCTGAACCAGATGAATTGGTGGATATCCAAACCCACTTTAATCCTAAATTGCCAACGGTATTGTTTGTTGGTGGTTCTGCAGGAGCTCGTGTTTTTAACCAATTAGTGACAGATCATAAGCAAGAACTGACAGAGTGCTACAATATTATCAATCTCACTGGAGATTCTAGCCTCAATGAGTTGAGTCAAAATCTCTTTCGTGTTGATTATGTGACAGATCTCTATCAACCCTTGATGGAGATGGCAGATGTGGTGGTGACGCGTGGCGGTGCTAATACGATTTTTGAGCTCTTGGCGATGGCGAAACTCCATCTCATCGTACCATTGGGTCGTGAAGCAAGTCGAGGAGACCAGATTGAAAATGCGGCTTACTTTGTTAAGAAAGGCTATGCAGAAGAACTTCAAGAAAGTGACTTGAACTTGGAAAGTTTGGAGGAGAAACTCAGTCACTTGCTTAGTCACAAGGACCAATACCAAGCTAGCATGAAAGTTTCGACTGAATTGAAATCTCTTGCAGATTTTTACGATCTACTAAGAAAAGACCTAGCATAAGGAATATCAATGTCAAAGGATAAGAATAAAGAATCAAACCAGAAGCAAGAATTGTCTGAATGGCAGAAACGAAACCAGGAATACCTGAAGAAGAAGGCTGAGGAAGAAGCTGCCCTAGCTGAAGAGAAGGAAAAGGAAAAACAAGCTCGTAAGGAAGCCAACTCGAAACTATTGGAGGAATCCAAGAAATCATCGAGTGAGTCAGATGAGGAAGCCTCAAGTACAAGCAAGGAACCATCCGAAAAAGAAGAAAAATCTCAAAAGGATAACCGAAAAGTCAAAGAGGAAAAAGAGAAGAAGAAAAAAGAAAAAACAGAGAAACCAGAAAAACCTGCCAAGCCTAAAATTTCGCCTGTTCATATTTGGCGAGCTGTGAGTATCTTGGTACCCAGTGTCCTAGTCCTCCTTCTTTCAGTCTATCTATTGACTCCACTTTCGACCATCAAAAATATCGAGGTTAAGGGAAATAGTAACACGCAGGCGGATGACATCAAACAGGCTTCTGGAATTCAAGATAGCGACTATACCTTAGCTCTATTGTTGGATAAGGAAACATACGCTGAGCGAATCAAGTCCAATCATTGGATAGAATCAGCGAAGATTAACTATCAATTTCCGACTAACTTTACGATTGAGGTTAAGGAGTTTGATATTGTCGGTTATTATGTGTCTGGTGAAGAACATTATCCTATTCTTTCTAGTGGTGCGGTTGAGTCAACTCCTGTTGATCGCTTAAACTTGCCTGAGACTTATCTGACAGTTACCTTTAACGATGAGCAGCAGGTGAAAGAACTTATAACGGGATTGTCTACTATCAGTGAGGATATCAAGAGTCAAATCCAGAAAATCGAATTAGCGCCGAGCAAGGCAACAGCAGATCTTTTAAAAATTACCATGCTGGATACAGATGAGATTTTGGTTCCCCTATCAGAATTGAGCAAGAAATTGCCTTATTACAGCAAAATCAAGCCACAATTGTCTGAACCGAGTGTAGTCGATATGGAAGCTGGAGTATACAGCTATACTATAGCGGATAAGCTGATAGAAGAAGCAGAAGAAAAAGCCAAGCAAGAGGCCAAGGAAGCTGAGAAGAAAAAACAGGAAGAAGAAAAGAAAAAACAAGAAGAACAAGGAAATCAAAGCCAAACGAGCCAGCACTCACAGAGTCGTTAGACCAATTTTTCCTCTTGATTTTAATGGTGTAGAAGTCTAGTTTTGAGTTTTTGCTTGACAAGTCCTACTATAAATAATAGAATAGAAAAAAACCTTTAAAGCAGTCCAGAGAGGCAGCTAAGGTTAGACGGTGAAAGGGTGGACTCTGCCCATTTTTCGTGGAACCTTGCTGTTGGCAGGTTCCATTTTTCGTGGTTTGTTTTTGACCATACTCTCTTGCTCGTAAAGGTAAAAGGAGAAAGGTATGCGTGAACATCGTCCAGTTATTGCTCTTGATTTTCCTAGTTTTGAGGCGGTCAAGGAATTTTTATCTCTTTTCCCAGCAGAAGAAAGTCTTTATCTAAAAGTAGGGATGGAGCTTTATTATGCGGAAGGTCCGGAAGTTGTCCGTTATTTGAAATCACTGGGGCATAGTGTCTTTCTGGACCTCAAGCTACATGATATTCCAAATACAGTCAAATCTGCCATGAAGATCTTATCTCAGCTTGGTGTAGACATGACCAATGTTCATGCTGCTGGTGGTGTGGAGATGATGAAGGCTGCGCGTGAAGGTCTTGGAAAAGAAGCAAAATTGATTGCTGTCACTCAATTGACTTCAACTTCTGAAGAACAAATGAGAGACTTTCAAAATATCCAAACCAGTCTTCAAGAATCGGTCATTCACTATGCCAAGAAGACAGCTGAAGCGGGCTTGGATGGTGTCGTTTGCTCGGCTCAGGAAGTGCAACTCATCAAGCGGGCCACTAATCCAGATTTTATCTGTCTGACACCGGGAATTCGTCCGGCGGGAACTGCCGTAGGAGACCAAAAACGTGTCATGACGCCAGCAGATGCTTATCAAATCGGTAGTGACTATATCGTAGTGGGACGTCCCATTACCCAAGCTGAGGATCCTGTTGCAGCTTATCATGCTATCAAGGATGAATGGAACCAAGACTGAAATTAAAGAAATAGATTATAAAAACAAAAGGAGAATACTATGACACTTGCTAAAGATATCGCTAGCCACCTCTTGAAAATCCAAGCCGTTTACCTCAAACCAGAGGAGCCTTTCACTTGGGCATCTGGTATCAAATCGCCGATTTATACTGACAACCGTGTGACGCTTGCCTATCCAGAAACTCGTAGCTTGATTGAAAATGGTTTTGTGGAAGCTATTAAAGCAGAATTTCCAGAAGTTGAGGTGATTGCAGGAACTGCGACAGCTGGAATTCCACACGGAGCGATCATCGCTGACAAGATGAACTTGCCTTTTGCCTACATCCGCAGCAAACCAAAAGACCACGGAGCTGGTAACCAAATCGAAGGTCGTGTAGCTCAGGGGCAAAAGATGGTAGTGGTTGAAGACCTCATTTCAACGGGTGGCTCTGTTCTTGAAGCCGTAGCAGCTGCTAAACGCGAAGGAGCCGATGTGCTTGGAGTTGTAGCGATTTTCAGTTATCAATTGCCAAAAGCCGATAAGAATTTTGCGGATGCTGATGTGAAATTGGTGACACTTTCTAACTACAGTGAACTCATCCACCTAGCCCAAGAAGAAGGTTACATTACGCCAGAAGGACTCGACCTCCTAAAACGCTTTAAAGAAGACCAAGAAAATTGGCAAAACGCCTAAAACATAGAAATCAGGTAGTCACTAGGATTACCTGATTTTTTATTTTTGGAAAGTATTAGTCGACTTTTCCACCTTCAACAACTAGATCATCTGCTTTAGCAGCGTCACCGTAGGTTGGGTGAAGTGTTTTTTCATAAGCTTTGTGGAAGAAGTTTTCTTTACCAAGTTTTTCAATTTCTTGGTTGATGTAGTCAAGAAGTTCTTGATTCCCCTTTTGAACTGCTGGTGCGATGGTATCTGGGTCACCGAGGGAAGAAATTCCTACTTCAAATCCTTTATTTTCGAGAGCCCACGCTAGGACTTCCGTATTGTCAGTAGAGAAGGCATCTCCACGTCCGTCAAGAAGGGCTTGGTAGGCATCGCTATATTGGTCGTATTTTTGGAGTTTTACTTCTGGGTGATTTTTCTCAAAATAAGTTTCAGCAGTCGTTCCCTTTGTAACAATCAAAGTTTTGCCTCCTAATTCTTTAACGTCTTTGATGATTTTATCTTTTGGTGATACGACACCAAGTGAAACTTTCATGTAAGGAAGGGCAAAATCAACTTGTTTCTTTCTTTCGTCAGTAACTGTGAAGTTGGCAAGTGTGATATCCACCTTGTTTGAAATCAAGTATTCCGCACGGTTGGCAGCATCAACAGAGACGTATTTAACCTTTACACCAAGGTCTTGTGCCAGTTGGTTCCCGAGTTCAATATCGTATCCTTGGTAAGAACCGTCGTTGTCAACATAACCAAACGGTTTTTTGTCTCCAAATACGGCGATTCGTAACTCACCGCTTTTTTTGATTTCGTCGATAGTGCGGGCCTTGGCGGTTGTTTTTCCTGATGAAGCATCAGAGCTTCCACCTGAGCTACAAGCTGTGACAAATATAAGAGCAAATGCTAGAGCAAAAACAGTTAGAATTGGTTTGAGTAGTTTCATAAAAATCTCCTTTATAGATATGAGCCAAACTGGCTAAAGTCAAATACGTTTAAAAATTCCTGTGCTCGTTTGGTTTGTGGATTGGTGAAGAATTCCTGAGCCGTTCCTTCTTCAGCAATTTTCCCTTGGTCGAGGAAGATAATCCGATCTGCAATAGCTTGGGCAAACTGCATTTCGTGGGTTACCAGAATCATGGTGCGCCCTTCTTGAGCCAAGTCATTGATAAGTTCCAGAACTTCACGCACCATTTCTGGATCCAGTGAAGCCGTCACTTCGTCAAATAGGATAATTTCTGGATGCATGAGAAGGGCACGGACAATCGCCACTCGTTGTTTCTGTCCACCAGATAATTGGCGGGCAAAACTGTCTTTTTTATCGAGCAAACCCACACGTTCCAGTAGTTGCAAAGCTTCCTCCGTTACTTCTTTCTTGTCTCGTCCCTGAGCTTTGATAGGGCCTAGGATGAGGTTTTGAAGAACATCTAGGTGAGGAAAGAGTTCATAACTTTGAAAGACCATGCCAATCTTTTGGCGAACCAGGTGAAAGTTTTTCTGATTACCAACAATAGACTGGCCATCCAGAAGAATATCTCCACCTTGAATGGTTTCTAGACCATTGAGGCAACGAAGGAGAGTGCTTTTTCCGCAACCAGATGGCCCAAGAATAACCACAACTTCTCCCTTTTTGATATCTAGAGAAAGGCCTTGGAGGATGGGATTGTCCCCAAAGGATTTTTTTAGGTCCTTGATTTCTAAAATAGTTTCAGACATTTAGTTCCTCCAATGTTTTTCTAAGTGAGTAGATAGTTTGGAAATAGGAAAACAGACTGCGAAATACAGGACCAGAATGGTTCCATAAATCCAAAAGGAAGCGGTTGGGATGGTCAAGCGATTGCTGTCAATGATTTGTTGCCCAACCTTGGTAACTTCCACAACCCCAATCAAGACAACTAAGGAAGTGGTTTTGATCATCCGAGTGACAAGATTGATAGCTTGTGGCAGCAGTCTTCTCAAGACTTGTGGAATGATAATGTGATAGTAAAGTTGCAAGTTAGTTAAGCCCAGAGCCTGTCCGCTTTCAAACTGATGTTTAGGGAGGGAAGTGATGGCTCCACGGACCAAGTCTCCCATTTCAGCTGTACCCCAGAGAGTAAAGACGATAATGGCCGAAGTCTCGCCTGAGATGTTGATATTAAAGTTTCGAGCTAAGCCAAAATAAACGATGAAAAGTAGTACCAGCTGGGGCATGATACGGATAAATTCCAGATAAAAGCGTGTTAAAAAACGAATAACTCTAGAATGGGAGGTCATGATGATTCCCATGACTGTTCCGAAAATGATTGATAGAAGGACGGAGAGAATGGAAATTCCAATCGTGACACCCAATCCTTGTAAGATTCGCAGGAGATTATTTCCCTGAAAGAGTACTTGCATTCCCGAATCCTGCATGGCGGAGCCTCCTTTCTATCCAGCTAAAGACTAGAGAGATGGGTAGAAGCATGATCAGGTAAGCAACTACCAACATGGCTAGTGCAATGTCTGTCTCATAATAGAGTCCAATCAAGTCCTTGGCGACGTACATGAGATCGGCTAAGGCTACCGCAGAGAAAACGGAGGTTTCTTTGATGAGAAAAATGACATTGGCACTAAAGGACGGTAGGGCTACCGCAGTCGCTTGCGGAAGAACCACATAGCGAAAGACCTGTACAGGCGTTAGACCGATGGCTAGACCAATCTCGTGCTGGGTTTGACTGACGGCTTCCAGTCCGCTTCTGAAAGATTCAGCCATGTAGGAGCCACCTAAAAAGATGAGTCCGACTGTTGCACAGACTTCTGAAGAAAGAACAATCCCTATTCGGGGAAGCCCGAAGTAGAGGAAGAAGAGTTGAATCAAAAGAGGCGTGTTTCTTGACAATTCGATGTAGGCTGTTGCTAACTGTGAAAAGATAGGAACGCGATAATGACGAATGACACTAACGATTAGACCTACAAGAAAAGAACCCAAAATTCCCCAAACTGCGATATGTAAGGTCAGAAAGAATGCCTTTTGATAGAGTGGTAAATATTGTTCAACAATGGACCAATCCAAAATAGAACCTCCCATCTAGGAATAATATAGCTATTGTAGCACTAAAGGGCATGTTTGGATAATATGAATTTTTTATCACAATGATAGAAAATATTTATCATGTCTGTGATTTGAAATCTCCAGACAAAATTTTTGAAAGGATTCTGAAAAAGAGGTAAGATAGTTTATGAAAGAAAAAGTAAACGCTTACTTAATAAGGAGGACACTTTATGTCATATAAAACAAGCAATGCAGAAGGACCTGTAGATTTTATTAACACTTATGATTTGGAGCCAATGGCGCAACAAGTTATTCCTAAAGCTGCCTTTGGTTATATCGCTAGTGGAGCAGAGGATACTTTCACTTTACGCGAGAACATCCGTGCCTTTAACCACAAACTCATCGTTCCGCATACGCTTTGCGATGTTGAAAATCCAAGTACAGAGATTGAATTTGCAGGTGAAAAATTATCTTCACCAATTATTATGGCGCCTGTTGCGGCTCATAAATTGGCAAATGAACAAGGTGAAGTGGCTACTGCGCGTGGTGTGCATGAATTTGGTTCTCTTTATACAACCAGCTCTTACTCTACTGTCGACCTTCCAGAAATTACGGAAGCTCTTCAAGGGACACCTCATTGGTTCCAATTTTACTTTAGTAAGGATGACGGCATTAACCGCCATATCATGGACCGTGTGAAGGCTGAAGGCTACAAAGCGATTGTCTTGACGGCGGATGCAACTGTAGGGGGCAATCGTGAGGTTGACAAACGCAATGGATTCGTCTTCCCAGTTGGCATGCCGATTGTTGAGGAATACCTGCCAGAAGGTGCTGGAAAATCAATGGACTTTGTTTACAAATCAGCTAAACAACGCTTGTCTCCTCGTGATGTAGAATTTATTGCTGAATATTCTGGTCTTCCTGTCTATGTCAAGGGGCCACAATGCCGTGAGGACGTTGAACGTTCGCTTGCTGCAGGTGCTTCTGGTATCTGGGTAACCAACCACGGTGGTCGCCAAATCGACGGTGGACCAGCATCCTTTGACTCGCTTCAAGAAGTGGCTGAAGCAGTTGATAAACGTGTGCCAATTGTCTTTGACTCTGGTGTTCGTCGCGGTCAGCACGTCTTTAAGGCCTTGGCTTCAGGAGCAGACTTGGTAGCTATTGGCCGCCCTGTGATCTATGGCTTGGCTCTTGGTGGTAGTGTGGGTGTACGTCAAGTCTTTGAACACTTGAATGCAGAATTGAAGACAGTCATGCAGTTATCTGGAACTCAGACTATTGAGGATGTCAAACACTTCAAACTCCGTCATAACCCATACAATCCAACCTTCCCAGTCGATCCTCGTGATTTGAAATTGTATTGATAAAGTAGAAGGCCTCCACCTGATGTGGAGGTTTTTCTTTGTGTATAGAAAGAATAAATCGTTATTAGAAACTATATAAATATATTTTTCAGTCAAATATCTTGCTAGGGCTTTCAATTTCTGTTATACTGGTCCAGTAATAAAATAATAAAGACATTTGGGGTGCTTTAGGCTGAGATGATACCCATTGAACCTGATACAGTTAAGACTGGCGAAGGGAAATGTGAAAAGGTTTTTTTCGTATGTCGAAAAGAACTGTCTAATCTTGTAAGGTAAACTCTAATTCTCGTTTGTAATTGGAGTTTTTTTGTTTATCAAAAGAGGATAGGCTTTTTTAGGTAGCTCTCTGCAAATGCCCTCGATGTTCTTTAAAAGTATCAAGTGGAATTACGATTTTGCTTGGTATCTCTTGATATTTTATTGATTACGAACGAGTAAAGAGAGGAAAAGTAATATGGAAACACAAGACTATGCATTTCAGCCAGGTTTGACTGTTGGAGAATTATTAAAAAGCAGTCAGAAGGATTGGCAGGCTGCAATCAATCATCGTTTTGTCAAGGAACTTTTTGCGGGGACAATTGAGAATAAGGTCTTAAAAGACTACCTGATTCAAGATTATCATTTCTTTGATGCCTTCTTATCCATGCTGGGAGCTTGTGTAGCTCACGCAGACCAGCTTGAATCCAAACTTCGTTTTGCCAAGCAACTAGGCTTTCTTGAAGCAGATGAAGATGGTTATTTCCAAAAGGCTTTCAAAGAGTTAAAGGTAGCAGAGAATGACTATCTAGAAGTGAACTTGCACCCTGTAACAAAAGCGTTTCAGGAGCTAATGTATTCTGCTGTGGCTTCATCAGACTATGCTCATCTTTTGGTCATGCTGGTCATTGCAGAAGGTCTCTATTTAGACTGGGGTTCTAAAGATTTGGCTCTACCTGAAGCCTATATTCATTCGGAATGGATTAATCTACATAGAGGTCCTTTCTTTGCAGAGTGGGTTCAATTTCTAGTTGATGAACTTAATCGTGTCGGGAAAAATCGAGAAGATTTGACAGAACTTCAGAAACGCTGGAATCAAGCAGTTGCTTTAGAATTAACCTTTTTTGATATCGGTTATGAATTATAGGACAGATGCAATCCTTTGATGTAAATTAAAAGAATGAACAAACAAACTATATAAATATATTTTCCAGTCAAATATCTTGCTAGGGCTTTCAAATTCTGTTATACTGGTCCAGTAATTAAATAATAAAGACATTTGGGGTGCTTTAGGCTGAGATGATACCCATTGAACCTGATACAGTTAAGACTGGCGAAGGGAAATGTGAAAAGGTTTTTTTCGTATGTTGAAAAGAACTGTCTAATCTTGTAAGCTAAACTCTAATTCTCGTTTGTAATTGGAGTTTTTTTGTTTATCAAAAGAGGATAGGCCTGACGACAAGCCTTTCGGTAGCTCTCCTTGAATGCCCCACTTTTCTTTAAAGAAGGAGTTTTTTATGTTGAAAAAATGGCAATTAAAAGATGTTATCTTGCTTGCTTTCTTGTCTATCTTTTTTGGTGGCGTTTTTGTGGGTTCAGGCTATCTGTTTGATATCCTCACCCTGATTTTAGCACCTCTTGGTTTACAGGCCTTTGCCAATGAAATCCTCTTTGGTCTCTGGTGCATGGCTGCGCCCATTGCTGCCATCTTTGTTCCAAGAGTGGGAAGCGCAACGATTGGAGAAGTGCTCGCTGCGCTTGCTGAAGTCCTTTATGGTAGTCAATTCGGTCTAGGTGCCCTTTTGTCTGGCTTGGTTCAAGGGTTGGGAAGTGAACTTGGTTTTATCGTAACCAAGAATCGCTATGAAAGTTGGCTCTCTCTAACTGCTAATAGTATTGGGATTACGCTTGTTAGTTTTGTCTATGAATACATTAAGTTAGGTTACTACGCCTTCTCCCTTCCTTTTGTCCTTTCCTTGCTGGTGGTGCGCTTTATTTCTGTCTTTTTCTTCTGTACCATCTTGGTTCGTGCCATTGTCAAACTTTATCATCAGTTTGCAGCTGGGGGCAAGGCATAGATGTTGCTGGAACTACGAGCGATTCAGTCCCCAATCTTCTCTGAGACTCTTGATTTTACTTTTCATGCGGAAGCCTTCACCTTGTTAGTTGGGAGCAGTGGTTCAGGAAAATCGAGTCTCTTTCAAATGATTGCCCAAGTCAGTTCTCTTCCCTATAGTGGTCAAGTCCTGATAGATGGGAGAGAGGTCAGTCAGCTTTCTATCGTCGACCGTGTCCAGACGGTTGGCATTCTCTTTCAAAATCCTAATCATCAATTTACTATGGAGAACTTGTTTGAGGAGCTGATTTTTACCTTGGAGAATATCGGCCATCCCGTTCAGGAGATTGATTCTAAAATAGCCGAGGTGGTCCAGCAATGTCGCTGCGAGGCAATATTGCACCGTCCCATCCATCACTTATCAGGTGGGGAAAAGCAAAAGGCTGCGCTGGCTGTTCTCTTTGCCATGAATCCTAGGGTCTATCTCTTGGATGAGCCCTTTGCTTCTATTGACCGCAAAAGTAGGATAGAGATATTGGAGATTCTAAAGGAATTGGCCTCTAATGGGAAGACAGTCATCCTGTGTGACCATGATTTATCAGACTATGAAGTCTATATCGACCATATGGTGGAGCTAAGAGACGGGCAACTAAGGGAAATAAATAAAATCCCTACCTCTGAGATGACACAGATTGCTTCAAAGGAAGTTGCTTCTAGCCCAGAACTATTTCATATGGACCGTGTGACTTGTGAGCTGGGGAATCGCCCCCTCTTTTCGCTTGCGGATTTCACATTCTACCAAGGGATATCCTGTATCCTGGGTGACAATGGTGTCGGGAAATCAACCCTCTTTCGATCTATTCTTCAATTTCAAAAGTATAAAGGGCTCATTACTTGGAAGGGGAAAATCCTGAAAAAGAAAAAGAGTCTGTATCGTGATCTGACGGGTGTTGTTCAGGAAGCTGAGAAGCAGTTTATCAGAGCCAGTCTGCGAGAAGAGCTTCAATTAGATGGACCTGATTCTGAAAGAAATCAGCGAATTCTTCAAGCTTTACGGTATTTTGATCTGGAGCAAGCACTCGATAAGAGCCCCTACCAATTAAGTGGTGGCCAGCAAAAGATTCTTCAGCTTTTGACCATCTTGACCAGCAAGGCTTCTGTGATCTTGCTAGATGAGCCATTTGCTGGTTTGGATGATAGAGCCTGCGACTACTTTTGTCAGTGGATGTTGGAGGAGAGCAATCAAGGAAGAAGTTTTTTGATCATTAGCCATCGTTTAGAACCCTTGATCTCTGTGGTTGATTATTGGATTGAGATGACTAGTGAGGGTCTCCGTCATATTAAAGACGTGACCATCAGCAAACCACTCGGTTCTCTGAGTAGGAATATTACAGGGGAGGTGAAGTAGTATGGTCAAAGTAGCAACTCAGACACCGATACTCAGCCTCTTCTTTCTAATTTTATCCTTGGAAACATCTTTCATTCCTTCGATTGCTCTTAATCTATCGGTAGTCGCATTTTGCATTCTCTTTATGCTCTACTACCGTCGATTTAAAATGTTGGCTTGGATGCTTGTGCTCGCCATTTTACCATCTTTTGCTAATTACTGGGCAGTACAGTTACATGGGGATGCTTCGCAGGCAGTCATGCTTGGAACGAGGGCTTTTGTGACGGTTTGTATCGGCCTTGTCTTTGTTTCTAGTATTTCCCTAAAAGAGCTTCTCTTGTACTTGGCTCAAAAGGGGTTATCGCGTTCTTGGGCCTATGCCTTAATTGTGGTATTCAATGCCTTTCCCCTCATTCAACAAGAAATCAAGTCCCTCAAGGAAGCTTGCTTATTGCGTGGTCAAAAATTGCATGTTTGGTCGCCCTTGATTTACAGCAAGGTTCTGATGACGGTCTTTAGATGGCGCCATCTCTACTTGAGAGCTCTGTCTGCACATGGATATGACGAACATGCGCAGTTGGAGAATCGCTATCGGACTTTTTATATTTCTAAAAAAACAAAATTAATCTACCTGCTGTTCTTTTTACTACTTCAAACCAGTTTATTTCTATAAAGGAGTTATTATGGAATTTACAGATATTGCGATGGAATTATCCAAGGAAGCTTGGCAGGCTTCCTTTAACCATCCCTTTGTTTTACAGTTACAAGAGGGAACGTTAGAACCTTCCATCTTTCGCTATTACCTGATTCAGGATGCCTACTATCTGAAGTCTTTTTCAGAAGCCTATCACCTCTTGGCTGATAAGACTTCAAACGAGGAGATGAAAAGACTCTTGAAACAAAATGCTCAGAGTCTAGTGGAGGGTGAGTTATTTATCCGCCAACAATTTTTCAAGGAATTAGGAATAAGCGACCAGGAAATGGAGCAACATCCAATCGCTCCAACCTGTTATCATTACATTTCTCATATTTATCGTCAATTTGCAGAACCAAACTTGGGGATTGCTTTTGCGAGTTTGCTTCCATGTCCTTGGCTATACCATGATTTGGGCAAGGAACTTAATCGCAAACCATCCCCGAATCCTCTTTATCAACAGTGGATTGAAACCTATATCACCGATGAGTTAGAACAGCAGATTAAAGAGGAAGAAGCCCTGGTCAATCAGCTCTATCGCGAAAGCAACGAGACAGACAAACAAAAAATGCTAGAGGCCTTCCATCGAAGTGTCCACATGGAAGCTAAGTTTTGGGAGATGGCTTACCAACATCAAACCTGGACGAGTGATTTGCAGTCCTTAGAAACAGAGAAGAAATAGAAAATGAGAAACCACCAACTACAAGTTCACAAATTAACCATTTTATCCATGATGATTGCGCTTGACGTAGTTCTTACACCCATCTTTCGAATTGAAGGAATGGCACCGATGTCCAGTGTAGTCAACATCCTAGCAGGGATCTTGATGGGGCCTGTCTATGCCTTGGTCATGGCTACAGTCACAGCCTTTATCCGTATGTCTACTCAAGGCATTCCCCCTTTGGCCCTAACAGGAGCTACTTTTGGAGCCCTCCTAGCAGGTCTCTTTTATAAGTACGGTCGGAAATTTCACTATTCTGCTCTAGGAGAAATATTGGGAACAGGGGTTATCGGTTCCATTGTTTCCTATCCTGTTATGGTTCTCTTTACAGGATCTGCGGCCAAGCTTAGCTGGTTTATCTACACTCCTCGATTTTTTGGAGCAACCTTGATTGGTACAGCGATTTCCTTTATTGCCTTTCGATTTTTAATCAAGCAGGAATTCTTTAAAAAAGTGCAGGGATATTTCTTTGGAGAAAGGATAGACTGATGCAGAAATTGACAAATCCTTTCCCTCTGGCAACCAGTTCCTTGATTCACTGCATCACCAATGAGATTTCTTGTGAGATGCTGGCAAATGGCATTTTGGCTCTGGGATCTAAACCTGTCATGGCAGATGATCCCCGTGAGGTCCTTGATTTTACCAAACAAAGCCAAGCTCTCTTCATCAATTTGGGGCATTTGTCAGCTGAGAAGGAAAAAGCAATCCGTATGGCAGCTTCTTATGCAGACCAAGCTTGTCTCCCAATGGTAGTAGATGCGGTTGGCCTAGCAACATCTCCCATTCGTAAGACCTTAGTTAGAGATCTTTTAGAATACAAGCCCACGGTCCTTAAAGGAAACATGTCGGAAATCCGAAGTCTTGTTGGCTTAAAACACCACGGAGTTGGGGTTGATGCGAGTGCTAAAGACCAAGAAACTGAGGATTTGCTCCAAGTCTTGAAAGACTGGTGTCAGATTTATCCTGGTATGTCGTTCTTAGTAACTGGACCCAAGGACCTTATCGTTTCGGAGAGTCAGTCTGCTGTATTGGGAAATGGCTGTGCAGAATTGGACTGGATAACAGGGACAGGAGACTTGGTTGGAGCCTTGACAGCCGTTTTTCTAAGCCAAGGAAAGACCGCCTTTGAAGCTTCGTGCTTAGCGGTTTCTTATCTCAATATCGCTGCTGAGAGAATTCTTGTCCAAGGAATGGGATTGGAAGATTTTCGTTACCAAGTTCTCAATCAGCTCTCTCTCCTAAAAAGAGATGAAAACTGGCTAGATGCTATTAAAGGAGACCTTTATGAATAGAGAAACACTCAGACTATATCTGGTAACTAATCGCTACCAAGATTCCTTGGAAAGCTTTCTTGAAAAAGTTGAGACAGCCTGCCGTTCAGGTGTTACCATCATCCAACTACGAGAAAAAAATCTCACAACCAATCAATACTATCAACTGGCTAAACAAGTCAAGGAAATAACAGATGCTTATCAGGTTCCCTTGATTATCGATGATCGATTGGATATCTGTCTAGCAGTCGATGCTGCAGGTTTGCATATTGGCGACGATGAACTACCAGTTTCGGTTGCCCGCAAAGTCTTGGGTCCTGAAAAAATCCTCGGTGTCACTGCTAAAACAGTTAAAAGAGCCCTCGAAGCAGAAACATCGGGTGCGGATTACTTGGGAACAGGAGCCATTTTCCCGACTACCACCAAGGAGAATGCGCCTATTACTCTGATTTCAACCTTGAAAACCATTTGCCAAACGGTCGCCATTCCAGTAGTTGCTATAGGAGGCTTGACGTCAGAGAACATTGACCAACTTACGGGTACTGGCATAGCTGGTGTAGCAGTCGTCAGGGATCTGATGCAGGCAGAAGATATAGAAGCAAAAACGCAAGCTTTTTTAACAAAGTTGGATGACATGATTTCCTAATCAAAAACTCTCTAATTCCCTTAAAGTGGGAACTAGAGAGTTTTTTAATCTTTAAAACTTGTATGGTTGACTGGGCCAGAACCATGACCGAGTTGAGGAGCGTCTTGGATGGCTTTTGTGATAAAGGCCTTGGCCTTATCAACTGCCTGGTAAAGACTTTTGCCCTTGGCTAGTTCAGCCGTAATCACAGCAGCAAAGGTACATCCGGTACCATGGGTGTGACAGGTTTGAATTCTTGGGCTTTCCCAGACAAATTGTTCATCCTTGGTAAAGAGGAAATCCTTGGCACCACCTTCAAGATGGCCACCTTTGATAACAACAGACTGAAGACCAAATTCTTTTATAATCAGGCGACCAGCACGCTGCATGTCTTCTGGATCATGAATCGAAAAACCAACAATCTCTTCTGCCTCAGGAAGATTGGGTGTGATAATGGTTGCAAGGGGAAGCAGGTTTGTTTTTAGGTAGCTTCTCGCACTAGTATCTATCAGGGTGTCCCCACTTGTAGCGACCATAACAGGGTCCAGCACATAGGGACAGTCCAGCTTTTTAAGATAGGGTTGGATGATCTCCATGATCTCAGTAGTTGCCAACATCCCTGTTTTTACAGCCTGAGGCTTGATATCCGAAAAGACACTCTCCAATTGGGCTTCCAGCATTTGGTTGGAGACGTGCTCGATTAGCTGAACACCTCTGGTATTTTGAGCGACAAGGCTAGTCACAACGGCCATTCCATAGACATCTCTAGCTTGGAACGACTTCAAATCAGCCATAATGCCAGCACCGCCACTAGGGTCAGTCCCTGCAATGGTTAGAGCAACGGGTAAATAAGTCATCTAAAACCTCCCAACCAACTGAAGTTTGTATTCTTAAGAACAAGCTAGTCTGTTTGAGGAAAGTAATAGAAGACCAGATAGTCCTCTCATCATCATTTCCACTTCCATCAGCTAGCATTACCTAGATTGAGTCAAAGGGATCTAACAGTCGTTAATCTCAGCTTTACGCACCCCTAGTGGTTGTTTTCTTTTTTCTTCAGTATAGCATATTTTTATAGTTTATATAGTAAAATTTAACTGCAAATCTCTCGTTACATGATTAGAATTCTATTTTTCGAAAAAATAATAAAAATTATAGTTGACAAATGTAGATTTTCGGAGTATACTAATAACTGTAATCGACAAATGTAGATTTAGGAGGTGTGATTATGCAGATTTCAGATGCAGAATGGCAGGTCATGAAGATTATTTGGATGCAAGGAGAGCAGACCAGTACGGATTTGATCAGGGTTCTGGCGGAGCGGTTCGACTGGTCCAAGTCGACCATTCAAACTCTTTTGGCTCGTTTGGTTGAGAAAGAGTGTCTGACAAGGAAAAAAGAAGGCAAGTTCTTTGTCTATTCAGCCCTTTTAACTCTGGATCAAAGTCGAAACTTGCTTGTCCAAGATATCAAAGACAAGGTTTGTTCTCGTAGGATTAAGAACTTGTTGGCTGATTTGATTGCCGAATGTGATTTTACTCAGGCTGACTTGGAAGACTTGGAAGCTGTGATTTCTGAGAAAAAAGCTAGCGCAGTAACAGAAGTAAAATGTAATTGTATGTAAAGGAGATGTCATGTTAAATAGTATTGTAACCATTATTTGTATTGCCCTTATCGCGTTTATCTTGTTTTGGTTTTTCAAAAAGCCTGAAAAATCTGAACAAAAAGCCCAGCAAAAAAAGGGCTACCAAGAGATTCGAGTGGAAGTCAAAGGGGGCTATACGCCTGAGTTGATTATTCTTAAGAAATCAGTGCCAGCCCGTATCGTCTTTGACCGTAAGGACCCTTCACCCTGCCTAGATCAGATTGTTTTCCCAGATTTTGGAGTGCATGCGGACTTGCCTATGGGTGAAGAGTATGTAGTGGAAATCACACCTGAACAGGCTGGAGAGTATGGTTTCTCTTGTGGCATGAATATGATGCACGGCAAGATGATTGTAGAATAGGAGAATGATATGACTGAAATTGTAAAAGCAAGTCTTGAAAATGGTGTTCAAAAAATCCGTATCACGGCAGACAAAGGCTATCATCCAGCCCATATCCAGCTTCAAAAAGGGATTCCAGCTGAGATTACCTTTCATCGAGCAACTCCTTCAAACTGTTACAAGGAAATTCTGTTTGAAGAAGAAGGCATTTTGGAACCAATCGGCGTAGATGAAGAGAAAGTCATTCGTTTTACACCTCAAGAATTAGGTCAACATGAATTTTCTTGTGGTATGAAGATGCAAAAAGGAAGCTATACCGTAGTTGAGAAGACTCAAAGATCTCTATCACTTTTACAGCGTTTTTGGATTACTAGTATCTTTACTGTGCCTCTTGTGATTCTCATGATTGGTATGTCGACAGGAGGAATTAGTCACCAAGTCATGCGTTGGGGAACCTTTTTAGCCACAACACCTATCATGCTAGTGGCCGGTGGTCCTTATATCCAAAGTGCTTGGGCTAGTTTTAAAAAGCACAATGCCAACATGGATACCTTGGTTGCTCTGGGAACCCTAGTGGCCTATTTCTATAGCTTAGTTGCCCTCTTCGCTGGTCTCCCCGTTTACTTTGAAAGTGCTGCATTTATCTTCTTCTTCGTTCTTATGGGAGCCGTTTTTGAGGAGAAAATGCGGAAAAATACTTCCCAAGCTGTGGAGAAATTACTTGACTTGCAGGCTAAAACTGCAGAAGTCTTGCGTGAGGATAACTATGTTCAAGTCCCCTTGGAGCAAGTCAAGGTAGGTGACCTGATTCGAGTGCGTCCCGGTGAAAAGATCGCGGTTGATGGTGTTGTTGTCGAAGGTGTCTCCAGTATTGATGAATCCATGGTGACAGGTGAGAGCCTGCCGGTGGATAAAACCGTTGGAGATACTGTCATTGGCTCCACCATCAATAACAGTGGAACGCTTGTTTTTAGGGCAGAAAAAGTTGGCTCAGAGACGGTCTTGGCGCAGATTGTGGACTTTGTGAAGAAAGCTCAGACAAGTCGTGCACCGATTCAGGATTTGACGGATAAGATTTCAGGAATTTTTGTCCCAGCAGTTGTCATTTTAGCGATTTTGACTTTTTGGATTTGGTTTGTCTTACTTGGGGCTAGTTTTGTGACCTCTCTACTTTATGGTGTGGCAGTTTTGATTATCGCTTGCCCTTGTGCATTGGGACTTGCAACACCAACAGCCCTCATGGTAGGAACAGGGCGGAGTGCCAAGATGGGGGTTCTCCTAAAAAATGGAACCGTCCTACAGGAAATCCAGAAAGTCCAAACTCTCGTCTTTGATAAAACAGGAACTTTGACGGAAGGAAAACCAGTGGTCACTGATATCATTGGCGACGAGACAGAAGTACTTGGCTTAGCTGCCTCTTTGGAAGAAGCCTCTCAACACCCACTGGCTCAAGCTATTATCAAGCGAGCGAGTGAAGCAGAACTTGAGCTTCACACTGTGGAAAATTTCCAAGCCTTGCACGGAAAAGGTGTTTCAGGGCAAATCAATGGAAAACAAGTTTTGCTTGGAAATGCTAAAATGCTAGATGGAATGGATATTTCTAGTGCTTATCAGGAAAAACTAGAAGAACTGGAAAAAGAAGCTAAGACAGTTGTGTACTTGGCTGTTGACAATGAAATTAAAGGCTTACTTGCCCTACAAGATATTCCCAAAGAAAATGCCAAGCTCGCCATCAATCAGCTGAAAAATCGTGGTCTCCGAACAGTGATGCTGACAGGGGATAATGCTGGCGTGGCGCGTGCTATTGCCGATCAGATTGGAATCGAAGAGGTCATTGCAGGTGTCTTGCCAGAAGAAAAAGCCCATGAAATCCATCAACTACAAGAGGCTGGTAAAGTAGCCTTTATCGGAGATGGTATCAATGACGCTCCTGCCCTCAGTGTAGCAGATGTCGGGATTGCCATGGGCGCAGGAACCGATATTGCTATTGAGTCGGCAGGGATTGTTCTTACGCGCAATGATTTGACAGGAGTGGTTCGTGCCTTTGACATGAGCAAGAAAACCTTCAATCGAATTCTGCTCAACCTCTTTTGGGCCTTTATCTACAATGTCGCCGGAATTCCGATTGCAGCAGGAGTCTTTTCAGGAATTGGTCTCGTTCTCAATCCAGAACTGGCAGGTCTAGCCATGGCCTTTAGTTCTGTATCTGTTTTGACCAGTTCACTCATGCTAAACTTTAGTAAAATGGACTAAAAGCGAGCTTGCTCGCTTTTTATTATAAAACAGTTATATAAAACGTTTTCAAACTGTACTGTAATAGAGAATAAAAACTTCTGAGCACATTCTTAGGAGACCCAAAACAAATGTGGTAAAGTAGTAGAGTAAAAATTTGCTGAAACGTTTCCAATTAGTATATGAAAACGGATTTATCAAGTTTTAAAAATATTTGAAGGAGAGTTATCATTATGACTCAAGGGAAAATTACTGCATCTGCAGCAATGCTCAACGTATTGAAAACATGGGGCGTAGACACAATCTACGGTATCCCATCAGGAACACTCAGCTCATTGATGGACGCTTTGGCTGAAGACAAAGATATCCGCTTCTTGCAAGTTCGCCACGAAGAAACAGGTGCTCTTGCAGCGGTCATGCAAGCTAAATTCGGTGGCTCAATCGGGGTTGCAGTTGGTTCAGGTGGTCCAGGTGCGACTCACTTGATTAACGGTGTTTACGATGCAGCTATGGATAACACTCCATTCCTTGCTATCCTTGGATCACGTCCAGTTAACGAACTCAACATGGATGCCTTCCAAGAATTGAACCAAAACCCAATGTACAACGGTATCGCTGTCTACAACAAACGTGTGGCATACGCTGAGCAATTGCCAAAAGTAATTGACGAAGCTTGCCGTGCTGCAGTTTCTAAAAAAGGTCCAGCTGTTGTCGAAATCCCAGTAAACTTCGGTTTCCAAGAAATCGACGAAAACTCATACTACGGTTCAGGTTCATACGAACGTTCATTCATCGCTCCTGCTTTGAACGAAGTTGAAATCGACAAAGCTGTTGAAATCTTGAACAATGCTGAACGCCCAGTTATCTACGCTGGTTACGGTGGTGTTAAAGCAGGTGAAGTGATTACTGAATTGTCACGTAAAATCAAAGCACCAATCATCACAACTGGTAAAAACTTTGAAGCTTTTGAATGGAACTACGAAGGTTTGACAGGTTCTGCTTACCGTGTTGGTTGGAAACCAGCCAACGAAGTGGTCTTTGAAGCAGACACCGTTCTTTTCCTTGGTTCAAACTTCCCATTTGCTGAAGTTTACGAAGCCTTCAAGAACACTGAAAAATTCATCCAAGTCGATATCGACCCTTACAAACTTGGTAAACGTCATGCCCTTGACGCTTCTATCCTTGGTGATGCAGGTCAAGCAGCGAAAGCTATCCTTGATAAAGTAAACCCAGTTGAGTCAACTCCATGGTGGCGTGCAAACGTTAAGAACAACCAAAACTGGCGTGATTACATGAACAAACTCGAAGGTAAAACTGAGGGTGAATTGCAATTGTACCAAGTTTACAATGCAATCAACAAACATGCTGACCAAGACGCTATCTACTCAATCGACGTAGGTGACACTACTCAAACATCTACTCGTCACCTTCACATGACACCTAAGAACATGTGGCGTACATCTCCACTCTTTGCGACAATGGGTATTGCCCTTCCTGGTGGTATCGCTGCTAAGAAAGACAATCCAGATCGCCAAGTATGGAACATCATGGGTGACGGTGCATTCAACATGTGCTACCCAGACGTTATCACAAACGTTCAATACGACCTTCCAGTTATCAACGTTGTCTTCTCAAATGGTAAATATGCCTTCATCAAGGACAAATACGAAGACACAAACAAACACTTGTTTGGTTGTGACTTCCCTAATGCTGACTACGCGAAAATCGCTGAAGCGCAAGGTGCTGTAGGATTTACAGTTGACCGTATCGAAGATATCGATGCAGTTGTTGCAGAAGCTGTTAAATTGAACAAAGAAGGTAAAACTGTTGTGATCGATGCTCGCATCTCTCAACATCGTCCACTTCCAGTAGAAGTACTTGAATTGGATCCAAAACTTTACTCAGAAGAAGCAATCAAAGCCTTCAAGGAAAAATACGAAGCAGAAGAACTCGTACCATTCCGCCTCTTCTTGGAAGAAGAAGGATTGCAATCACGCGCAATCAAATAATTCCTCTCGTCGAAAATCAAATGTAAACTTTGTAGATTTTATTCTTTGATTTTCAAGAGTCTAACTTGAAAAGATCGGAGCAATCCGGTCTTTTTCTGGAGGATAGTAAATGAATTTAAATCAATTAGATATCATCGTTTCAGATGTTCCTCAAGTCTGTGCTGACTTGGAGCGTATTTTGGATAAAAAAGCCGATTATGTTGACGACAGTTTTGCACAGTTCACGATTGGCAGTCACTGCCTCATGTTATCACAAAATCATTTGGTTCCTTTGGAAAACTTTCAGTCAGGAATCATTCTTCACATTGAGGTTGAGGATGTAGAGCAGAACTACCAACGGTTAAAAGAGCTTGGTGTCGAGATTTTACACGGTCCGGCTGTAACTGATTGGGGGACGGAATCGCTACTAGTTAAAGGCCCTGCTGGTTTAGTGATTGATTTTTATCGTATGAAATAGGGCGCGTTGTCATTTGATGTTAACCTTAATCATTCTTAAAACAGATTATGAGAATGTGAATTATTAAAAGATCGGAGCAATCCGGTCTTTTTCTGTTTCCTCTTTCTTATCACAAGATTGTGATAGTTTACATCTTCATAACAAAAGCTTCAAAGTCTTGATTGTTTTGAAAAAAGATTATAAAATATGATTCATAAAAATGAAAGAGGTTTTGAAAATGTCTGAAAAAAATGAAAATTTTGGGTTGGGTAGCGACCTTCATGTCCGTTATGATGTATGTCTCTTACTTCCCACAAATCATGAACAACTTGGCTGGTCAAAAAGGCAATTTCATCCAACCCTTAGTCGCAGCCATCAACTGTAGTCTATGGGTTTATTACGGTCTTTTCAAGAAAGAAAGAGATATTCCCCTTGCGGCAGCGAATGCACCAGGTATTATTTTTGGCCTGATAACGGCTATTACGGCATTGATATAAAAAGAAGACTGGTTTCAGTCTTTTTTTCGTATATATAAGAGTAAGTTTAGTGCTATTATTATCCAGAGGGTTCCAAACTTTTTGCCTCCTTTTTAGTATAATAGAAGTAATAAATCAATCGAGGTAAAGTGATGACAGAAATACTACAATTTCCAGAAGGATTTCTCTGGGGTGGTGCAACGGCGGCTAATCAATGTGAGGGTGCTTATAATCAGGACGGTCGTGGTCTTGCTAATGTGGATATGGCACCGATTGGTCCAGACCGTGAGGCCATTGTTACAGGTAAGAAAAAGATGTTTTCGTTTGAGGAGGGCTATTTTTACCCAGCCAAAGAAGCCATTGATATGTACCATCATTACAAGGAAGATATTGCGCTTTTTGCAGAAATGGGATTTAAAACCTATCGACTTTCCATTGCTTGGACTCGGATTTTTCCTCAAGGTGACGAAGCAGAGCCAAATGAAGCTGGTCTAGCTTTTTATGAGGATTTATTTAAGGAATGTCACAAGTATGGAATTGAACCACTGGTGACCATCACGCATTTCGACTGCCCCATGCACTTAATCAGGGAGTACGGTGGTTGGCGCAATCGTCGTATGTTGGACTTTTACGCAAATCTCTGTCGCACCCTCTTTACCCGTTACAAGGGCTTGGTCAAGTACTGGCTCACCTTCAACGAAATCAATATGATTCTGCATGCCCCTTTTTTAGGAGCTGGGATTTGTTTTGAAGAAGGAGAAAATCAAGAACAGGTTAAATACCAAGCAGCCCACCATGAGCTGGTAGCCTCGGCTATGGCGACTAAAATTGCTCACGAAATTGACCCAGAAAACAAGGTGGGATGTATGTTGGCAGCGGGGCAATATTATCCTAACACTGCCCATCCGAGAGACTACTGGGCAGCCATGGAAGAAGACCGTAAGAGTTACTTTTTCATTGATGTTCAAGCACGCGGGGAATACCCAAACTATGCCAAGAAGCAGTGGGAGCGTGAGGGGATAGAAATTGAAATGACGACAGAAGATTTAGACTTGTTGAAGAATCACACTGTTGACTTTGTTTCCTTGTCTTACTATGCGAGCCGAGTGGCTTCAGGCGATCCAGAAGTGAGGGATCTGACAGCTGGAAATGTCTTTGCCTCTATCAAAAATCCCTATCTGGAATCCTCAGAATGGGGTTGGCAGATTGACCCACTGGGGCTTCGTATCACCCTCAATGCCATCTGGGATCGTTATCAAAAACCCATGTTCATCGTAGAAAATGGACTCGGCGCTATGGATACGCCAGATGAAAATGGCTATGTAGCGGATGACTATCGGATTGCTTATCTAGAAGCCCACATCAAGGCTATGCGAGATGCTATTTACCAAGATGGCGTTGAATTGCTTGGTTATACTACTTGGGGTTGTATAGATCTGGTTTCAGCTGGAACAGGCGAGATGAACAAGCGCTATGGTTTTATCTATGTGGATCGTGATAATGCAGGTCAAGGAAGTCTCAAACGGAGCAAGAAGAAATCCTTCTACTGGTACAAGGATGTCATTGCCAGCAATGGTGCAAGTATTAAGTAGAGCACATTTGTTCACTATTTTTATAAAATCTTCTCTCTACTTTATAAGATGTGAAAAAGAGTTCAATTAGACCTGGCTTTTTGCTATAATGAAGTGAGAAAAACAGACAGGAGAATAAGATGTCAGAACCATTATTTTTACAATCAGTTATGCAAGAAAAAATCTGGGGTGGAACCAAGCTACGTGATGAGTTTGGCTACGATATCCCAAGTGAAAAAATCGGAGAATACTGGGCTATTTCAGCCCACCCAAATGGGGTTTCAAAGGTCGCTAATGGGCGCTTTGAGGGAACAGACCTAGCTACATTGTATGCGGAGCACCGTGAATTGTTTGGCAATCGTCCAGAACCTGTATTTCCACTCTTGACCAAAATTCTCGATGCCAACGACTGGCTCAGTGTCCAAGTTCACCCAGACGATGCTTATGGATTAGAACATGAAGGTGAGCTCGGAAAAACAGAATGCTGGTATATCATCGCTGCAGATGAAGGATCAGAGATTATCTATGGCCACAATGCCAAGTCAAAAGAAGAACTCCGTCAGCAAATCGAAGCTAAAGACTGGGATGGTCTATTAACAAAAGTCCCTGTTAAGGCTGGAGATTTCTTCTATGTACCAAGTGGAACCATGCACGCTATCGGGGCGGGAATCTTGATTCTTGAAACCCAACAGTCTAGTGATACAACCTATCGTGTCTATGACTTTGACCGTAAGGATGACAAGGGCAACTTGCGTGAACTTCACCTTGAAAAATCCATCGATGTCTTGAACATTGGTGAACCCGCAAATAGCCGTCCTGTAACTGTTAAGGCAGATGATTTGCGTTCCACTCTCCTTGTATCCAATGATTTCTTCGCCGTTTACAAGTGGGAAATCACTGGAAAAGTTGATTTTGAAAAGACAGCTGACTACAGCTTGTTGAGTGTCTTAGCTGGCCAAGGTCAGCTAACAGTTGACGGGAAAAACTATCCAATCCAAAAAGGCAGCCACTTTATCCTACCAAGTGATGTTGAAGCTTGGACTTTGGAAGGGCAAGGCTTGGAATTGATTGTTAGCCATCCATAAAAAAGAAAGGGCCTGAGCTTACTACTCAAGTCCCTTTTTATTACATAAATTGGGCGATAAAGACCACGATGATGATAATAGGAATGATGAAACGAAGAAGGAAAAGCCAGACTTGGAAAAGTCCTTGTTTCCATGCTCTTTCATCAAGATGGAGTTCCTCCTTAGCAAGAGCCTTCTTAAAGATGTAGCCTGTAAAGAAAGAAAGGCAGAGGGCTCCAAATGGCATGAGGAGATTGGAAACCAAGAAATCCATAGCGTCAAAGAAGGTCTTCCCAAAGATGTGAACATCCGCCATAACACCGTAAGAAAGGGCTGAAGGAATTCCAAAGACAAAGGTCAAGATTCCTAAAATGGTACTCCATTTAGCACGCTTACTGTTGTCCTGATTGGTGATATTGCCCACATTGATTTCCAGCATCACGACAGAAGAAGTGACTGTCGCAAAAAGGAAGAGCAAGAGGAAGAGGATGTAGAAAATGGTTCCAAAGGGCATCTTGTCAAAGAGTTGAGGCAAGACGATAAAGAGGAGACTTGGTCCACCTTCGGATTGGATGTTGAAGGCTGACATGGCTGGGAAAATAGCTAGTCCTGCCATGATGGACACAGAGATATTCATAGCTACGATGGAAATCCCTGATTGGACCAGATTAGTTTTTTTGTCCAAGTAGGACGCATAGGTCAGCATGGCTGTAACCCCTAGTGAGAGAGCAAAGAAAGATTGACCCAGAGTATAGAGGAGCCCAGCACTGGTTAGTTTTGAAAAGTCTGGTTTTAGGAAGTAAAGAACCCCTTCCATGGCATTTGGCAAGCTGAGCGAGCGCCCAATGATCACGACAAAGATGATAAAGAGCAGGGGCATCATGACTTTAGAAGCTCTTTCGATCCCTTTTTGAACCCCACGTGATACAATAAAGATATTCAATAAGATAAAGGCTGCTTGAGATCCTAGGGCAATGGCTGGATTTGAAATGATTGAAGTAAATAATTGAGCGTAATCACCCGTTCCACCAAGTTGGAACAATTTCCCAAACTCAATACCCAGATAGACTAAAATCCATCCACCGATAACACTGTAAAAGGAGAGAAGGATAAAGAGGGCAAAGGCACCAATCCAACCGATAAAGTTGTACTTGTTATTCTTGCCAAGTTTTCCAAAGGTTTTGATAGCGGAAACGCCAGCACTACGGCCAAGGGCAAACTCAGCCAGCAGGAGCGGGAAACCGATTAAAATAGTGGAAATGAGAAAGACCAGTAAAAAGCCTCCACCGCCATTTGCAGCAGTCATGTAGGGAAATTTCCAAACGGCTCCAAGTCCGATAGCTGAACCAGCAGATGCTAGGATAAAGCCCAGTTTCGAACCCCATTGCGATTTTTCTGACATAGTTGAAACTCCAATCTCGTTTTTTAAAATAAGAAAAGGCTACTTGAGTTGTCAAATAGCCCTCTCTCAATGGCTCTTTATGAGCCTTCTGTTTGATTGATAGACTTGACTATCCTATCATGTTTTCTAAGGTCTGTCAAGAAAACCATTTTCAAGTTTTCACACCTTTCTCAAAAAGTTAAAAATTTTTCGCAAAAACGCTTGACTCTGACCTAAGGGGAGGGGTTATACTATCAATGTAATACTCTTCGAAAATCAAATTCAAACCACGTCAGCGTCGCCTTACCGTACTCAAGTACAGCTTGCGGCTAGCTTCCTAGTTTGCTCTTTGATTTTCATTGAGTATAAGGAGGAAATCATGTACCATATAAAAGAAGCTGCGCAGCTTTCAGGTGTCTCTGTTAAGACCCTGCATCACTACGATAAGATAGGGCTCTTGGTTCCCTTAAAGTCGGAAAACGGCTATCGAACCTATAGTCAGGAGGATTTGGAACGACTTCAGGTCATTCTGTACTACAAATATCTAGGCTTTTCTTTAGAAAAAATAGCAGAGCTGTTAAAGGAAGAAAGGACAGATTTATTGCCCCATTTGACTAGGCAGTTGGATTATCTAACTCGAGAAAGGCAACACCTGGATACCTTGATTTCCACCTTGCAAAAAACCATTCAAGAACAAAAAGGAGAAAGAAAAATGACGATTGAGGAAAAATTCACTGGATTTAGCTATCAAGACAATCAAAAATACCACCAAGAGGCGGTAGAGAAGTATGGACAGGAAGTCATGGGCCAAGCGCTTGAACGCCAAAAAGGTCGCGAAGAAGAGGCCACAGCCGCCTTCAACCAAGTTTTTCAAGCCTTGGCAAAAAACCTTCAAGCTGGTCTGCCTGCAACAGCGGCCGAAAACCAAGATCAAGCAGCTAAGCTCTTGCAAGCCCTTCGTACTTATGGATTTGACTGCTCTATTGAGGTATTCGGTCATATCGGCAAAGGCTACGTCTACAACCCAGAGTTTAAGGAAAACATTGACAAGTTTGGACCTGGTACAGCTCAATACACATCAGATGTTATTGCAACTTACGTTCAGACAAATGCAGAATAAATAGGCTAGGAATTTCCTAGCCTATTTTTTACTTCAAGTCATAAAGCCAGTCGTCACCGTCTTTGTAGTAAAAGAATTCACTGAGATTCTCTTCTAAAAAAACACGAAGCATATCAGACATATCATCGGTTGCAAGTTTTAGATGAGAAAGATTTTCAAAGTTCTCCCACCAAACTTTCCCTTCGTCTGAAGACTGGAGTTCACCAGTAAAGTGTTTTGTCTTGTAAAAAAGGACGACATAACGATAATCCTTGTCATCGTACCAGTTTTTGATACCACAGAGTTGGGGTTTGGAAATGGTCAGACCAGTTTCTTCTTTCACTTCACGAATGACAGCATCGACAAAGGACTCGCCACGTTCAATATGACCACCAGGAAAAGTAATGCCAGGCCAGTCAGGATTAACTCGGTCTTGGACCAGGACCTTGTCTCCATTTTGAATCATACACATATTGACAAATTCAACTGATTCTCTTCTGTTCATTTTTCACAACCTTTGATTTTAATCATAATGCAGGCTTCCTGCCACCCAGCCAGTACAGAGTGCAGAAGTGATATTAAAGCCACCCGTGTGGGCATTGATATCCATGACTTCGCCGGCAAAGTGGAGGCCAGGAACGAGCTTACTTTCCAGAGTTTTAGGATTGATTTCCTTAAGACTGACACCACCTTTAGTAACAAAGGACTTGGCAAGAGACATTTTGCCAGTCACAGGGATTTTGAGGGTCTTGATGGACTGGAGAAGTTGTTCACGTTCCTTTTCAGTCAGTTGTTTGACTTTTTCAGGATAGACTTGCACAAGAAATTCTGCCAAGCGTTCTGGAAGCAAAGTTTTTAAAGCATTTTTCAAGGATTTTTCCCGATTTTCCTCTAGAAATGCTACCAAGTCGCTCTCAGAAAGTTGAGATAAGACATCCAAAAAAAGGACTTCACCTCCCTTGACAAAGCTAGACATGCGTAGGGCAGCAGGACCTGACAAACCAAAGTGGGTAAAAAGCAAATCATGAGTGATAACATGCTTGCCGTAGCTTAGGGTCACATCGTCCAGTGAAATTCCCTGCAAGGCCTTATGGGGGAAATCTGTCAATAAAGGACTTTCAGCGGCTTCAAGCTCAGTAATGGTATGCTTAAAATGGCGGGCGATCTCATGCCCAAAACCAGTAGAACCAGTCGAAGGATAAGACTTACCACCTGTTGTGACAATGAGTTTATCACAAGTGAAGGTTTGGTCTGCGGACTTAAGGACAAACTGGTCGTCTATCTTTTTAACCGAAACAATTTCTGTTTGAGTAGCAACTTGACCACCGAGTTCAGTGATTTTCTTTTCTAGTGTCTCGATAATAGTCCGAGACTTATCACTAGCAGGAAAGACGCGTCCGTGGTTCTCGACCTTAAGTTTAACACCATTCTCCGTAAAAAAGTTGATGATATCGTGGTTATCAAACTGGGAAAAGACACTGTACAGAAAGCGCCCATTTCCAGGAATTCCAGCCAGAAGGTCATCTAAGCTTCCGTTGTTAGTTACATTGCAACGACCACCACCGGTACCAGCTAATTTTTTTCCGAGTTTCCGATTTTTTTCGATGAGAAGAGTTTTCTGACCATAAAAGCTACTGGAAATCGTAGCCATCATGCCCGCAGGCCCTCCACCGATGACAATAGTATCAAAATGTTTCATAGCTCTATTGTACCACAAAAAACAAGAGATGCTTGGCATCTCTTGTTGCTCATAATCTTAGTTAATTTCATATCCCATCAACAAACCGCCATCTTCTGCATAGAAACTGCAGAGACCAGATGTCGGGATGATTTTGATATTGGCTTGTGGGAAGTTTTCTAGCAAGCGTTCTGACAATTGCTGACAGAATTTTTCATTACTGCGATGAGCCATGACAATTCGACCACCAGCGTAGCCAGCCTTGATGAGTTCTTCATAGGCTGCTTGAAGGGATTTTTTTGGTCCACGTGCTTTTTGGAGTAGTTCTAAGGTTCCAGTTTCACTTGCTTCCCCAACCATACGGATGTTGAGGAGGCCAACGACTGTACCGATAAGCTTACTCAAACGGCCATTTTTTACCAAGTTATCAACTTTAGCGAGGACAAAGAGCAATTTCGTTTTTTCTTGGTAGGCTGTAATCACTTCAACAATTTTCTCATAAGAAAGTCCTTGATCAATCAAGTCATTGATTTTTTCTACAATTAGGTCAACTTCCCCACCAGCAGATAAACTATCAATCACATGAATCTGAGTGTCAGGATGTTCTTCCAGATAGATATTTTTAGCGAGTTGTGCACTATTATGGCTACCTGAAAGAGTACCAGTGATAGTAACGACAAAGATATGCTTAGCACCTTCAAATGCACGCAAGTAATCATCAGGGCTAGGACAAGCTGATTTTGAAGCCTCAGAAGTCGCATACATAGTTTGCATCATGTGGTCAATGTCGAGATTGGCATCATCGATAAAGACCTGATCAGCTACTTGAATGGTTAAAGGAACACTCACAAATTCAGTATCGATAGCAAGAGTAGGCAGTTGACGATAATCACAACCAGAGTCAGCTACAATCTTCCAAGTCATAGAAATTCTCCATCTTTGTCACTTATACATTGACAAAGGTTCTGTCTTTTTTTACAATTATATCATGAAAGCCCTTGAAACAAAAGTACCACCTCTCTGTTGTCACAAGTAGAAAGAAATTGTTATGTCTGAACGTAAAATATCTGAAAAATCTCTTGAAAATCTCAGAAAATCAAATCAAGAATCTAATTTTTTAACCAGAGAAGCAATCGAGACGGCTCTTTTGCAACTTCTAGAGAAAAAAGATTTGGCCAAGATCAGCATTTCGGAGCTGGTCAAACGAGCGGGCGTCTCTCGTGCCGCCTTCTATCGTAACTATGACTCCAAAGAAGAGATTTTGGAAAGTGTTTTTAAACGCAGTGTTCATAATATCATGGAACAGTTGAGCCACTACGATGTAAAAACTGATCTTTATCTAGTCTGGGTACACCTTTTTCGCGCAGCCAAGAAAGAAGCCAAGGTTATCCAACTTGCTCTGGACTATCATTTGGAAAAGATTTTTGTCCAAGCCATGCAGGAATTTCTAGAAAAATACCACGGAAAATCAAAAGGCGTTAGTAGCTACCTTCATTCCTTTTGGAGTTCTGCCATCGTATCGGTTCTGCTCAAATGGATCAAGGATGGCATGAAGGTTCCAGCTGAAAAGATTGCAGATTTACGCTTGCCATTTTTCAAAAAATAGGGGATAAGGAGAATACTTATGACAGAAAAAAGACTGGCTTGGGATGAGTACTTTGCAGCCCAGGCTTTACTGATTGCCAATCGTTCGACCTGCAAACGTGCCAAGGTGGGAGCTGTCCTCGTTAAGGACAATAAAGTCATTTCAACAGGCTACAATGGTTCCGTATCAGGAACGGAGCACTGTATTGACCACGAATGTCTGGTCATTGAAGGTCACTGTGTTCGAACCCTTCACGCCGAGGTTAATGCTATTCTCCAAGGGGCTGAGCGAGGGGTTCCCAGAGGATTTACAGCCTATGTGACCCATTTCCCTTGTCTGAACTGCACCAAACAACTGCTACAAGTTGGTTGCAAGCGCGTGGTTTATATCAACCAGTACCGAATGGATGACTATGCCCAGTACCTTTATCAAGAAAAAGGCACCGAGTTAACCCATTTACCATTAGAGACTGTTCAGACAGCTCTTCAAGAGGCAGATTTGATTTAAAAATTAATAAAAATAAATGGTTTAGAAAGCTTTTTAAACCGTTTTTTGATATAATAAGAAGAATAAATTGAAAGAAGGAACTCAGAAAATGGGAAAAATTGAAGTCATTAATCATCCACTCATTCAACACAAATTGTCAATCTTGCGTCGTACAGATACTTCTACAAAAGCTTTTCGTGAGCTAGTAGATGAGATTGCAATGTTGATGGGATATGAAGTACTTCGTGATCTTCCACTTGAAGACGTGGAAATCGAAACACCTATCACAAAGACCGTTCAAAAACAATTGGCTGGGAAAAAATTGGCGATTGTCCCAATCTTGCGTGCAGGTATCGGGATGGTAGATGGCCTCTTGAGCTTGGTTCCAGCAGCTAAAGTTGGTCACATCGGTATGTACCGTGATGAAGAAACCCTTCAACCAGTTGAATACTTGGTGAAATTGCCTGAGGATATTGACCAACGTCAAATCTTTGTCGTTGATCCAATGTTGGCAACAGGTGGCTCAGCAATCTTGGCAGTAGATTCGCTTAAAAAACGTGGCGCTTCAAATATCAAGTTTGTCTGCCTAGTATCTGCTCCAGAAGGAGTGAAAGCTCTTCAAGAAGCACACCCAGATGTAGAAATCTTTACAGCAGCCTTGGATGAACGCTTGAACGAACACGGTTATATCGTTCCAGGTCTTGGAGATGCTGGAGACCGCTTGTTCGGTACTAAATAAAATCCCAAAGTAAATATTGAAACTAGAAGTTCGTTTTTGACTTGAAAGGAGGTTGAGTTTTTGTTTCTGTTTAGAGAATAGAGCAAAAATTTGACCTTTTTTGACCAAAAAGATATAATAGTTCTGTATTGAGTCGTAAGACTAAGAAAATTCAACATAAAAGGAGAAATGAATGATTCCTGTAGTTATTGAACAAACAAGCCGTGGAGAACGTTCCTATGATATTTACTCTCGTCTTCTGAAAGACCGCATCATCATGCTAACAGGTCCAGTTGAAGACAACATGGCCAACTCCGTTATCGCCCAGTTGCTCTTCTTGGATGCCCAAGACAGCACAAAAGATATTTACCTTTATGTCAATACACCTGGGGGCTCTGTTTCAGCTGGTTTGGCAATCGTTGATACCATGAACTTTATCAAAGCGGATGTCCAAACTATCGTTATGGGGATGGCTGCATCTATGGGGACTGTCATCGCATCAAGTGGTGCAAAAGGCAAACGTTTCATGCTTCCAAATGCAGAGTATATGATTCACCAACCAATGGGTGGTACAGGTGGTGGTACCCAACAGACAGATATGGCAATCGCTGCAGAGCACTTGCTCAAAACTCGTAAGACTTTGGAGCAAATCCTTGCAGATAACTCTGGTAAATCAGTCGAGCAAATTCATGCAGATGCAGAACGTGATTACTGGATGAGTGCCCAAGAAACACTTGAATATGGCTTTATCGATGAAATCATGGCCAATAATTCGTTAAGCTAAGCAACCTAGAAAGCAAACTCGACGGAGTTTGCTTTTTTTGATATAATAGGAGAAGATTTCTTAGAAAGAGGATTCCTCATGTTTGAAAAAACAAATCGATCAGGATTAATCATCTATCTCTACTATAATCGAGATGCAAAAAAAATTCAGGAATACGGTGATATCTGTTACCATTCCAAAAAACATCGTTACTTGCAGCTCTATGTTCCAACTGAGGAGTTAGATGACTTAGTTGAGAGATTAGGTAAGGAAAGATATATCAAGAAAATTAGACGTTGCCATATTCAAGAGCTAGAAACTCCCTTCGTTGGGAATCTCTATCGTAACGAAGAAAACGTTATCATTTAAAAAATTAAATAAATGTATTGACAATTTTCTGATAATTCGGTATATTCTTAACATACTATTTTTTGAAACAACTATAAGGAGATTAAAAATGAAGAAAAAATTTGCCCTATCTTTTGTGGCTCTTGCTAGTGTGGCTCTTCTTGCTGCCTGTGGAGAGGTCAAGTCAGGAGCGTCAAACACAACTGGAAATCCAGTAGACGAAAAAACAATTAAAATCGGTTTTAACTTTGAAGAGACAGGTGCTGTGGCAGCTTACGGTACAGCTGAACAAAAAGGTGCCCAACTTGCCGTAGACGAAATCAATGCTGCAGGTGGAATTGATGGGAAACAAATCGAAGTTGTAGACAAAGACAACAAGTCAGAAACTGCTGAAGCAGCTTCTGTTACAACAAACCTTGTTACCCAATCAAAAGTGGCAGCTATTGTAGGACCTGCGACATCTGGTGCAACTGCTGCAGCTGTAGCTAACGCTACTAAAGCTGGAGTGCCATTGATTTCACCAAGTGCTACTCAAGACGGTTTGACTAAAGGTCAAGATTACCTATTTATCGGAACATTCCAGGATAGCTTCCAAGGGAAGATTATCTCTAACTATGTAACAAACAAATTGAATGCTAAGAAGGTTGTTCTTTATACTGACAATGCTAGTGACTATGCTAAAGGTATTGCTAAATCTTTCCGCGAAGCCTACAAGGGTGAGATTGTAGCAGATGAAACATTTGTAGCAGGTGATACTGACTTCCAAGCAGCCCTTACTAAAATGAAAGACAAAGAGTTTGATGCTATCGTTGTTCCAGGTTACTACACAGAAGCTGGTAAAATTGTAAACCAAGCTCGTGGTATGGGAATTGATAAGCCAATCATTGGTGGTGATGGATTTAACGGTGAAGAATTTGTTCAACAAGCAACTGCTGAAAGAGCATCAAACATTTACTTCATCTCTGGATTCTCCACCACAGTTGATGTTTCTGCAAAAGCTAAAGCTTTCCTTGAAGCATACCGTGCTAAATACAACGAAGAGCCTTCAACATTCTCAGCTTTGGCCTATGACTCAGTTTACCTAGTAGCCAATGCTGCAAAAGGTGCTAAAAACTCAGGTGAGATCAAGGACAACCTTGCTAAAACCAAAGATTTTGATGGTGTAACTGGTCAAACAAGCTTTGATGCTGACCACAATACTGTGAAAACTGCTTACATGATGACCATGAACAATGGTAAAGTTGAAGAAGCAGAAGTTGTAAAACCATAACATTAGAATAGTAATTGAAATGGGGAATGAGCCTTTGACTCACTCCCTGTTTCGGTGTTTATGAACTTGTGAAAATAATGAAATTTTCTAAAAAATAAGGATAGAAAAGAGTGAATGCTATGCTCCAACAACTTGTGAATGGTCTAATTCTGGGTAGTGTTTATGCACTTTTGGCTCTGGGTTATACCATGGTTTATGGAATTATCAAACTCATCAACTTCGCCCACGGTGATATTTACATGATGGGTGCCTTTATTGGTTACTTTTTGATTAATTCTTTCCAAATGGATTTCTTTTTAGCTTTAATTATTTCAATGGCAGGGACCGCACTACTTGGTGTTGTGATTGAGTTTCTTGCCTACCGTCCTTTGCGACACTCTACACGTATTGCTGTATTGATTACTGCCATCGGAGTGTCTTTCCTACTGGAATACGGAATGGTTTATCTAGTAGGCGCCAATACTCGTGCCTTCCCTCAAGCAATTGAAACAGTCCGCTTTGACTTGGGACCAATTAGCTTGACAAATGTTCAATTGATGATTTTAGCAGTTTCTGTACTCTTGATGGTTTTATTGCAATTGATCGTCCAAAAAACAAAAATGGGGAAAGCCATGCGTGCGGTATCAGTTGATAGTGACGCAGCTCAATTAATGGGAATTAATGTAAATCGTACAATCAGCTTTACCTTTGCTTTGGGTTCAGCCCTTGCTGGTGCAGCAGGTGTCCTCATTGCCCTTTACTACAACTCTCTTGAACCTTTGATGGGTGTGACTCCAGGTCTAAAATCATTCGTTGCGGCCGTACTCGGTGGTATCGGGATTATCCCTGGTGCAGCTCTAGGAGGATTTGTGATTGGCTTGTTGGAAACATTTGCTACTGCCTTCGGTATGTCTGATTTCCGTGATGCTATCGTATATGGGATCTTGCTTTTGATTCTGATTGTTCGACCTGCAGGTATCCTTGGTAAGAATGTGAAAGAGAAGGTGTAAACAATGAAGACAAATCTTAAAGTAAACATTCTCTGGTTATTCCTTCTGTTAGCGGGTTATGGATTGATTAGTGTACTGGTTTCTGCTGGTGTTCTCAATCTATTCCATGTCCAAATTTTAGAACAAATTGGGATTAATATCATCCTTGCAGTAGGCTTGAACTTAATCGTTGGTTTTTCAGGACAATTCTCACTTGGTCATGCAGGTTTTATGGCGATTGGGGCTTATGCAGCAGCGATTATTGGTTCAAAATCACCAACCTATGGTGCTTTCTTTGGAGCGATGGTCTTGGGCGCTTTGATTTCTGGTGCAGTCGCTTTGTTCGTTGGGATTCCAACACTCCGTTTGAAGGGTGACTACCTGGCTGTTGCGACACTAGGTGTTTCAGAAATCATTCGTATCTTTATCATTAATGGTGGAAGTTTGACCAACGGTGCCGCTGGTATCTTGGGTATTCCAAACTTTACCAACTGGCAAATGGTTTATCTATTTGTGGTGATCACAACTATTGCAACTCTCAACTTCCTACGTAGTCCAATTGGACGCTCTACTCTATCAGTTCGTGAGGATGAGATTGCTGCAGAGTCCGTTGGGGTAAACACTACAAAGATCAAGATAATCGCTTTTGTCTTTGGTGCTATTACAGCAAGTATTGCTGGTTCACTTCAGGCCGGTTTTATCGGATCTGTTGTCCCAAAAGATTACACCTTTATTAATTCCATCAATGTGTTGATTATCGTTGTATTTGGTGGACTTGGATCGATTACTGGTACCATCGTTTCAGCGATTGTTTTAGGAATTTTAAATATGCTCCTTCAGGATGTAGCAAGCGTACGTATGATCATCTACGCTTTAGCTCTTGTATTGGTCATGATTTTCAGACCAGGTGGACTTCTTGGGACATGGGAATTGAGTCTATCACGTTTCTTTAAAAAATCGAAGAAGGAGGGACAAAACTAATGGCATTACTTGAAGTTAAACAGTTAACCAAACATTTTGGCGGTCTAACAGCTGTTGGAGATGTCACTCTTGAATTGAACGAGGGAGAATTGGTTGGTCTGATTGGACCAAACGGGGCTGGTAAAACGACCCTTTTCAATCTCTTGACCGGTGTTTATGAACCAAGCGAAGGTACTGTGACACTAGATGGTCACCTCCTAAATGGGAAAACTCCCTATAAGATTGCCTCACTTGGTCTCAGTCGTACTTTCCAAAATATTCGTTTGTTCAAGGACTTGACAGTTTTGGAAAATGTTTTGATTGCATTTAGCAATCATCATAAACAACATGTCCTTGCGAGCTTCCTACGCCTACCAGCTTTTTATAAGAATGAGGAAGAATTAAAAAGCAAAGCTTTGGACTTGCTGAAGATTTTTGATTTGGATGGTGACGCAGATACCCTTGCTAAGAATTTGGCCTATGGTCAACAACGTCGATTAGAAATCGTTCGTGCTCTAGCAACTGAACCTAAAATCCTCTTTTTGGACGAACCTGCAGCTGGGATGAATCCTCAAGAAACAGCTGAATTGACAGAATTGATCCGTCGTATCAAAGATGAATTTAAAATTACCATCATGCTTATCGAACATGACATGAATTTGGTTATGGAAGTCACTGAGCGTATCTATGTTCTTGAATATGGTCGGTTGATTGCTCATGGGACTCCGGATGAGATCAAGAACAACAAACGCGTTATCGAAGCTTATCTAGGAGGTGAAGCCTGATGTCTATGTTAAAAGTTGAAAACCTCTCTGTGCATTACGGTATGATCCAAGCAGTTCGTGATGTAAGTTTCGAGGTTAATGAAGGTGAAGTTGTTTCTCTTATCGGTGCCAATGGTGCTGGTAAAACAACCATTCTTCGTACCCTTTCAGGTTTGGTTCGTCCAAGTGCTGGTAAAATTGAGTTTTTGGGAAAAGAAATTCAAAAGTTGCCTGCGCAAAAAATCGTAGCAGGTGGTCTTTCACAAGTTCCTGAGGGACGCCATGTTTTTCCAGGCTTGACTGTTATGGAAAATCTAGAAATGGGAGCCTTTTTAAAGAAAAATCGTGAAGAAAATCAAGCTAACTTGAAAAAAGTTTTCTCACGTTTCCCTCGTTTGGAAGAACGTAAAAACCAAGATGCAGCAACTCTTTCAGGTGGTGAACAGCAGATGCTGGCTATGGGACGCGCTCTCATGTCTACACCTAAGCTCCTTCTCTTGGATGAGCCGTCAATGGGACTTGCCCCGATCTTTATCCAAGAAATTTTTGATATCATTCAAGATATTCAGAAGCAAGGAACAACGGTTCTCCTAATTGAACAGAACGCTAACAAGGCCCTTGCTATCTCTGATCGTGGTTATGTACTTGAAACAGGCAAGATTGTCCTATCAGGAACAGGAAAAGAACTCGCAGCATCCGATGAAGTCAGAAAAGCATATCTAGGTGGCTAAAAAGGTCCGGGGGACCTTTTTAGTTGGCGGATAGAGATTGCGTAGCAATCATCAGTTCCAGTGGATTGTTTTAGTCGGCGGATGAGAATTGCAAAAGCAATTCCCCTAAGGTCTGGGAGACTAGTTTAGGTTGCGGATGGAGATTGCGTAAGCAATTCTCCTTTAGTCTGGGAGACTAGTTTAGGTTGTGGATGGAGATTGCGAACGCAATCCCTCTATAGTCTGGGGGACCTTTTTAGTCGGTCGATAAGGATTGCGCAAGCAATTCTCCTCTAGTCTGGGAGACTAGTTTAGATTGTGGATGGAGATGATAATAAGTTTTCAATACTAGTTGCTAGTATCCTTAACTACTGAAAGAAATATAAATAATGTTTGCTAACTTGCACATATAGAGCTCTAGATTAGAGCTCTTTTTTGTAAAAGACTCAGTTTATTCAAAATCTTGAAAAAAGGATGAAAGCGTTTGATAGATTTTCTAAGAAAGTGTATAATGAAAGTAGAAATAGAGAAGGAGAAGTCTCATGGCAGTTAAAGATTTCATGACCCGTAAGGTAGTTTATATCAGTCCAGATACGACTGTAGCACACGCAGCAGATTTGATGCGCGAGCAAGGTTTGCACCGTTTACCTGTTATCGAAAACGATCAATTAGTCGGATTGGTAACAGAAGGAACCATTGCGGAAGCCAGCCCATCTAAAGCAACCAGTCTCTCTATCTATGAGATGAATTATCTTCTGAATAAAACCAAAGTAAAAGATGTAATGATTCGAGATGTCGTGACTGTTTCTGGCTATGCTAGTCTAGAAGATGCGACCTACCTGATGCTGAAAAATAAAATTGGGATATTACCAGTCGTAGACAATCATCAGGTCTACGGTGTCATTACAGATCGCGATGTTTTTCAGGCTTTCTTGGAAATCGCCGGATACGGAGAAGAGGGAATTCGCGTTCGTTTCATTACAGAAAATGAAGTAGGAGTGCTGGGAAAAATTGTAGCTCTAATTGTAGAAGAGGATTTAAATATTTCCCATACTGTTAACATTCCACGTAAGGATGGCAAGGTCGTCATCGAAGTTCAAATTGATGGAAAAATCGATTTGACTGCATTAAAGGAAAAGTTTGAAAAAGAAGGAATTCAAGTGGAGGAGATCACTCATACCTCTGCTAAAGTCCTTTAAACAAGAGGCTTTAGAGCCTCTTTTCTTTTGCCATCAAAAGCGGTGAAAAGCAAAATATGGAAAGAAATGAGAGATTATGGTATAATAAAACGATATGAAAAGGAGTATCTATGGACATTTCAGAAATTCGTCAAAAAATTGACGCAAATCGTGAAAAATTAGCTTCTTTTAGGGGGTCTCTTTGACCTCGAAGGATTAGAGGAAGAGATTGCCATCTTGGAAAACAAGATGACAGAACCTGATTTTTGGAACGATAATATCGCGGCCCAAAAAACGTCGCAAGAATTAAATGAATTAAAAAACACCTACAACACCTTCCGTAAAATGGAAGAGTTGCAGGATGAAGTTGAGATTTTATTGGACTTTTTAGCAGAAGACGAGTCAGTCCATGATGAACTGGTCGAACAGTTGACAGAACTGGATAAGATGATGACCAGCTACGAGATGACCCTTCTCTTGTCAGAACCTTATGACCATAATAATGCAATCTTGGAAATCCATCCAGGATCTGGTGGTACTGAGGCACAGGATTGGGGCGATATGTTGCTTCGTATGTATACTCGTTATGGAAATGCCAAAGGCTTTAAAGTAGAAGTTTTGGATTACCAAGCTGGTGATGAAGCAGGTATCAAGTCTGTGACCTTGTCTTTTGAAGGACCCAATGCATACGGCCTACTTAAATCAGAAATGGGTGTTCACCGTTTAGTCCGTATTTCGCCATTTGACTCTGCCAAACGACGCCATACTTCATTTACATCCGTAGAGGTTATGCCTGAGTTGGATGATACCATCGAAGTGGAGATTCGTGAAGATGATATCAAAATGGATACCTTCCGTTCAGGTGGTGCTGGTGGACAAAACGTCAATAAGGTTTCAACAGGTGTGCGTTTGACACACATTCCTACAGGAACTGTCGTCCAATCAACGGTCGATCGTACCCAGTATGGAAATAGAGATCGTGCCATGAAGATGTTGCAGGCTAAGCTCTATCAAATGGAGCAAGAAAAGAAAGCTGCGGAAGTTGATTCTCTTAAAGGTGAGAAAAAAGAAATCACATGGGGAAGTCAAATCCGTTCATATGTTTTCACGCCTTATACCATGGTAAAAGATCACCGTACAAGCTTTGAAGTTGCTCAGGTAGATAAGGTGATGGATGGAGACCTTGATGGTTTTATCGATGCCTACCTCAAGTGGCGAATCAGCTAAGATAGAAAGGAACTCATATGTCAATCATTGAAATGAGAGATGTTGTCAAAAAGTATGACAATGGAACGACTGCCCTGCGTGGTGTATCTGTTACCATTGAACCAGGAGAGTTTGCCTATATCGTAGGACCTTCTGGGGCAGGTAAGTCAACCTTTATTCGAGCTTTATACCGAGAAGTAAAGATCGAAAAAGGAAGCCTAACAGTTGCAGGCTTTAATTTAGTTAAAATTAAGAAGAAAGATGTCCCGCTTCTACGTCGTAGTGTTGGGGTAGTCTTTCAGGATTACAAACTCTTGCCTAAGAAGACTGTTTATGAGAATATTGCCTATGCAATGGAAGTAATCGGTGAGAGCCGTCGCAACATCAAAAAACGTGTTATGGAAGTATTGGACCTGGTTGGTTTGAAACATAAGGTTCGCTCTTTCCCTAATGAACTCTCAGGTGGAGAGCAGCAACGGATTGCGATTGCGCGTGCGATTGTCAACAATCCTAAGGTATTGATTGCCGATGAGCCAACAGGAAACTTGGACCCAGATAATTCATGGGAAATTATGAATCTGTTGGAACGCATCAATCTCCAAGGTACTACTGTCTTGATGGCGACTCACAATAGCCAGATTGTAAATACCTTGCGCCACCGTGTCATTGCCATTGAAAATGGCCGTGTCGTTCGTGACGAAGCTAAAGGAGAATATGGATACGATGATTAGTAGATTTTTTCGCCATTTATTTGAATCATTAAAAAGTTTAAAACGAAATGGCTGGATGACAGTAGCAGCAGTAAGTTCGGTTATGATTACCTTAACACTCGTTGCCCTGTTTGCATCTGTAATTTTTAATACAGCGAAACTGGCTACCGATATTGAAAACAACGTTCGAGTCATGGTTTACATTCGTAAGGATGTAGCTGATAACAGTGAGACGATTGTAAAAGAAGGTCAGACAGTTACCAACAATGACTACCACAAGGTCTATGATGCTTTGAAAGCTATACCTGCTGTTAAGAGTGTTACCTTCTCAAGTAAAGAAGAACAGTACGAAAAACTAACGGAAACAATGGGTGACGATTGGAAGGTCTTTGAAGGGGATGCAAACCCTCTCTATGATGCTTATATCGTCGACACAAATTCTCCGAATGATGTTAAAACGGTAGCTGAAGAAGCTAAGAAAATTGAGGGAGTATCAGAGGTTCAAGATGGCGGAGCCAACACTCAACGACTTTTTGAATTGGCTTCCTTTATCCGTGTTTGGGGATTGGTAATTGCAGGGCTCTTAATTTTTATCGCAGTCTTCCTCATTTCCAATACCATTCGTATCACTATTATTTCACGTAGTCGTGAGATTCAGATCATGCGTCTTGTAGGAGCGAAAAATGGCTATATCCGTGGTCCATTCCTGCTAGAAGGTGCTTTTATTGGCTTGCTTGGTGCAGCGATTCCTTCAGTCCTTGTATTCTTTGTTTACAATATGGTTTATCAATCTGTCAATAAATCCTTGGTAGGTCAAAACTTATCAATGATTACACCAGATGTGTTTATCCCTCTGATGACAGTCCTATTATTTGTAATCGGAATTTTCATTGGTTCAATTGGTTCAGGGATTTCAATGCGTCGATTCTTGAAGATCTAGTTGGATTTAAATGCAAATTGCAGTACAAATCAGAAAAATAATACATATTTAAAAGAGAAGTTTTCGTAAACTTCTCTTTTTCCTTTTTAAAAATTAAAAAAAATAGACAATTTTTTTATAAAAGCCTTTACAAAAAAAATAAAAGTGGTATAATTAATACATAACCAAATGCAAACGTTTTCGTAAAACGTTTGCCTAAATAAAATAAAGGAGATTTGAATGATGAAAGCTACATTCAAAAATGTCTTGTCTTTCGAATTTTGGCAAAAATTCGGTAAGGCTTTAATGGTGGTTATCGCTGTTATGCCAGCGGCGGGATTGATGATCTCAATCGGTAAATCAATCGTGATGATCGACCCAAACCTTGCTCCTCTAGTGATTACAGGTGGAATCCTTGAGCAAATTGGTTGGGGGGTTATCGGTAACCTTCATATCTTGTTTGCCCTTGCTATTGGGGGAAGCTGGGCAAAAGAACGTGCAGGTGGTGCATTTGCAGCCGGACTTGCCTTTATCTTGATTAACCGTATCACAGGTACTATCTTCGGTGTTACAGGTGATATGTTGAAAAACCCTGAAGCAATGGTTACTACCTTCTTTGGTGGTTCAATCAAGGTTGCTGACTACTTTATCAGCGTTCTTGAGGCACCAGCGCTTAACATGGGGGTTTTCGTAGGGATTATCTCTGGTTTTGTTGGAGCAACAGCTTATAACAAATACTACAACTTCCGTAAACTTCCTGATGCCCTTTCATTCTTCAATGGTAAACGTTTCGTACCATTCGTCGTTATTCTTCGTTCAACTATTGCTGCAATTGTACTTGCTGCCTTTTGGCCAGTAGTTCAAACAGGTATCAACAACTTTGGTATTTGGATTGCCAACTCACAAGAAACTGCTCCAGTTCTTGCACCATTCTTGTATGGTACTTTGGAACGTTTGCTCTTGCCATTTGGTCTTCACCACATGTTGACTATCCCAATGAACTATACAGCTCTTGGTGGAACATACGAAGTGTTAACTGGTGCAGCAAAAGGAACACAAGTATTTGGTCAAGATCCACTTTGGCTTGCATGGGTAACTGACCTTGTTAACCTTAAAGGTTCAAATGCTGACCAATACCAACACCTTCTTACAACAGTCACTCCAGCTCGTTTCAAAGTTGGACAAATGATCGGTTCATTTGGTATCTTGATGGGTGTCATCGTTGCTATCTACCGCAATGTTGATGCTGACAAGAAACACCAATACAAGGGTATGATGATTGCGACAGCCCTTGCAACATTCTTGACAGGGGTTACTGAACCTATCGAGTATATGTTCATGTTCATCGCAACACCGCTTTACCTTGTTTATTCAGTAGTTCAAGGTGCTGCCTTTGCTATGGCAGATATTGTTCACCTTCGTGTCCACTCATTCGGTTCAATTGAATTCTTGACTCGTACACCATTGGCAATTAATGCTGGTATTGGTATGGATATCGTTAACTTTATCTGGGTAACTGTTCTCTTTGCGGTTATCATGTACTTCATTGCTAACTTCATGATCAAGAAATTCAACTACGCAACTCCAGGACGTAACGGAAACTACGAAACAGCTGAAGGAGCATCAGAAGAAGCAGCTCCTGGAACTCCAAAAGTTGCAGCAGCTTCTCAAGCCGTAAACATCATTAACCTTCTTGGTGGTCGTGCAAATATCGTAGATGTGGATGCATGTATGACTCGTCTTCGTGTAACTGTTAAAGACGCAGATCGCGTTGGTACTGAGGAACAATGGAAAGCAGAAGGAGCTATGGGTCTTGTCATGAAAGGACAAGGAGTCCAAGCTATCTACGGACCAAAAGCTGACGTATTGAAATCTGATATCCAAGATATCCTTGACTCAGGTGAAGTAATTCCTGAAACTCTTCCAAGTCAAATGACAGAAACTCAACAAAATACTGTCCATTTCAAAGGTGTAACTGAGGATGTTTACTCAGTAGCTGACGGTCAAGTTGTTGCCTTGGAACAAGTGGAAGATCCAGTTTTTGCTCAAAAAATGATGGGTGATGGATTTGCAGTAGAGCCAGCAAATGGCAACATTGTATCTCCAGTTACTGGTACTGTATCAAGTATCTTCCCAACAAAACACGCTCTTGGTCTTGTCACTGACTCAGGTCTTGAAGTGCTTGTTCATATTGGTTTGGATACAGTAAGTCTTGAAGGAAAACCATTTACTGTTCATGTCTCTGAAGGACAAAAAGTGGTTGCTGGAGATCTTCTTGTCACAGCTGACTTGGATGCTATTCGAGAAGCAGGACGCAAAACATCAACAGTGGTTGTCTTCACAAATGGTGATGTCCTCAAATCAGTTAAATTAGAACAAACAGGTTCTCTTGCAGCTAAAACAGCAGTTGCTAAAGTAGAATTGTAATATACTTGGGGTTGGAAGCTGTTTTCCAACCTCTTGTTTTAGGAGAAAAGCATGAAATTTTTAACACTCAATACCCATAGTTGGATGGAGAAAGAAGCAGAAGAAAAATTCCAGCTCTTGCTCCAAGATATTCTTGATAAAGACTATGATTTGATTTGTTTCCAAGAGATCAATCAAGAAATCACTTCTCCTGAGGTGGAGGTTAATGACCTCTATCAAGCTTTGCCAGCGGCAGAGCCAATTCACCAAGACCACTATGTTAGACTTTTGGTTGAAAAATTGTCTGAGAAAGGGAAAAACTACTACTGGACTTGGGCTTACAATCACATTGGCTATGACCGCTACCATGAAGGAGTAGCTATCTTATCTAAAACACCGATTAAAGCCAGAGAAATTTTAGTTTCGGATGTAGATGATCCAACAGACTATCATACTCGCCGTGTTGCCTTGGCTGAGACAGAAGTTGAAGGCAAGGAGCTGGCTCTTGCAAGCGTTCATCTCTCTTGGTGGGATAAAGGTTTCCAAGAAGAATGGGCACGATTTGAGGCTGTACTAAAAGAGTTGAAAAAACCTCTAATTTTAGCGGGTGATTTTAATAATCCAGCTGGTCAGGAAGGCTATCAAGCGATTTTAGCTAGCCCATTAGGATTACAAGACGCGTTTGAAGTTGCGAAAGAAAGAAGTGGTAGCTATACCGTTCCACCAGAAATTGATGGTTGGAAAGGCAACACTGAACCACTACGAATCGACTACGTCTTTACAACTAAAGAGTTAGAAGTAGAGAGTTTACAAGTAGTTTTTGATGGGCAGAATAGTCCACAAGTCAGTGATCATTATGGTTTGAATGCTGTATTGACCTGGAAATAATGAAAGAGGTTGGAACCAGAGAGTTCCAACTTTTTAATCTATTCGAATCTTTACTACAGGACTGAGACTCAAATGGGGCTACTGCAATAGGACAAAATATGGTATAATTGAAAAGATAGAATCGAGGATAGTATGTCATTTAAGAAATTTCAATTTAAAAATTATATAGTAGAAGCCTTGGAGGAGTTGAAATTCACAACTCCAACAGAGGTACAAGAAAAATTAATTCCTATTGTACTGGCAGGTCGTGACTTGGTGGGCGAGTCAAAAACAGGTTCAGGAAAGACTCATACTTTCTTATTACCCATTTTCCAACAATTAGATGAAACTAGCGATAGTGTGCAAGCAGTCATTACTGCACCAAGTCGTGAGTTGGCCACTCAAATCTACCAAGCAGCTCGTCAGATTGCAGCTCACTCAGATGTCGAAGTTCGTGTGGTTAATTATGTAGGTGGTACGGATAAGGCGCGTCAGATTGAAAAACTTGCCAGCAACCAACCACATATCGTTATCGGAACGCCAGGTCGCATCTATGACTTGGTTAAATCTGGTGATTTGGCTATTCACAAGGCCAAGACTTTTGTAATTGATGAAGCCGATATGACCTTGGATATGGGATTCTTGGAAACCGTTGATAAGATTGCAGGAAGCCTTCCAAAAGACTTGCAATTCATGGTCTTTTCAGCGACTATTCCACAAAAATTGCAACCGTTCTTGAAAAAATACTTGTCAAATCCTGTCATGGAAAAAATCAAGACTAAAACAGTTATCTCAGATACGATCGATAATTGGTTGATTTCGACCAAGGGCCGTGACAAGAATGCTCAAATTTACCAGCTGACTCAGTTGATGCAGCCTTATTTGGCAATGATTTTTGTTAACACAAAAACGCGTGCTGATGAGTTACATGCCTACTTGACTGCTCAAGGCTTGAAGGTGGCAAAGATTCATGGAGATATTGCTCCTCGTGAACGCAAGCGGATCATGAACCAGGTGAAAAATCTGGATTTTGAGTACATTGTCGCAACGGACTTGGCAGCGCGTGGAATTGATATTGAAGGGGTCAGCCATGTTATCAATGATGCCATTCCGCAAGACTTGTCCTTCTTTGTTCACCGTGTTGGACGTACTGGACGCAATGGTCTTCCTGGTACAGCGATTACCCTTTACCAGCCTAGTGATGACTCGGATATCCGTGAGTTGGAGAAATTAGGGATCAAGTTTACTCCTAAGATGGTCAAAGACGGAGAGTTTCAAGATACCTATGACCGTGATCGTCGTGCTAATCGTGAAAAGAAGCAGGATAAGCTTGATATTGAAATGATTGGCTTGGTTAAAAAGAAAAAGAAAAAAGTCAAACCTGGCTATAAGAAGAAGATTCAATGGGCGGTAGATGAAAAACGCCGCAAAACCAAGCGTGCTGAAAATCGCGCACGTGGGCGTGCTGAGCGAAAAGCCAAACGCCAAACATTTTAAAAACTCAGTAGAATCACCTGATTCTACTGAGTTTTTATTTAGAGAAAATACTGCAAAAAAAAGTAAAAAGTGGTATAATGATAAGGTTATATAGTCCCGATAAGGTGATAGGTATTCATTACTAGTAGTTTTCCTATCAGTACTTTGTAACTCTATAACAATATTTTTTAAGGGGGGACATTTTTATGTCAGAACGTAAATTATTCACGTCTGAATCTGTATCTGAGGGGCATCCGGATAAGATTGCAGACCAAATTTCAGATGCGATTTTGGATGCTATTTTAGTTAAAGATCCAGAGGCGCACGTTGCTGCTGAGACAGCTGTCTACACTGGTTCCGTCCATGTTTTTGGTGAAATTTCTACGAATGCCTATGTGGATATTAACCGTGTGGTTCGTGATACCATTGCAGAGATTGGTTATACCAATACAGAGTATGGTTTTTCTGCGGAGACAGTGGGAGTTCATCCGTCACTTGTTGAGCAGTCACCAGATATCGCCCAAGGTGTTAACGAAGCCTTGGAGGTTCGTGGGAATGTAGATCAAGATCCGCTGGACTTGATTGGTGCTGGAGACCAAGGTCTTATGTTTGGGTTTGCAGTGGATGAGACAGAAGAACTCATGCCTTTACCAATCTCACTTAGTCACAAGTTGGTTCGTCGTTTGGCAGAACTTCGTAAGTCTGGTGAAATCAGCTATCTCCGTCCAGATGCTAAATCACAAGTTACGGTTGAGTATGATGAAAATGACCGTCCAGTGCGTGTGGACACAGTCGTAATTTCAACTCAGCACGATCCAGAAGTCAGCAACGAACAAATTCACAAAGATGTGATTAACAAGGTCATTAAAGAAGTTATTCCGGCTTCTTACTTGGATGAGCAAACAAAATTTTTCATCAATCCAACTGGTCGCTTTGTTATCGGTGGACCTCAAGGAGACTCAGGTTTGACTGGTCGTAAGATCATCGTGGATACCTATGGTGGCTACTCTCGTCATGGTGGAGGTGCCTTCTCTGGTAAGGATGCGACTAAAGTGGACCGTTCAGCTTCTTATGCAGCTCGCTACATTGCCAAGAACATCGTTGCAGCAGGTCTTGCTAAGAAGGCAGAAGTGCAATTGGCCTACGCTATCGGTGTGGCGCAGCCTGTTTCTGTTCGTATCGATACTTTTGGTACAGGAACAGTAGCTGAAAGCAAGCTTGAAAAAGCAGCGCGTCAAATCTTTGACCTTCGCCCTGCAGGAATTATTCAAATGCTGGATCTCAAACGCCCAATTTACCGTCAAACAGCGGCTTATGGACACATGGGACGTACAGATATTGACCTTCCATGGGAACGTTTGGACAAGGTAGACGCTTTGAAAGAAGCTGTGAAATAAAATTAAAAGATTAGTAGCTGTGCACTACTAATCTTTTTTGCAAAAGAAAACCAGCTTTTGGCTGGTCTTCTTATTTTATAGGGATTGAAATCTCAATCAATTTATCTGAATAAAGCGTCTTGATATTAGCTTCATCAATGCTTCCTTTGTCGATTTTACGTTTCAAGAAGAAGTCTTGGATAGTTTCGATTTCAGGTTCACGAATAGCACGGTGTTTGTTGGAAATGAGGATTTCATAGTGAAGCGGAGCTTGAGTGAAAATCACATCTGTGTTTCCAGCTGAATAGACCTCAACTAGAGTTGCGTCAGTGCTTTCTAATTGGCTTTTAACAAGTTGCGAGTGTGAATTAGTCGTGTTGATAAGCTTCATAATAGTTCCTCCGATTTTCTAACTCTATTATAGCACTTTTTGGATAAAATCGTGTATTTTAGCCAATTCCATGCTGGATTTTCCAAGAATCTATTCCCCATTTATGGCTACCACGTTTGAGTTTTTCAATTGCTTCATCAATAGGGAACCAAGCAATATGATTAAAATCTTCCAATGGTTTTTGTGCTTCTTTGAAAGAAATAGCTTCATAGAGATACGCTGGATTGTAGTAGTAGGTATCACGGTGGCGAGAGTAGAAATACTCATCAGCTTGCCCATAATAGGTTCCAATCTCAGCTGTAAAGCCAAGTTCTTCGATGAGTTCTCTCTTCAGTGCTTCTTGATGGTCTTCTCCCGCTTCAATCTCTCCACCTGGCAAGAACCAAGCACCATTGGGAGCTTGGACTAAGACAATTTGTTTTTTCTCCGCATCCGGAATAACTGCGTACACACCATAGCGGGGCTGGTAGGTTACATTCTCTTTTTTTTCACCAAAAGTTGGGTTTGCCATTGCATTTTCCTCATTCTCTAGTATCTTTATTATTATCATAATGGACGAGGGGCTAGCTGTCAAGGTTTTACAGTTATTTTAGTAAAAAAAGGTGCAGAAAATGATAGACTTTCTGCACTTGTTAGATAGATTTATTCTTCTATTTCAGAAGCAATCTCTTCTGTTTTCTCAGGTTTTTTGGCAGATTTGATTTGAATATTGCCATTGCTTGTCATGACTGCCTTGAGGGCTTTCTCACTTGGATTTTCAAGGTAGAAGTCAGTGATGGCATCCTCGATATGGTCTTGAATGGTACGGCGGAGTGGGCGTGCCCCCATTTTTGGATCATAACCTAAGTCAACCAACTTTTCCTTGACCTTGTCTGTCACATCAAGGTGGATATTGTTGCTAGAGAGGCGTTTGTTGACATCTGCTAGCATGAGTTCGACGATTTGGAGAAGGTTGTCCTTGCTGAGAGGTTTAAATTCGATGATGCCGTCAAAACGGTTCATAAACTCTGGACTAAAGAAGTTGCCGAGTTCACCGAGAACAGAGTTGGTCCGACCTTCACGAGCAGCTCCAAAACCAACGCTGGCTTCAGCCTTACCGGTACCCGCATTTGAGGTCATGATAATGATAGCATCCTTAAAGCTAACTGTGCGTCCTTGCCCATCAGTCAAACGACCATCGTCCAAGACTTGAAGGAACATGTGCATGACATCTGGGTGTGCTTTCTCGACCTCATCGAGAAGGATGAGAGAGTAAGGATTGCGACGAACTTTTTCCGTTAACTGACCAGCTTCATCGTAGCCTACATAGCCTGGAGGGGCTCCGACCAATTTAGCCACACTGTGTTTTTCCATGTATTCACTCATATCAAAGCGAATCATGCTATCAGCAGAACCAAAGAGTTCAATGGCTAGTTGTTTGGAAAGTTCTGTTTTACCGACACCAGTTGGTCCGACAAAGAGGAAGCTTCCGATTGGCCGGTTAGGAGTTCCAAGTCCAACACGATTACGACGGATGGCTTTGGCAATCTTATCGACAGCTTCATCTTGACCTATAACATGGGCCTTGAGGTCGTCTGCTAGATGGATAAGCTGAGACTGTTCTTTTTCTTTGAGTTCTCCAACAGGGATATTGGTTTTCTGCTCAATGATATGTTCGATGGTTTTCTCACTGATGATAGGAGTATCCTGATCGGTCACCTTGTTCTTTTGCATTTCTTTGTACTTGGCAATCTGATCGCGGAAATAAGCAGCCTTTTCAAAATCTTCCTCTCGTGTAGCTTGAGCCTTGAGATTTTCAGCCTCAATCAAGCGCTGATCAATCACTTTAGGATCAACAAAGTTCAGCGTTAGATTCATCTTTGAACCAGCTTCATCCAACAGGTCAATAGCTTTGTCTGGCAAGAAGCGATCTTGGATATAGCGGTTGGAAAGATTTGCAGCAGCTTCGATAGCAGCATCAGTATACTTGACGTGATGGTAGTCTTCGTATTTCTTTTGAACTCCTTTAAGGATGATAATGGTTTCTTCGACAGTTGGTTCATCTACCTTGACAGGCTGCATACGGCGCTCTAGAGCAGCATCTTTTTCAATGATGCGGTATTCATTGAGAGTAGTGGCACCGACCATTTGCAATTCACCACGGGCAAGAGCAGGTTTGAGGATATTGCCTGCATCCATATTGCCATCACCTGCTGATCCTGCACCAACAATTTCATGGATTTCATCGATAAAGAGGATGATGTCCTCGCGTTTGCGAATTTCTTCCATGAGTTTTTGCATACGTTCTTCAAATTGGCCTCGAATCCCTGTTCCCTGGACTAGACTGACCACATCCAGACGGATGACCTGCTTGCCTTGGAGTTTGTGTGGAACATCACCATCGACAATCTTCTGAGCTAGACCTTCGACAACGGCTGTTTTACCGACACCTGGTTCTCCGATAAGGACAGGATTGTTCTTGGTTCGACGGTTGAGGATTTCGATAACGCGGATAATCTCCTCATCTCGACCGATAACAGGGTCAATATCTCCCCGACGAGCAATTTCAGTAATATTGATACCATATTCCTCTAGGAGTCCTTTTTCTTGGCTAGGAGGTGTTTGAAGTGGGCCACGGTTTTGAGGTCCATAACCACCGTTTCCTCCATATCCCCCACCAGATTGAGTTGGAGGGACGTTATTAGAAGAAGGTTTGAAATTGTTCAAATCATTGAAAAAGTCGCCGAAAGGATCAAAGTCATGATTGTTTAAGTCAGTCATTCCTTTAAAGAGGGTATTATTTGGATCTGTTTTGATAATTTTATAGCAATTTTGACAGAGATCAATTTGCTTTTGCTGTCCATTGATATTGGTATACAGATGAATTGTTGAGTCGTTTATTTTACAGTTTTGACAGAGCATACATCTACCTCATTTCATTCTTATTCTTGGTCTAAGAAAAAGGTCAAGAATAGTCAAAGTTTTATACTCTCATTATAGCATGATTAAGGTGTAAAGCAAGTAAAAAGATTGGGAAGTATTCGTTTTTAAAAGAAGGATTTATGGAGAATCAAGCGACATTGAAGGTAAGAAAAAATCCCATTTGTGGTAACAAAAAGGATTCTCATTCATCGGGCCTTACTGCCCGTTGTTTTTATATTAGTAAAGGAGTTCGTAGATCTCCATTGCAATCAAATCAATGCTATCAAAGGTATAAGTTTCACGAGCCTCTACATCGCGAAGGGTGAAGAGTGATCCGTTTTCTTCGTCGTGGCTGTATGCAACTTCTGCGACAACAACACCTTCACGTTCAAAATTACGTTTTAGATTTCCACCATCTTTTGTCATTGCTTCTAGGCGGTTAATGATTCTAACCAAATGTGATTCCATTTTGATTCTCCTCCATTTCTTATCGTTTCTATTTTACCATAAACAAGAGGTAGTTGACTAGAAAAAAACTGTGATTTCTCTCTATTTCTCTGTTCTATCAAGTTAATTGTTAAAATTAGGGAAAAAGAATTGCATTTTAATTCAATTCATGTTATAATCATACAATCTAATACATAGAAAGTTGATTGAATATGAATTTTTCTTTTTTACCAAAGTATTTACCATATTTTAACTATGGTGCTCTGATTACCGTATTGATTTCCATCCTTGTTGTCTGCTTAGGGACCATTATAGGTGTGTTACTGGCCTTTGCCCAACGTTCACGCTTTAAACCGCTCGTTTGGTTTGCAAATGTGTATGTTTGGATCTTCCGTGGTACTCCGATGATGGTTCAGATTATGATTGCCTTTGCTCTTATGCATATCAATGCTCCGACTATTCAAGTGGGAATTTTAGGAGTTGATCTTTCTCGTTTGATTCCTGGTATTCTGATTATTTCTATGAACAGTGGTGCTTACGTTTCAGAAACTGTTCGTGCGGGGATCAATGCGGTTCCTAAAGGGCAGTTAGAGGCCGCTTACTCTCTTGGGATTCGTCCGAAAAATGCCATGCGTTATGTCATTTTGCCACAAGCTATCAAGAATATTCTTCCAGCTCTTGGAAATGAATTTATCACCATTATCAAGGATAGTTCCCTCTTGTCTGCGATTGGTGTGATGGAGTTGTGGAATGGTGCAACGACAGTAGCAACAACAACTTATTTACCGTTGACTCCCCTTTTATTTGCAGCCTTTTACTATTTGATTATGACCTCGGTTTTGACAGTGGCGTTGAAAGCATTTGAAAAACATATTGGACAAGGAGACAAAAAATAATGACAGAAACCTTGATTAAAATTGAAGAACTACATAAGTCTTTTGAGAAAAATGAAGTTTTAAAAGGCATCAACCTTGAGATTAAACGAGGAGAAGTTGTGGTCATTATTGGTCCGTCAGGGAGCGGGAAATCAACTCTCCTTCGTTCGATGAATCTCCTTGAAGAAGCAAGTAAAGGTAAGGTTATCTTTGAAGGAGTTGATATCACTGATAAGAAAAATGACCTTTTTGCCATGCGTGAAAAGATGGGCATGGTATTCCAACAATTCAACCTCTTTCCCAATATGACAGTGATGGAAAATATCACTTTGTCACCAATTAAAACCAAAGGTGAAAGCAAGGAAGTTGCGGAGAAAAGAGCACAGGAACTGTTAGAAAAAGTTGGCTTGCCAGATAAGGCGACGGCTTATCCACAGAGTTTGTCAGGTGGTCAGCAGCAACGGATTGCCATTGCACGTGGTTTGGCCATGGAACCAGATGTTTTGCTCTTTGATGAACCGACTTCAGCCCTAGACCCTGAGATGGTTGGAGAAGTTCTAGCTGTTATGCAAGACCTCGCCAAGTCAGGGATGACTATGGTGATTGTGACTCATGAAATGGGCTTTGCGCGTGAGGTAGCAGACCGTGTTATCTTTATGGCAGATGGAGTTGTTGTCGAAGATGGAACGCCTGAGGAGATTTTCGATCAAACAAAAGAACAACGGACCAAGGAATTCTTAAGTAAGGTTTTGTAAGATATCATTTTTAGAAGAAATGGAGTAGGCATCATGTCTTCCAGTAAAGAATATTTAGATTTTATTCTCGAACAGCTATCAGAGCTAGAGGAGATAAGTTATCGTCCAATGATGGGAGAGTATATCCTTTATTATCGTGGGAAGATTATTGGAGGAATTTATGATAATCGTCTGTTACTGAAGCCTGTGAAGCTGGTCTTGGATCAACTGGGACAGACTAGGCTTGAACGTCCTTATGAAGGAGCTAAGGAGATGATTTTGATAGAAGACACTGAAGATAAACCATTTCTAATGAGATTAATCAAGGAGATGTATGAAGTCTTACCGGCTCCAAAAGTCAAAAAGAAAGCATGACAAGTTTACCTAGTATAAATAGGCTTAAAAGCTCGATAAGAGCTTTTTCTTATAGTTTCAGACTATAGGGTCCATTAGGCAAGAAGTGTTAGAATGGCAAGGTATTTTTTGATATAATAGAGGATATTTGATAGAAAAGAGAAGAGATATGGCACAGATTATTGATGGGAAGGCTCTTGCAGCTAAGTTACAAGGACAGTTGGCTGAAAAGACGGCCAAACTAAAAGAAGAAACAGGTCTAGTTCCAGGGTTGGTAGTGATTTTGGTGGGGGACAATCCTGCTAGCCAAGTCTACGTTCGCAACAAGGAACGGTCAGCTCTCGCTGCTGGCTTCCGTAGTGAAGTAGTGCGAGTTCCAGAGACCATTACCCAAGCGGAATTGTTAGACTTGATTGCCAAATACAATCAAGATCCAGCTTGGCATGGGATTTTGGTTCAATTACCTTTGCCAAAACATATTGACGAAGAGGCAGTTTTATTAGCCATTGACCCTGAAAAAGACGTGGATGGTTTCCATCCCCTAAACATGGGTCGCCTTTGGTCTGGTCATCCAGTTATGATTCCTTCGACACCTGCAGGAATTATGGAGATGTTTCATGAATATGGGATTGATCTAGAAGGTAAAAATGCGGTTGTTATCGGTCGCTCAAATATCGTTGGGAAACCAATGGCTCAGCTTCTTTTGGCTAAGAATGCGACTGTGACTTTGACCCACTCACGCACCCATCATCTTGCCAAGGTGGCTGCTAAGGCGGATATTCTTGTGGTTGCAATCGGTCGTGCTAAGTTTGTGACAGCTGACTTTGTCAAACCAGGAGCGGTTGTCATTGACGTTGGGATGAACCGAGATGAAAATGGCAAGCTTTGTGGAGATGTTGATTATGATGCTGTTGCACCACTTGCTAGCCACATCACACCTGTACCGGGTGGAGTTGGTCCTATGACGATTACCATGCTAATGGAGCAAACCTATCAGTCAGCGCTTCGAACACTAAACAAGGACTAGGAAGATGAAATTCGTATTTGATCTAGATGGAACGCTATCTTTTGACTATATGACCATAGATGAAGAGATTAAGCAGGTTCTTTTAAAGGCTGAAGATTATGGACATGAGCTTGTGTTTGCCTCAGCTCGCTCTTATCGGGATTGCTTGGGTTTATTAGGTTCTGAACTCAGTCAGCGCTTGGTCATAGGGTTGAATGGTGGCGTAGCCTATCATCTAGGTAAGGCTATCTTCGAAAGGAATCTCGATGCTAGAGTTTATCAGGCGCTAGTGGATTACTGCCAGACTTATAATCTCCCTTTCTTTGTAGATGATTGCTTTGACTATAGTGGTCAGATTGTAGAGAAGATTCCATTTATTTCCAGTGTGGATCCCCTAAAGGTAGCTCGTCATCAGAAACTCGAGGACTTAGGTACTCCGATTAAGGTAGTCATCTATATGGGCGACCACGAGGATTTGCTTGATGATCTGCTTGGTCAGTTAGAAAGACTGGGACTGGCTCATCTCTCCTATCATGCGCATGAAAAGTGCCTTTATGTCAACCCCTTGGATACTCATAAGGCGACAACTGTTGAAAAGTTATGCGGGGAGAACTTCATCGCTTTTGGAAATGACCAAAACGATATTGAACTGTTTAAGACCTCTCTTTATTCAGTTCAGATAGGAGATTTTGCTGGTCTTACTCCATATGCAGATGACACGTTAGAGCTTAAAGGAGCTCCTTCTCCAGCAGTTGCTGCTAAAATTTTACAGACTTTTGCGGAATTTAAGGGAAAATAGTGTAGAAGGAGGTCTGAACCTCCTTTTGTAGTATAATGGAGTGAGGTGATTAGATGATTTTAAAAATTTATAATGGAGAATATAGTTTACAATGGGATGGAATATACTACTTAGCACTAATTGATTATCCAAATATTCAAGAGTGGGAATTAGAAAAAATTGCTAAATTTATAGCTTACGAAAAACTTCATAAACGTCAAACAAGTATCGAGTGTGCTGATTCTTGTTTAAAAAAAGAGATTTTAGATTACATCTGTCAGCATCCCTTTCTTCCACCATTTACCCCTACAGATAAAAGAGTAGCTTCGACTTATGATCTACATAAGAGGCTAGTGACTTCAGACTACTGTAGCCATACTACGACTATAGATGCAGCGATTTCTATTTTTAAAACAGGTCAGCTCTTATCTGCTGTGAAAGCCTTTAGGCGAGATGCTGAGGAGTTGGTTTTGGATAGTCGAAATGCTGCTTCTGATCCGAAAGATTATTTTGACTATGTCATGTTAGGATGGTCAAATACAAGTTCTGGTTATCGATTGGCGATGGAGCGTTTATTAGGTCGAGCTCCTTCAGAGAAAGAATTACAAGATAAGTTTATTCCTGGAGTAAGTTTTCATTTTATCTATACAGATTTGATTAAAGTTCCTGGTTATATTTTTGATGGTTACCATGCTGTAAAAATTAAGGACATGCTTAATTTATTAAGTGAGTTGTATATTTGCATTATTCCAACTCATAATAAGTGCCAATTTGAAAATATTATTCCAACTAAAATACAAGATAGGGTGCATTATCTTGACTATGATGGAGAAGACTTAGAAGAGTGGACTAAGAAAGTCTATCAAGTTGTTTTAAAACAATCAGATAAAGGATAGTTGAGGGAAAAAACGATGAAAATGATTGATCAAGCCTTACTAGAAAAAGTCATTATTGAACGTTCTCGTACCAGTCATAAAGGAGACTATGGCCGTCTGCTCTTGCTTGGTGGGACCTATCCTTATGGTGGAGCCATCATCATGGCTGCCTTGGCAGCAGTCAAAAGTGGGGCAGGGTTGGTGACTGTTGGCACGGATAAGGAGAATATTTCGGCTCTGCACAGTCATTTACCTGAGGCCATGGCATTTTCTCTTCAAGACCAGCAATTGTTAAAAGAGCAGTTGGAAAAGGCAGAAGTTGTCTTGTTAGGTCCGGGTTTGCGAGAGGATGCATTTGGAGAAGAACTCGTAAAACGGGTCTTTGACAGTCTCAGAAAAGACCAGATTTTGATTGCAGATGGCGGCGCTTTGGGCATCTTAGCAAAAGGCCAGTTACCATTTCCTTCCAGTCAGCTCATCCTAACTCCCCACCAAAAGGAATGGGAAAGACTGTCTGGTATAGTTCTTGACCATCAAAATACAGAGACGACTACTAGGGCTCTTTCTGATTTTCCTCAAGGAACGATTTTAGTTGAGAAGGGTCCAGCAACTCGTATCTGGCAAGCTGGTCAACCTGAATATTATCAGTTACAGGTTGGAGGCCCCTATCAAGCAACTGGTGGAATGGGAGATACTCTGGCTGGGATGATTGCAGGATTTACAGGTCAGTTTCACCAAGTCAGCCTCTATGAAAGAGTGGTGATAGCGACTTACCTTCATTCAGCTATCGCGCAAGAACTAGCTCAAGAACACTACCTTGTCTTGCCTACCGAAATTAGTAAAGCTCTTCCGAAAACAATGAAAAAAATATCTCAAAAAGGCAGCTAATACCTTAGTTGTCTTTTTATGTTGATGTAGCTTTGTTGATATATTTTTCAAATACCTCAGAACCAGCGACCAACTGCTGAACTTGCGTGAAATTCTCTCTTTTAAGGTCTTGATTTTTAGTCAAACTCAAAAGGAAAGCGAGATTGTTATCAAAGTTGAGGGGTGTCAAATCATGCTTTTTTTGATATAATTTTTAATGATGAATGCGAGAAATGATCGGTATGTGGTCGTTGATTTAGAGGCGACCAGCACCGGAAGCAAGGCAAAAATTATTCAAGTAGGCATTGTGGTGATTGAGAATGGTGAAATCATCGATCAGTATGCGACTGATGTCAATCCCCATGAACCCTTGGATTCTCATATCAAAGAATTAACGGGTCTGACCGATCAGCGTTTGGCTGCGGCACCAGAGTTTTCTCAGGTGGCCGGAAAAATTTTTGAATTGGTTAAGGACGGTATTTTTGTTGCGCACAATGTACAGTTTGATGCCAACCTTCTTGCGGAATTTCTCTTTTTTGAAGGATATGAATTGCGAACACCGCGGGTGGATACAGTTGAGCTTGCCCAGGTTCTGTATCCTCAGTTTGAAAAATACAATCTAGGTATCCTTTGTCAAGAGTTGGGCATTGAGCTGGAACATGCCCATACTGCCCTGTCAGATGCTCAAGCAACAGCTGAACTCTTGCTTTACATGCGTCAAAAACTTTTTGAGCTACCTAAAGGGCTTTTAGAAAGCTTATTAAACCTTGCAGACAATCTTCTCTATGAAAGTTATCTGGTGATTGAGGAGGTCTATCAGCAACAATCTCTCTTGTCTTCGCCAGACTTGATGGAACTTCATGGGCTTTTCCTCAAAAAGGAAAGCAAAGCCTTAGTCCCACGAAAGTTATCCAAAGATTTTGCTAAAAATATTTCTTTATTGGGGCTGGAGGAGCGTCCGCAACAGTTGGAATTTGCGGAGAAGGTTGAGCAATTATTGGAAGAACACCAGACTTCCTTTATCCAAGCCCAAACGGGACTGGGCAAGACTTATGGTTATCTCCTTCCAGCTTTGAACTTGGAGAGTCAAGCAGGTATCCTAGTGAGTGTTCCAACCAAAATTCTTCAAAATCAAATCATGCAAGAAGAAGGTCAGCGCTTAAAAGAGGTCTTCCATCTGGAAATTCATAGTCTCAAGGGGCCTCAAAATTATTTAAAACTGGATGCCTTTCATCAAATTCTCCATCGACCGGAGTCCAATCGCCTTTTCACACGCTTTAAAATGCAGTTGCTTATCTGGCTAACAGAGTCAGAGACAGGTGACTTGGACGAAATCGGGCAGCTTTATCGCTACCAACACTTTCTGCCAGAACTAGTCCACGATGGCAAGCTTTCAAAGAAAAGTTTATTTGCTACAGAGGATTTTTGGAAACGAGGGCAGGAAAAGGCCAAGACCAGTCGCGTTCTCTTGACTAATCATGCCTATCTGGTCACTCGTTTGGAAGACAATCCAGAGTTTGTTAACAACCGTTTGGTAATTTTGGATGAAGCTCAAAAAATACTGCTAGCTCTCGAAAATCTAGCTCAGCAGGCTTATCGCCTAGAGAATCTTGTAACTCAAATTGAAAAGTCCATAGAGTCAGAGGAAGATTTGGTTCAGAAACGCTTGCTTGAGAGTATCGGCTTTGAATGTCGTTACTTGATGGAGCACTATCAGTCAGGTCTGAAGAATGGAAAGTGGTTGGATTCTCTTGAACAGTTGCGCCAGCATTTCTCGGAGCTAGTCCTCCCAGAGTATAGAGAGACTGCAAACTTTTTCACGTCGGACCGTGAATTTTGGCTTGCTACAGCAGAAAAATCGAGCAAGGATGTCTTGATTTGTTCAAGCAAAAAAGGGCGCTTTATACTAGAAGACTTATTGCCAGAAGATTGCAGGCTCCTAGGAGTATCTGGCACTCTTGAAATCAGCAATCGGGTTTCCCTAGCAGATTTATTGGGATTTCCAGATGCTCCGCTTGTTAGACTTGATGTAGCAAAGCAGGAGCAACAAGAAGTCTTTCTAGTCAATGACTTTCCTCTTGTGACAGAAGTTTCGCCTTTTGATTATGCTAGTGAAGTGGCTTCTGTCATTCGAAGCTTACAAGCCTTTCAAGAACCCTTATTGGTCTTGTTTACCTCAAAAGAAATGTTGCTGGCAGTTTCGGACCTGCTCGACCAACCGCATCTAGCTCAGTATAAAAATGGGGAACCAAGCCAACTGAAAAAACGTTTTGAAAAAGGTGAACGCCAGATCTTGCTTGGAACAGGTAGTTTCTGGGAAGGGGTTGATTTTTCAACCCATCCTTGCGTGATCCAAGTGATTCCGAGATTGCCTTTCCAAAATCCCCAAGAGCCTTTAACAAAAAAATTAAACCAGGAACTGCGTCAAGAAGGGAAAAATCCTTTCTATGATTATCAGTTACCGATGGCGATCATTCGGCTAAAACAAGCCCTTGGTCGTACTGTTAGACGATCTGACCAAGGTTCGATTGCTCTAATCTTAGACAGTCGTGTCGTTAGCAAGCGTTACGGAAAACAAATCGCCCAAGCCTTGTCAAAAGAAAGGGCTGTTCAGGTTCTTTCTAGAGACCAGCTAGAGCCTGCTGTAGCTGATTTTCTCCAATCTCGTCGCAATAGAATGAAAGAAAAATCCCAGAAAGAGAAAAGGTAAAAAATATGAAACGTTCCTTCGACTCTCGAGTCGATTATAGCCTCCTCCTACCAGTGTTTTGTTTACTGGTGATTGGAGTAGTGGCCATTTATATAGCAGTTAGTCATGACTATCCAAATAATGTATTACCAATTCTAGGTCAGCAAATCGCATGGATTGCCTTGGGACTTGTCATTGGATTTGTGGTCATGTTCTTTAATACAGAGTTTTTATGGAAGGTGACTCCCTATCTTTATGGTCTAGGGTTGGCTTTGATGGTCCTCCCCCTTGTTTTCTACAATCCAAATCTTGTAGCGTCAACAGGTGCCAAGAACTGGGTATCGATTGGTGGAACGACACTTTTCCAGCCATCGGAATTCATGAAGATTTCCTATATCTTGATGTTGGCTCGAGCCATTGTAAGATTCACTCAAAAACACAAGGAATGGCGACGGACTATTCCCTTGGATTTCCTACTGATTGGTTGGATGATTGCCTTTACCATACCAGTCTTGTTCCTCTTAGCCCTACAAAGTGACTTGGGGACGGCCTTGGTCTTTGTAGCTATTTTTTCCGGTATGGTTCTCCTTTCAGGTGTTTCGTGGAAGATCATCATTCCGGTTTTTGCGACAGGGGTGACTGCAGTTGTAGGATTTATGGCCATCTTTATAAGCAAGGATGGACGTGCCTTCTTGCATCAGATTGGGATGCCAACTTACCAGATTAACCGTATCTTGGCTTGGCTCAATCCCTTTGACTTTGCGCAAACAACGACATATCAACAGGCGCAGGGACAAATTGCGATTGGAAGTGGTGGCTTGTTTGGACAAGGTTTCAATGTGTCCAATCTCCTCATTCCAGTACGTGAGAGTGATATGATTTTCACCGTAATTGCTGAAGACTTTGGCTTTATTGGTTCAGTCTTTGTGGTTGCTTTATACTTGCTTCTCATCTACCGTATGTTGAAGATTACGCTCAGGTCAAATAACCAGTTCTACACCTATATCTCGACTGGATTTATCATGATGTTGCTCTTCCATATCTTTGAAAATATCGGTGCCGTGACAGGCTTACTTCCTTTGACAGGGATTCCTCTACCATTTATTTCTCAAGGGGGCTCCGCTATTATTAGTAACCTCATTGGTGTCGGTCTCCTCTTATCTATGAGTTACCAGACCAACCTAGCGGAGGAGAAAAGTGGAAAAGTTCCATTCAAACGAAAGAAAGTCGTCCTAAAACAAATCAAATAAGGAGGCCACTATGGCAACAGTAGCAGTTATCTTAGCCCAGGGTTTTGAAGAAATTGAAGCCTTGACAGTAGTTGATGTCTTGCGTCGATCAAACATTTCATGTGATATGGTAGGATTTGAAGAGCACGTGACAGGATCACATGGCATTCAGGTAAAAGCCGACCGTATCTTTGATGGTGATTTGTCTGACTATGACTTGGTAGTTCTTCCAGGTGGCATGCCAGGATCAGCTCACCTACGGGATAATCCAGCCCTCGTTTCTGAGATTAAAGCCTTTGACCAAGCTGGAAAGAAAATTGCAGCTATCTGTGCAGCTCCAATTGCTCTCCATCAAGCAGGTGTCCTGAAAGACAAGCACTTCACCTGTTATGACGGTGTTCAGGAAAACATCAGTGATGGAATTTACCGAAAGGAAACAGTAGTTGTGGATGGCAATCTAACAACTAGCCGAGGACCGTCAACTGCCCTTACCTTTGCCTATGAATTGGTAGAGCAATTGGGAGGAGATGCCGAAAGTTTACGAGACGGCATGCTCTATCGAGATGTCTTTGGAAATCAACAGTAAGACGAGAGTTCGGCTCTCGTTTTTTACTTGGAAAAATCTAGGAAATCATCGCCTTTTTCATAAAAAAATGGTATAATGAAGGGTATGAAATATCACGACTATATATGGGATTTAGGTGGTACCCTATTGGATAATTATGAGACTTCTACAGCAGCCTTTGTAGAAACCTTAGCCCAATACGGAATAGAGCAAGAACACGACCGCGTCTACGAAGCCTTGAAGGTTTCGACAGCTTTTGCCATCGAGAAGTTTGCACCAGATATCGAGGGGTTTTTAGAGAACTATAAAGAAAATGAAGCGCGTGAGCTAGAGCATCCAGTTTTGTTTGAGGGAATTCCAGAATTACTCAAAGACATTTCGGACAAGGGTGGTCGCCATTTCTTAGTTTCTCATCGAAATGACCAAGTGCTAGAACTTCTTGCTAAGACCCAGATAGCGAACTACTTCACCGAGGTGGTGACTGCCAGTTCTGGCTTTAAACGGAAACCAGATCCTGAGTCCATGATTTATTTACGTGATAAATATCATATTACATCTGGTTTGGTCATTGGTGACAGAAATATTGATGTAGAAGCAGGTAAAGCTGCTGGCTTAGATGCCTATCTTTTTAATAACGTTGCGACATTGAGACAAGCAATAGACATGTAAGAAAAGGGAAAAAATGACAGAAGAAATCAAAAATCAACAGGCACAGGATTATGATGCCAGTCAAATTCAAGTTTTGGAGGGACTTGAAGCTGTTCGTATGCGTCCAGGTATGTATATTGGATCGACTTCAAAAGAAGGTCTTCACCATCTAGTATGGGAAATCGTTGATAACTCAATTGACGAAGCCCTAGCTGGATTTGCCAGTCACATCCAAGTCTTTATAGAGCCTGATAATTCCATCACCGTTGTGGATGATGGGCGTGGAATTCCTGTTGATATTCAGGAAAAAACAGGACGTCCCGCTGTTGAGACCGTCTTTACAGTTCTTCACGCTGGAGGAAAATTCGGCGGTGGCGGATACAAGGTTTCAGGTGGATTGCACGGTGTAGGTTCATCAGTAGTAAACGCTCTTTCAACTCAACTAGATGTTCATGTCCATAAAAACGGTAAGATTCATTACCAAGAATACCGTCGTGGTCATGTTGTTGCTGATCTTGAGGTGGTTGGAGATACGGATAAAACGGGAACAACAGTTCACTTCACACCAGATCCAGAGATTTTTACAGAAACAACAACTTTTGACTTTGAAAAATTAAACAAACGTATTCAAGAACTAGCCTTTTTGAACCGAGGCCTTCGAATCTCCATCACAGATAAGCGTGAAGGTCTCGAACAGACTAAACAATACCACTATGAGGGTGGGATTGCTAGCTACGTTGAGTATATCAACGAAAATAAGGATGTTATCTTTGACAATCCAATCTATACAGATGGAGAAATGGATGACATTACTGTTGAAGTAGCCATGCAGTACACAACGGGTTACCACGAAAACGTCATGAGTTTCGCCAATAATATTCACACCCATGAAGGTGGTACGCATGAGCAAGGTTTCCGTACAGCGCTGACACGTGTTATCAATGATTATGCTCGCAAGAATAAGCTACTAAAAGACAATGAAGATAACCTAACAGGGGAAGATGTCCGTGAAGGCTTGACTGCAGTTATCTCAGTTAAGCATCCAAATCCGCAGTTTGAAGGACAAACCAAGACCAAACTGGGGAATAGTGAAGTAGTCAAGATTACCAATCGCCTCTTCAGCGATGCCTTTTCTGATTTCCTCATGGAAAATCCTCAGATTGCTAAGCGTATCGTGGAAAAAGGGATTTTGGCTGCCAAGGCTCGTGTGGCTGCCAAGCGTGCGCGTGAAGTCACACGCAAAAAATCTGGCTTAGAAATTTCCAATTTGCCAGGAAAACTAGCAGACTGTTCTTCTAACAACCCTGCTGAAACTGAACTCTTCATCGTCGAAGGAGACTCAGCTGGTGGATCAGCCAAATCTGGTCGTAACCGTGAGTTCCAGGCTATCCTTCCAATTCGTGGTAAAATCTTGAACGTTGAAAAAGCTAGCATGGATAAAATCCTTGCCAACGAAGAAATTCGAAGCCTTTTCACAGCCATGGGAACAGGATTTGGTGCAGAATTTGATGTCACTAAGGCTCGTTACCAAAAACTCGTTTTGATGACCGATGCCGATGTTGATGGGGCCCACATTCGAACTCTCTTGCTAACCTTGATTTATCGCTATATGAAACCAATCTTAGAGGCTGGTTATGTCTACATTGCCCAACCACCGATTTATGGGGTTAAAGTTGGAAGTGAGATCAAAGAATACATTCAACCTGGTGCAGATCAAGAAATTAAACTCCAAGAAGCCTTAGCACGTCACAGTGAAGGGCGTTCAAAACCAACCATCCAACGTTATAAAGGTTTGGGTGAAATGGATGACCACCAATTGTGGGAAACAACCATGGATCCTGAACATCGCTTGATGGCACGTGTTTCGGTAGATGATGCTGCCGAAGCAGATAAAATCTTTGATATGTTGATGGGAGATCGAGTAGAACCTCGTCGCGAATTTATCGAAGAAAACGCTGTTTACAGTACACTTGACGTCTAAAAAATGTGGGAAATAGTTCCCTTGGTTTAAAAAATATGATATAATCATTACGATTGTTTCTAGTATAAAAGGAGTTTGATATGTCTAATGGACAACTAATTTATCTAATGGTTGCGATTGCAGTCATTCTGATCTTAGCTTATGTAACAGCTATCTTTTTACGTAAGCGTAATGTAAGCAGATTAACGGCCCTTGAAGAAAGAAAAGAAGAACTCTACAACCTTCCTGTAAATGATGAGGTTGAAGCCGTTAAAAACATGCACTTGATTGGTCAAAGTCAGGTGACCTTCCGTGAATGGAATCAAAAATGGGTTGATTTATCTCTGAACTCATTTGCTGATATTGAAAATCACCTCTTTGAAGCTGAAAGCTACAATAATTCTTTCCGTTTTTTCAAAGCAGCTCACAAGATTGATCAAATTGAAAGCCAAATCGGCTTGATTGAAGAAGATATTGCAGCTATTCGTAATGCCCTTTCTGAACTCGAAAAACAAGAATCTAAGAATAGTGGTCGCGTCCTACATGCCTTGGACTTGTTTGAATCCCTTCAACATACTGTTGCAGAAGATTCAGAGAAATATGGGAAGGCCCTTCCTGAGATTGAGAAACAATTGGAAAACATCCAATCTGAATTTTCTCAATTTGTTACCCTAAATTCATCAGGTGACCCGGTTGAAGCCGCAGCAATTCTTGATTCAACTGAAAATCATATTCTCGCTTTGACACACATCGTTGAGCGAATTCCAGCTCTTGTTGAAACCTTGACAAAGGAACTGCCAGAACAATTGGCAGATTTGGAAGAAGGTTATCGCAAGCTGTTGGATGCCAACTACCACTTTACAGAAACAGATATTGAATCCCGTTTCCAACTTTTGCATGAGTCTTTGAAAAATAATCAAGAAAATATTCGTCAGTTGGAATTGGACAATGCAGAGTATGAAAATAATCGCATCCAAGAAGAAATCAACGCACTTTATGATATCTTCACTCGTGAAATTGCAGCTCAAAAAGTGGTTGAAAGTCTTCTTTCGACATTACCAACTTATCTCAACCACTTGAAAGAAAATAATCAGGTGCTTGTTCAAGATCTTGAACGTTTGACTAAAACCTACCTTCTTCCTGAAAGTGATGCCAATCATGTTCGTCGTCTTCAAGCAGAATTGGCTGCACTTGATACGGCAATCATGGAAGTGACAGAGGATCAAGGTGAGTCAACACAAGCCTACTCTGCTCTTGAAGAACAGTTGGAAATGCTTCAAAGCAACCTCAAGGATATAGAGGATGAGCAAATCTCTGTTAGCGAACGACTTGCGCAAATTGAAAAAGACGACCTCAATGCTCGCCAAAAAGCAAATGTCTATGTGAACCGTTTGCATACTATCAAACGTTACATGGAGAAGAGAAACTTGCCAGGTATTCCTCAAAGTTTCTTGAAACTTTTCTTTACTGCAAGTCATAACACAGAAGATTTGATGGCAGAGTTAGAACAACCGCAAGTGAATATTGAATCGGTTAAACGAATTCTTGAAATTGCAACAAATGATATGGAAGCACTTGAAACAGAAACCTATGATATCGTTCAATATGCAACCTTGACGGAGCAACTCTTGCAATACTCAAACCGTTACCGTTCATTCGATGAACGTATCCAAGAGGCCTTTAACGAAGCGCTTGAAATTTTTGAAAAAGAGTTTGACTACCAGGCATCATTTGAAAAAATTTCACAAGCCTTGGAAGTTGCTGAACCGGGGGTTACAAACCGTTTTGTCACTTCATATGAGAAAACACGTGAAGCGATTCGTTTTTAAAAATAGAAGCTTAGAAGATTTCTAAGCTTTTTTATTTTCCTAAAAAGAAGACAGAATCCCTGTTTATCATTGAAATAATAGCCTCGATTTGATATGATGGAAATATGAAAAAAAATAGATCGAAACGTGTTTCTCACGATAAAACGAGAAGGCTATTGCTTTCCCTTGTTGGAATCTTAGGAATTGCTACGATTCTATTAGGGAGTGCTATTGGTTATAAGCTACTACAAAAGCAATCTTACGAACAAAAAATTGAAGCGCTAAAAAGCGAAAAGGACCAGCAATTCAACTCAGGTAGTCAGAAGGACCATTTCCGAAAAGGTCAAGCTGAGGTGATTGCCTACTATCCTCTGCAAGGAGAGGAAGTCATTGCGTCTGTTAGAGAAAAAATCAACCAGGATATCAAAGAAAAGCTGGAAGATAAAGAGGATTTGGTCTTTTATTATACTGAGCAGTTGGACCCAGTCTTAAAGGGAGTTGTTGCTCGTAATGTCAGCAAGCAAGTCTACGATTTGTCTGCATCAAAGGTTGAAGAAAAAGAAAAGACTTCTTTAGGGAAAATTTTCTTGACTGAAGATGGGAAAGATTTTGACCTCAGCAAACTCTTCAAAGATGCAAGCAAGGCTAAGGAACTCTTACTGACTCAAATCAAATCAACTCTAGAAGATAAGAAACTTGACCAGGCAAAAATTGATCAAGTTATAAAGAGCTTCACAGACCAAGAATTGACATCTTGGAGCTTTGATTATAAGGATAGTCAAATCATCCTTTATCCTGCTAATGCTGGAAAGACTGTTGAGGAAATTGCTTTGCCCATATCCAGTTTCTTTGATGTAATTGAGTCTTCTTATCTATTAGAAAAGGATGCTGAACTGTACCAAGCATACTTTGCTAAGAAAAATAAAAAGGTTGTAGCCTTGACCTTTGATGATGGTCCAAATCCTACTACAACTACGCAAGCTTTGGATACTTTAGCTAAATATGGTGTAAAAGCAACTTTCTTTGTACTTGGTAAAAACATTGCAGGTAATGAAAATCTTCTAAAACGAATGAAATCAGAAGGTCATGTTGTAGGAAACCACAGCTGGAGTCACCCCGTTCTTTCACAACTTTCGCTCGAAGATGCTAAAAAACAAATCACTGATACAGAAGATTTGTTAACTCAAGTTTTAGGATCGAGCTCTAAACTGATGCGCCCACCTTATGGTGCCATCACTGATGATATTCGAAATGGCCTTGATTTAAGCTTCATCATGTGGGATGTGGATAGTTTGGACTGGAAGAGTAAAAATGAGACAGCCATTTTGACAGAGATTCAACGTCAGGTTCGCAATGGTTCTATCATCCTCATGCATGATATCCATGGTCCTTCAGTTAATTCTCTACCAAGTGTCATTGAGTATTTAAAGGGTGAAGGGTATACATTTGTGACCGTTCCTGAATTGCTCAATTCTCGCTTGAAAGCTCACGAGATCTATTATGATCGTGATCAATAATTGTTAAAATCTAAAGGAGCAAGTGTTCTGATAATCAGGATTTTGTTTCTTTAGATTTTCTTCACATAGAAAGGAAAAACGATGAAATCTTACACCCTTAATAATGGAGTTTCAATTCCTGTACTAGGATTTGGAACATGGAAAGCTGAAAATGGAGAGGTAGCCTACCAAGCCGTTTTAGAAGCCTTAAAGGATGGTTATCGACATATCGATACTGCAGCTATCTATAAAAATGAGGAAAGTGTTGGTCGCGCTATTCGAGATAGCGGTCTTCCACGACAAGAAATCTTTGTAACGACCAAACTCTGGAATACCAATCACAGCTATGATGAAGCACGCCAAGCATTTGAAGAATCAATGGAAAAACTGGGATTGGATTATCTAGATTTGTACCTTATCCATTGGCCAAATCCAAAACCTTTAAGAGAAAATGACGAATGGAAAACTCGCAATGCTGAAGTCTGGAGAGCGATGGAGGACCTTTACCAAGAAGGCAAAATCCGTGCTATCGGCGTTAGTAATTTCCTTCCCCATCATTTGGATGCCTTGCTTGAGACAGCAAGAGTCATTCCAGCGGTCAATCAGGTGCGCTTGGCACCAGGAGTTTATCAAGAGGAAGTGGTTGACTACTGTAGAGAGAAAGGAATTCTCTTAGAGGCTTGGGGACCTTTTGGCCAAGGAGAGTTGTTTGAACAGAAAGAAGTCCAAGAAATTGCTGATAAGCATGGGAAATCAGTGGCTCAAATCGCCTTGGCTTGGAGTTTGGCAGAAGGTTTCTTACCTCTACCTAAGTCCGTAACAGCCTCTCGCATCCAGAGCAATCTCGACTGTTTTGGGATTGAACTCAGCAGAGACGAGCGAGAAGTCTTAAAGACAATTTCAGTGACTTCGGGTGCACCTCGTGTGGATGAGATGGATTTTTAGAAAGTAAGAAAAAGAATTGTAAATTTTGTACCTTTCTGATATAATATTCAACAGGAAAGAAAGTCTTATGGCGTTCTTCAGCGAGCTTGGGATAGTGGGAGCCAAGTAGGACAAGGTAAGAAACTGGCGCTTTCTGTCGTATTTTTAAAAACAATGAAGTAATAAATTAGGGTGGAACCGCGTTTCTGACGCCCCTAGGTTAAATCAACCTAGGATTGTCGGATGCGGTTCTTTTGTTTATTCAGCCTATGTGTGTAAAAGAAAGGAGAGTCGTGGATAACCTTTATCTTGTAAAAGATGATAGCCAACTAGTTGCATTTCGTGATTTTGTATTAAGAAATACTGAAAAGTTGGAGGCTTATCAATCTTTTTTAAAGAATGAACTTGCAGTCTACGATTTACCGCAAGCAATCATTTGGTCAGGTTTTAATGCTGCTACACAGATTATTAGGGAAATTTCTGTTCCTGCCTATACAAATAATAGACGAATGGTTATGACGCCTGATTTAACTGTTTGGAAAGAGCTGTATTTGTATCAGTTGATGGACTACGAGTGTTCTCAGCAAACTCAAGCAATAGAAAGTCACTATCATTCTTTATCTGAAAATTTCCTCTTACAGATTGTAGGACATGAGTTAGCTCATTGGTCGGAGCATTTTTCAGATGATTTTGATGGTTACGACTCTTACATCTGGTTTGAAGAAGGGATGGTTGAATATATTAGTCGCAAGTATTTCTTGACAGAAGAGGAATTTCAAGCGGAAAAAATTTGTAATCAATCTCTCGTAGAACTTTATCAGAAGAAGTATGGTTGGCATTCATTGAATGATTTTGGTTCCTCTACTTATGATAAGAACTATGCAAGTATTTTTTACGAATACTGGCGTAGTTTTTTGACAGTAGATAAGTTGGTAGAAAATCTAGGTAGTGTACAAGCGGTCTTCGATTCTTATCATCTATGGGCAAACACAGATAAAACTCTTCCCTTGTTAAATTGGTTTGTTCAGCAGAAATTAATTGAAAAAGAAATATAAAAACTAAAGGAGTAAACAATGTCTAAAAAATTGACTTTTCACTGCGTCAGTGGCAGAGACCTCCTTACAGTCGGACTGCTCCACGCTCAGCACTAGAGTGCCTGAGCTAGACGCAGTACTAACTCGTCTTGCCTCGTATAATCGACAAGGCAGACTCGTGTCGCAAAAAATCATTTTTTATTAAGGAGTATTCAATGTCTAAGAAATTAACATTTCAAGAAATTATTTTGACTTTACAACAATTTTGGAATGACCAAGGTTGTATGCTCATGCAGGCTTATGATAATGAAAAAGGTGCGGGGACAATGAGTCCTTACACTTTCCTTCGTGCTATTGGTCCTGAGCCATGGAATGCGGCTTATGTAGAACCATCACGTCGTCCTGCTGATGGTCGTTACGGGGAAAACCCTAACCGTCTCTACCAACATCACCAATTCCAAGTGGTCATGAAGCCATCTCCATCAAATATCCAGGAACTTTACCTTGAATCTTTGGAAAAATTGGGTATCAATCCTTTGGAACACGATATTCGCTTTGTTGAAGATAACTGGGAAAATCCTTCTACTGGTTCAGCTGGTCTCGGTTGGGAAGTTTGGCTTGATGGTATGGAAATCACTCAGTTCACTTACTTCCAACAAGTCGGTGGATTGGCAACTGGCCCTGTGACTGCGGAAGTTACCTATGGTTTGGAACGTTTGGCTTCTTACATTCAAGAAGTGGACTCTGTCTATGATATTGAGTGGGCTGATGGTGTAAAATACGGAGAAATCTTCATCCAGCCTGAGTATGAGCACTCAAAATATTCATTTGAAATTTCAGACCAAGAAATGTTGCTTGAAAACTTTGATAAGTTTGAAAAGGAAGCTGGTCGTGCCTTGGAAGAAGGCTTGGTTCACCCTGCCTATGACTATGTTCTCAAATGTTCACACACCTTTAACCTGCTTGATGCGCGTGGTGCCGTATCTGTAACAGAGCGCGCAGGCTATATCGCCCGTATCCGTAACTTAGCCCGTGTCGTAGCCAAAACCTTTGTTGCAGAACGCAAACGCCTAGGCTACCCACTTTTGGATGAAGCAACACGAGCTAAACTCTTAGCAGAAGACGCAGAATAGTAAGTAATACTGTGCTCTAAAATCGTTAAAGGCAAGTCGAAGACTTGCTAGACGGATATGCACCGCCGTACTGTTATTTGGGGATTTTTGAAACCTTGGGTTCAAAAATCAGTCAGCTAAATCCACTTTGATGAGACTGTTGGAAATCTTAGTTTATTTGGTTTAAGATTTCCATACAGACTCACAAAGTTAATTAGCGACGTCCCCAGTACCTAAGGTGCATATCAAAAAAGATTGAAGAAAATGTAAAGGAAAAAACATGACAAAAAACTTATTAGTAGAACTCGGTCTTGAAGAGTTACCAGCCTACGTAGTAACTCCAAGCGAAAAACAACTAGGTGAAAAAATGGCAGCCTTCCTCAAAGAAAATCGTCTTTCCTTTGAAGCTATTCAAACCTTCTCAACACCACGCCGTTTGGCTGTTCGTGTGACTGGTCTTGCAGACAAACAGTCTGATTTGACAGAAGATTTCAAGGGACCAGCAAAGAAAATTGCCTTGGATAGTGATGGAAACTTCACCAAAGCAGCTCAAGGATTTGTCCGTGGAAAAGGCTTGACAGTTGAAGATATTGAATTCCGTGAAATCAAAGGTGAAGAATATGTCTATGTTACCAAGGAAGAAGTGGGGCAACCAGTTGAAGCCATTGTTCCAGGTGTAGTAGACGTCTTGAAGTCACTGACTTTCCCTGTCAGCATGCACTGGGCTAACAATACTTTTGAATATATCCGCCCCGTACACACTTTAACTGTTCTTTTAGATGAAGAAGAGTTTGATTTGGATTTCCTTGATATTAAGGGCGGTCGTGTAAGTCGTGGCCATCGTTTCTTGGGACAAGAAACTAAGATTCAGTCAGCATTGAGCTATGAAGAAGATCTTCGTAAGCAGTTTGTAATCGCGGATCCACGTGAACGTGAGCAAATGATTGTTGACCAAATCAAGGCAATCGAAGCTGAACATGGTGTACGTATCGAAATTGATGCTGATTTGCTGAATGAAGTCTTGAACTTGGTTGAATACCCAACTGCCTTCATGGGAAGTTTTGATGCCAAATACCTTGACGTTCCAGAAGAAGTTTTGGTGACTTCGATGAAGGAACACCAACGTTACTTCGTTGTTCGTGATCAAGACGGTAAACTCTTGCCAAACTTTATTTCAGTCCGTAACGGAAACGCAGAGCATTTGGAAAATGTCATCAAGGGAAATGAAAAAGTCTTGGTGGCTCGCTTGGAAGACGGTGAATTCTTCTGGCGTGAAGACCAAAAATTGGTTATTTCTGACCTAGTCGAAAAATTAAACAATGTGACTTTCCATGAGAAGATTGGTTCTCTTCGTGAACACATGATTCGTACGGGGCAGATTGCCATTCTCTTGGCAGAAAAAGCTGGTTTGTCAGTGGATGAAACGGTTGACCTTGCTCGTGCAGCAGCTATTTACAAGTTTGACTTGTTGACGGGTATGGTTGGTGAGTTTGATGAGCTCCAAGGTATTATGGGTGAGAAATATGCGCTTCTTGCTGGGGAAACTCCAGCAGTTGCGGCTGCTATTCGTGAACACTACATGCCTACATCAGCCGAAGGCGAACTTCCAGAGAGCAAGGTCGGAGCCATTCTAGCCATTGCTGACAAATTGGATACGATTTTGAGTTTCTTCTCAGTAGGCTTGATTCCATCAGGTTCAAATGACCCTTATGCCCTTCGTCGTGCGACGCAAGGTGTAGTTCGTATCTTGGATGCTTTTGGTTGGCACATTGCTATGGATGAGCTGATTGATAGCCTTTATAATTTGAAATTCGACAGCTTGACTTATGAAAATAAAGCAGAAGTCATGGAGTTTATCAAGGCTCGTGTTGATAAGATGATGGGTTCAACTCCGAAAGATATCAAGGAAGCAGTCCTTGCAAGTTCAAACTTTGTTGTGACGGATATGCTGGAAGCAGCAAGTGCTCTTGTCGAAGCAAGCAAGAAAGAAGACTTCAAACCATCTGTCGAATCCCTCTCACGTGCTTTCAACTTGGCTGAAAAAGCCGAAGGAACTGATACTGTTGATCCTGCTCTCTTTGAGAATGAAGAAGAGAAAGCCTTGGTAGAAGCCGTAGAATCACTTGTTTTGTCAGGGACTGCAAGTCAGCAATTAGAACAACTCTTTGCGCTTAGCCCAGTTATTGATGCTTTCTTTGAAAATACCATGGTAATGGCTGAAGACCAGGCTGTCCGTCAAAATCGTTTGGCAATCTTGTCGCAATTAACCAAGAAAGCAGCTAAACTTGCACGTTTCAACCAAATTAATACTAAATAAACTCAGTCAAACGGACTGTATCTTATCACAAAGGAGAAGAAATGGATCCGAAAAAAATCGCTCGCATCAACGAGCTTGCCAAAAAGAAAAAAACAGAAGGCTTAACTTCTGCTGAAAAAGTAGAACAAGCTAAACTTCGTGAGGAGTACATCGAAGGCTATCGTCGTTCTGTTCGTCACCACATTGAAGGAATCAAAATTGTGGACGAGGAAGGAAATGACGTCACACCAGAAAAATTACGCCAAGTACAACGTGAAAAAGGTTTGCATGGCCGTAGTTTAGATGATCCTAACTCATAAAATGAAAGGGGCTTGTAGATGATTTACAAGCCCCTTTTCTGTTGCAATAAAAAAGAAGGAGCCAAATGGCTCCTTTTTGGTTTCTTAGTTGCTTGCACCAGAAGTAGCGTCTGCGTCACCACCGTGGCCTCCAGCATCCCCTGAATCAGAAGCGCCAGAAGTAGCATCGGCGTCTCCATGACCTCCGGCAGCAGGAGCAAATGGTCCGCTACCACCCACCAAACGTTGACCAGTCTCTTTTAGGTACCAGTCAAGCCATGGTTGGAAGTTAAAGACGATTTCATTGATTCCAGCGTATGATCCATCAGGATAGTACATTGCTTGGTAGTTGTGAGTGTTGATGACACCTGCAGGAGAACCTGGAACGATCGTACGGACGTATTCTTGGTTTCCGTTGCGAAGTGTTCCGATAACCCACTCTACGTTCTTCATACGTGCTGGTGGAAGAGAACCATGGACAGTCGACATACGGCTACCTGATTGAGGTGGTACACGTTTAGCAAACATGGTGTCTGGATCTTGGTGAGCGTTGTTGTAGTAGAGGAATTGGTTGTTGTCGTCAGCGTATGTCAATTCAAATGGCATAGCTTTCAAGAACATATCAATTTGGTTAACTGTCAGGATACCGTGGTCTAATTTGACATAGGTATCACCAGAAACAGCTCCAGTGATTGCAGCAACTTTTTCTACCCATTCTGGATCGTCAGGATCAACTTCCGTAATGGTTGTAGCAATTGGTTTTCCACAATCCAAGTCTTCTGGTTCGATTGGTTTTGGTTTTTTCAATTTCGAAACGACTCCTACGTATTTTACAAAGTTATCTAAGCAAGTTTCAAGGAATTTAACAGTTCCTTCGTTGGTGATATTTCCGTTGTTATCAAAAGCTTCCTTAGCTTTACCAAGAAGGAATTCGTTACCTGGAAGTGTGTAGGCATTGACACCTGGAGCATCAAGGATTTTACGAAGGTGAACTTGGGCACGTGATGTTCCTTGGTCATAGTATGATGCACCCACAATCATAACAGGTTTGTTTTCAAATGGATGAACTTCGTATGAAAGCCATTCAAGTACAGATTTGAGAGAAGCTGAGATAGTGTGGTTGTGCTCAGGAGTAGCGATAATGACACCATCAGCACGTGTAATCTTGTTATACAAGAAACGCAATTGGAAGCTTTCGTCCCATTTTTCGTCTTGGTTAAACATTGGAACTTCGTCGATTTCAAGAACTTCTAATTCAAATTTGAATTTGAAATTGCGACGAATAAATTCCAAGAGTTTGCGGTTATATGATTGATCGTAGTTTGATCCAACAAGTCCAACAAATTTCATTCTTTCGGTCTCCTATCTTACAAATTTTCCCAGTCGAATTCTTCAGCATCTTTGCGAAGCAATTCTTGTGCATTGCGCAATTTTTCAGTAATTTTCACAAAGATACGGAAGTCATCAAAGATGGCATCCAATTTCTTGATGACGTCAAGGTCAACCAAGTCACCACTTGGGTTAAATGCTTGAAGAGAGTGTGAGAGCAAGAATTCATCTGGAAGAACATTTGCCTTGATTTCAGGAGCATTCAAGATTTGACGAAGTTGCAATTGGGCACGAGACGAACCAAGTGTACCGTAAGAAGCACCAGTGATCATGATTGGTTTGTTCAAAAGTGGGTAGATACCGTAAGATAGCCAAGCAAGAGCACTCATTAAAACTGCAGGGATAGAGTGGTCGTACTCAGGAGTACCGATAATGACACCATCAGCTTCTTCAATTTTAGCTGCAATTTCAAGAATTACAGCGGGAAGAAGTTTATCTGCAGGTTTGTTGAAAACAGGGATATCCTTGATTTCAACGAGTTCAATTTCAGCTTTATCAGCAAAGTGTTTTTGCATGTATTGGAGCAATTGGCGGTTTGTAGAACGTTTAGAGTTCGTTCCAACAATGGCAATAAGTTTTAGCATGAGATTTCCTTTCTCTTTTTACATAATACAATTTTGAAGGCCTGAAGAACATGCAAGGCGTCCCTCTTTGTCGATGAGGATGGCTTCAATACCATCTATACTTTCGACTTGCCAGAGGATAGAAGCGCTTCGTTCTCCGAAAAGGCGCGTTGTCCAAATCTCACCATCAACGGATTTATCAGAGACAATCGTTAGGCTAGCAAGATCGGTTTCGACAGGGAATCCTGTCTCACTATCAAAGATATGGTGATAGTCTTTTCCATCTACTGTCAGGTGGCGTTCATAGATACCTGAAGTGACAACGGATTTGTTAGAAGCAGGGATAGTTAGGAGATGATTGCCACGAGGATTTCGCGGATCTTGAATCCCAATCTGCCAGGCTTTCCCTTCTTTGGCTTGGTTGTTCCCGATGGTGAGGATATTTCCTCCGAGATTGATCAGGGCAGAGGTGACACCGTGTTCTTTCAAATACTGGGCAACCTTATCTGCACTATAGCCCTTGGCTAAACAACCTAAATCAAGCTTCATTCCTTTCTTCTCTAAAAAGACAGTAGAGCTAGTCGGATCCAACTTGATAAAATGCGGGTCAACTAGAGATAAGACAGCTTCGATTTCTTTAGAGTCTGGAAGCCGTGCATCTGCAAATCCGATTCGCCAGGTTTGAATCAAGGGGCCAATGCTGATGTTTAGATGGCTAGATGGAGCTAGGCTATGATCAAGTCCAAGAGCAATCAGCTCAAATAGGTCAGGATGAACCTTAACAGGTGCGATTCCAGCCTGGTAGTTGATTTCCATTAGTTCGGATTCTTGACTATTGGCGTTGAAGCGGTATTCGAGCTCCTTGAGCAAATCAAAGGCTCCTTGAAGTAGGCAATCAGCCTGTTCATCTACTAATGAAATCGTGATAGTTGTTCCCATTAGCCGTTCAGAACGTGAATGAAGAGGCAAGCTACCAGCTCCTTTCTCTTTATAGGAAATCATTCAATATAAGGTCGTTAAAGAAAAATTAAACCCCTTACATTTTCTTTCCATGTATCTAGCATATCATAAAGTCAGCGTTTTCACAAATGAATTTTGACAAAAAGTCAAGAAATATGCTCAAAATTAATATGAAAACGATAGAAAAATTAGATTCATCAATGTTAAGTGTATTTTTTTCTGAAAAAAAGAGAATTCTGAGCAAATATCTTGTAAACGCTAACAGTAAATGATATACTAGGAAGGTAAATCAAAAATTAAAGGTAGGAATTTTTCTATGAGTAAAATCGTTGTAGTTGGTGCTAACCACGCTGGTACAGCTTGTATTAATACGATGTTGGACAACTTCGGACATGAGAACGAAATCGTAGTATTTGACCAAAACTCAAATATTTCATTCCTTGGTTGTGGAATGGCGCTTTGGATCGGGGAACAAATTGATGGCCCAGAAGGTCTCTTCTACTCTGATAAAGAAAAATTGGAAGCAAAAGGTGCTAAAGTTTACATGAACTCACCAGTTCTTTCAATTGACTACGATAACAAAGTTGTGACTGCAGAAGTTGAAGGAAAAGAGCACAAAGAGTCTTATGATAAATTGATCTTTGCAACTGGTTCAACTCCAATCTTGCCTCCAATCGAAGGTGTTGAAATCGTTAAAGGCAACCGCGAATTCAAAGCAACTCTTGAAAATGTACAATTTGTTAAATTGTACCAAAACGCTGAAGAAGTTATTGAAAAACTTGAAGACAAGAGCAAACACCTTGAGCGCATTGCCGTTGTTGGTGGTGGTTACATCGGTGTAGAACTTGCTGAAGCTTTCGAGCGTCTTGGAAAAGAAGTGGTGCTTGTCGATATCGTAGACACAGTCTTGAACGGCTACTATGATAAAGATTTCACACAAATGATGGCGAAGAACTTGGAAGACCACAACATCCGCTTGGCTCTTGGTCAAACAGTTAAAGCCATCCAAGGTGATGGAAAAGTTGAACGCTTGGTAACAGACAAAGAAACATTTGATGTAGATATGGTAGTTCTTGCTGTTGGTTTCCGTCCAAACACAGCTCTTGCTGACGGAAAGATTGAACTCTTCCGTAACGGTGCCTTCCTTGTAGATAAGAAACAAGAAACATCTATCCCAGGTGTATACGCTGTTGGTGACTGTGCAACTGTTTATGACAATGCACGTAAAGATACAAGCTACATCGCTCTTGCATCTAACGCTGTACGTACTGGTATCGTTGGTGCTTATAATGCTTGTGGACATGAATTGGAAGGAATTGGTGTACAAGGATCAAACGGTATCTCTATCTACGGTCTTCACATGGTTTCAACTGGTTTGACTCTTGAAAAAGCCAAAGCTGCAGGCTATAATGCAACTGAAACTGGCTTTAACGATCTTCAAAAACCAGAATTTATCAAACATGACAACCACGAAGTTGCCATCAAGATTGTCTTTGACAAAGACAGCCGCGAAATCCTTGGTGCACAAATGGTTTCACATGATGCTGCTATCAGTATGGGAATCCACATGTTCTCACTTGCTATCCAAGAGCATGTAACCATTGATAAATTGGCTTTGACAGACCTATTCTTCTTGCCACATTTCAACAAACCATACAACTACATTACAATGGCTGCACTTACAGCTGAAAAATAAAAATTGACGAGCTATCTGGCCTTAAGTTAAGGTCAGATAGTTTTTTATGTTTCTGTACCCGGACAGTTGTTGTTTTTCTATCTTGTACTTCATTCTAATCTGGCTTAAAATGAAATGGTAGCTACCAATACAAATGATGAGGATTAAGAAATGACTGAAAATCGTTATGAACTAAATAAAAACTTGGCACAGATGCTCAAAGGTGGGGTTATCATGGACGTTCAGAACCCTGAACAGGCTCGTATCGCAGAGGCTGCTGGTGCGGCTGCTGTCATGGCCTTGGAGCGGATTCCAGCTGATATTCGTGCAGCTGGTGGAGTTTCCCGTATGAGTGATCCAAAGATGGTTAAGGAAATCCAAGAAGCGGTCAGCATTCCAGTGATGGCCAAGGTCAGAATTGGGCATTTTGTTGAAGCTCAGATTTTAGAGGCTATTGAGATTGACTATATCGATGAGAGTGAAGTGCTGTCTCCAGCTGACGACCGTTTCCATGTGGACAAGAAAGAATTCCAAGTTCCTTTTGTCTGTGGGGCTAAGGACTTGGGTGAAGCCTTGCGTCGTATCGCTGAAGGAGCTTCCATGATTCGTACCAAAGGAGAACCGGGGACAGGAGATATTGTTCAAGCCGTTCGTCATATGCGCATGATGAATCAGGAAATTCGCCGCATTCAAAATCTACGCGAAGATGAACTCTATGTGGCTGCCAAGGACTTGCAAGTCCCTGTAGAATTGGTCCAATACGTTCATGAACATGGAAAATTGCCAGTTGTAAACTTCGCAGCTGGAGGTGTTGCAACACCAGCAGATGCTGCGCTGATGATGCAACTGGGGGCAGAGGGTGTCTTTGTCGGTTCAGGTATTTTCAAGTCAGGAGATCCTGTTAAACGAGCAAGTGCCATTGTCAAAGCGGTAACCAACTACCAAAATCCTCAAATTCTAGCACAAATCTCTGAAGACCTAGGGGAAGCCATGGTTGGTATCAATGAGAATGAAATTCAAATTCTCATGGCTGAGAGAGGAAAATAGATGAAAATCGGAATACTAGCCTTGCAAGGCGCCTTTGCAGAGCATGCAAAGGTGTTAGATAAATTAGGAGTCACTGGTGTCGAAATCAGAAATTTAGATGATTTTCAGAAATATCAGAGTGACTTGTCCGGTTTGATTTTGCCTGGCGGTGAGTCTACAACCATGGGCAAGCTCTTGCGTGACCAGCAGATGCTGCTTCCCATCCGAGAAGCCATTCTTTCTGGACTACCAGTCTTTGGAACTTGTGCGGGATTAATCTTACTAGCTAAGGAAATCACTTCTCAGGAAGAAAGTCATCTTGGAACCATGGATATAGTGGTTGAGCGCAATGCTTATGGGCGCCAACTAGGAAGCTTCTATACAGAGGCAGAATGTAAGGGAGTTGGTCAGATTCCCATGACCTTTATCCGTGGACCGATTATCAGCAGTGTTGCAGAGGGTGTAGAAGTTTTAGCAACAGTTGATGATCAAATCGTTGCAGCCCAAGAAAAAAATATGCTGGTAACTTCTTTTCATCCAGAATTGACAGATGATGTTGGCTTGCACCAGTACTTTATCAATATGTGTAAAGAAAAAAGTTGAGAAAAGATTCTCAACTTTTTTACATGTAATAAACAATGGCAATATATTGGAGTGCAGATGCCGCTAGGATAAAGAGATGCCAAATCATGTGGAAATAAGGTTTTTTCTTAGCGTAAAATCCAGCTCCAACTGTATAACAGAGCCCACCAGTTACCATGAGACTCCAGAAAATTGGCGTTGTTTGACTGATAATGGCAGGAATGATAGCCAGAACCAACCAGCCCATAATCAGGTAAAGGGCAAGGCTGAATTTCTCATTGACCTTTTTAGCAAAGATTTTATAGAGAATGCCAAAGATGGTCGTTCCCCACTGAATGGCAATGATCAGATAGCCAAACCAGTTATTCATCAAAGTCAAGACGACCGGCGTATAAGAGCCTGCGATAGCCACGTAAATCATAGAATGGTCGATGATTCGCAAGACGTATTTGTGGGTCGAACCATAGGCCATAGAGTGGTAAATGGTTGACGAGAGGAACATGAGAAAGAGACTGATAACAAAGATTGAAACACCAAAAGATGATAAAAATCCGTGTGCTTCATAACTATAGGTGGATGAAATAGGGAGCAAGATGAGCATGATAACGGCACCCACAGCATGGGTCACGCTATTGGCAATCTCCTCTCCAAAACTGAGTTTTTTACTGAGCTTTAGACTGGTATTCATTGGATTTCCTCCTCTTCTTTGATAAGGATTAAGTCTAGAGTTTGATGATAGAGTTTAACCGTTTGACAGCTAGTTTGGATAATAGGATTTTCTGGATCAATCCCATGGTTCATGTAGTCCACAAAAGCATCGTAGAGCTGGTCTGAGCTCGCTTGAGTTTGTAGAGTATTGAGAGTCTGAGCGATTTCTTGGATTGAAAAGACAGACTTGAGAGTGGTGATGGCAATCAATCGAGCAATCTGTTTGCGTTGGTATTTTTTCTTATCCGGCTTTGTCAGGTAACCATGTTTGACATAGTTATTGACCATGGATGCTGTTAGTCCCTTGTCCTTATCTGGAGAGATAGGGGCACAGACTTGATTGACATAAAGCAAAACCTGATCCAGATAGAGGTCAATGTTTGGAATGTCTTCCCATTTTGGGTAGGAAAAGTTAGAATTCATTTCCAACTCCTTTTTATCTAGTTTTGATAACTAGATTATAAAATAATAAAAAATAAAAGTCAAGTTTCAACTGCTTGTAGAAAGTTTTAAATTATGCTATGATGAGAGAAACTAGTTAGAAATGAGGGGAAAAGATGGAGATTCGTTTAGCTTTTCCAAACGAAGTAGATGCGATTATGCAGGTGATGGAGGATGCCAAAAAGTGCTTAGCTGAGTCTGGTAGTGACCAGTGGCAAAATGGCTATCCAAATGCCGACATCATTATCGATGATATCATCTCAGGTCAAGCTTATGTGGCCTTGGAAGAAGGAGAACTGCTAGCTTATGCTGCTGTGACCAAGAGCCCAGAGGAAGCCTATGAAGCCATTTATGAAGGGAGTTGGCAGGGGGAAGAATCAGAATATTTGGTCTTTCACCGTATCGCTGTGGCAGCAGATGTCCAAGGACAAGGTGTTGCTCAGACTTTCCTAGAAGGCTTGATTGAAGGTTTTGATTATCTAGATTTTCGTTCAGATACGCATGCAGAAAACAAGACCATGCAGCATATTTTTGAAAAGCTAGGCTTCCAACAGGTTGGTAAGGTTCCAGTTGATGGGGAACGTTTGGCCTATCAGAAATTAAAAAAATGAAGCAGAATAAGTACGCAAAAATGCTCTACCCGTCGCCAATTGGAACCTTATCCTTAGTTGCTGACGAGCAATATCTGTATGGAATTTGGGTACAGGACCAAACTCATTTTGAGAGGGGATTAGGAGACGAAACGATAGAAAAAGTTGCTAGCCATCCTGTATTAGAGCAAATTATTTCCTATTTAGATACCTATTTCGAAGGCGGTGTTCAGGATCTATCTGACTTACCTTTGGCTCCCATTGGAACGGATTTTGAAAAGCGGGTCTGGGCTTATTTACAGGCCATTCCTTATGGTCAGACAGTAACTTATGGACAAATAGCTCAAGATCTGCAAGTGGCTTCTGCCCAAGCGATTGGCGGAGCAGTGGGGCGCAATCCTTGGTCCATACTCGTCCCCTGTCATCGTGTGCTAGGGTCAGGCAAGCGTCTGACAGGCTATGCATCTGGAGTCGAAAAGAAAGCCTGGCTCTTGCAACATGAAGGTGCAGCATTTCAAGAAAATAAAAAATAGAAAGAAAAGAAGATGTTAGAATTTATCGAATACCCAAAATGTTCAACTTGTAAGAAAGCAAAAAATGAACTAGATCAACTCGGTGTGAACTATAAAGCTGTCCACATTGTAGAAGAAACACCAAGTGAAGACGTGATTTTGAACTGGTTGGAAACTTCCGGTTTTGAAGTGAAACAATTTTTCAATACTAGCGGGATCAAATACCGTGAACTGGGCTTGAAAGATAAGGTGGGAAGTTTGTCAAAACAAGAAGCAGCCAAGCTTCTAGCGAGTGATAGCATGTTATTGAAACGTCCAATTTTGGTGGAGAATGGTGCTGTTAAACAAATTGGCTATAGAAAAACCTATGAGGACTTAGGTTTGAGATAGTTTTTATTTATCTCCTTGATAGGTAAAATATATAGCCTCCCTGTTTTAAAGTGTGATAAACTAGAAGATAGACAAAGTCTGATCAGCTCGTAGCAAATAATTTGCTTGCGAGCAGAAGTATGATAGAATGAATCATTATCAGGAGAGGATATTTTTATGACTGTTACAACATTTTTAGCATCAGATTGGTACCAAAGTTTGATGCAACTCATTCCGGATGGTAAGCTCTTTAGTTTGCGTTCGGTCTTTGATGGAATTCCAAGGATTGTCCAACAATTGCCTACAACCTTGATGTTGACGCTTGGAGGTGCACTCTTTGGTTTGCTACTTGCCCTGATTTTTGCCATTGTTAAGATCAATCGTGTTAAGATTCTATATCCCTTGCAGGCCTTTTTCGTCAGCTTCTTAAAAGGTACCCCAATCCTAGTTCAACTTATGTTGACCTACTACGGAATTCCTTTGGCACTGAAAGCTATCAACCAACAATGGGGAACTGGTCTCAATATCAATGCGATTCCAGCAGCGCTTTTTGCGATTGTGGCCTTTGCTTTTAATGAGGCGGCTTATGCAAGTGAAACGATTCGTGCAGCTATTCTTTCTGTTAATCCAGGTGAAATTGAGGCGGCGCGTAGTTTGGGTATGACGCGAGCTCAAGTTTATCGTCGCGTGATTATTCCAAATGCGGCGGTGGTAGCGACGCCGACTTTGATTAACTCCCTTATCGGTTTGACCAAGGGAACTTCTCTAGCCTTTAGCGCAGGTGTTGTGGAGGTCTTTGCCCAAGCTCAGATTTTAGGTGGAGCTGATTATCGCTATTTTGAACGTTTCATCTCCGTAGCCCTTGTTTATTGGGTAGTCAATATCGGAATTGAAAGCCTCGGCCGTTTCATCGAGAGAAAAATGGCTATCTCAGCGCCGGATACAGTATCTACAGATGTGAAAGGAGACCTTCGTTAATGATTAAGATTTCGAATTTAAGCAAATCCTTTTCAGGACAGACAGTCTTGGATCATCTGAACTTGGAAATCCAAAAAGGTGAGGTAGTGGCTTTGATTGGTTCATCTGGAGCTGGGAAATCAACCTTTCTTCGTAGTTTGAATTACCTTGAAACTCCAGATAGTGGAACGATTCAGATTGACAATTTTAAAGTTGATTTTTCTCAGATTAGCCAAGAAGAGATTCTAACCCTTCGTCGCAAGTTGTCCATGGTTTTCCAACAGTTTAATTTGTTTGAACGCCGAACTGCTCTTGACAATGTCAAGGAAGGTTTGGTTGTCGTTAAAAAATTATCGGACGAGGAAGCAACAAAAATCGCTAAGGAAGAGTTGGCCAAGGTTGGTCTTTCTGACCGTGAAAACCATTATCCTCGCCACTTATCAGGTGGACAAAAGCAACGGGTTGCCCTCGCGCGTGCGCTTGCTATGAAACCAGATGTCTTGCTCTTGGACGAACCCACTTCAGCCCTCGACCCAGAATTGGTCGGTGAGGTAGAGAAGTCTATTGCAGATGCCGCCAAGTCAGGTCAGACCATGATTTTGGTCAGTCACGATATGTCTTTTGTAGCCCAAGTGGCAGACAAGGTTTTATTCCTAGATAAAGGGAAAATCATCGAGTCTGGCACACCGGATGAAATCATCAATCATCCGAAAGAAGAACGGACAAAAGAATTCTTTGCTAGTTACAAACGGACTTATATTTGATATAATAGAAAAAGGAAAACTCAGTTAGTTGGACTAGCTGAGTTTACTCTTTAAAAAAGATAGAAACGAGAGAGATCATGCTACTGCATCTATTTTCTTTGTATTTCGAGAGTTTGATCTTAACGACCATCCTTGTCGTGATTTTTCTGGGGATTTGGATCGGATTGAGAGCCATGTCTGGTGTGGACAAGACAGCCAAAGCTCGCCAAGCTCATCTCTATGATATGATTATGATTGGAGTTTTGGTCGTTCCAGTGTTATCCTTTGCCGTCATGAGTTTGCTCTTGGTTTTTAAGGCATAATCCTTGCGTGACTAGCAAGAATGAGTTAGAATAAAGATAGTTACAACAAGAAAGAAGGAATCGAAATGTACGATACGATTATTATCGGTGCTGGACCTGCGGGAATGACCGCTGCCTTATATGCCGCTCGCAGCAATCTGAAAGTGGCTTTGATTGAAGGTGGTCTGCCAGGCGGGCAAATGAACAACACATCTGATATTGAAAACTATCCAGGTTATGCCAACATCAGTGGACCTGAATTGGCTGAAAAGATGTTTGAACCACTTGAAAACCTTGGAGTGGAGCATCTTTATGGCTATGTTGAAAATATTGAAGACAAGGGTGACTATAAGAAGGTAATCACTGATGATCAAGTTTACGAAACCCGTACTGTCATCGTGGCAACTGGGTCAAAACACCGTCTTTTGGGAGTTCCCGGAGAAGAGGAACTGAACAGTCGAGGAGTTTCTTACTGTGCAGTCTGTGACGGAGCTTTCTTCCGTGACCAAGACTTGCTCGTAGTCGGTGGTGGAGATTCAGCGGTAGAAGAAGCTCTCTTCTTGACTCGCTTTGCCAAGACTGTTACCATTGTCCACCGTCGAGATGAACTTCGTGCCCAAAAGGTTTTGCAAGACCGTGCTTTTGCAAATGAGAAAGTCAACTTTATCTGGGATTCTGTTGTCAAGGAAATCAAAGGTGAAAACCGAGTAGAATCTGTCGTATTTGAAAATGTAAAAACAGGTCAAGTGACAGAACAAGCCTTCGGTGGTGTCTTTATCTATGTTGGTTTGGATCCTGTTAGCGATTTTGTTAAAGAATTGAATATTCAAGACCAGGCAGGCTGGATTGTGACAGATAATCACATGAAAACTGCCGTTGACGGTATCTTTGCAGTTGGAGATGTTCGCCAGAAAGATCTTCGCCAAGTGACAACAGCAGTTGGAGATGGGGCTATCGCTGGTCAAGAAGCTTACAAATTTATTACAGAACATAGTTAAGAAAAAAGTTTCCAATCACTTGATTGGAAACTTTTTATAGTCGGTTTCGGAAAACTTCGTACATGAGAATGGCTGCAGCAACACTGGCATTGAGGCTTTGAACATGCCCACTCATGGGAATAGTAATCATCTCATCGACCTGTTTTTTGATGTTGCTGGAGATACCTTTTCCTTCATTTCCGATGATGAGGGCGATTTTCCCTTTTGTATTCCACTTGTAGCAAGGGGTACCGTTCATATCCGTTCCAAAGGTCCAGAAGCCTTCAGCCTTGAGTTTGTCTAGGGTTTGACTGAGGTTGGTAACTCGCGCAATCGGTACATGCTCAATAGCACCTGTGGCCGTTTTGGCAACGACAGGAGTCACTCCGACAGCACGGTGCTTGGGAATGATGACACCTGAAACATTGGTCGCATCAGCAGTCCTTAAGATAGAGCCTAAGTTGTGAGGGTCAGTTAGACCATCCAGAATCAACAGAAGTGGATTTTCTTCTTGGCGTGTTTTTGCAAGGATGTGATCCAGCTCGCTATAGGCAAATTCGGACACTCGTAGAACAAAACCTTGGTGAACAGCGCCTTCGGTCATCTCAGACAGGGATTTTTTTGAAGTCCAAGAAATGGATACCTTCTTTTCTGTAGCCAGTTCCTTGACTTTTTCAACATTCTTACCTCGAAGATCTTCTTGGAGGTAAAGTTTATTTCCAGTGTTTGCAAGGAGGGCTTCTGTAACGGCGTGGACGCCATAGACAATATCATTTGTTTTCATGCCTCTATTATAACACAAAACCCCGTCTTGCAACGGGATTTTCTTTATTCCAGAATCAGTAAACCATCTTTAACAGCAAATGGATCTTTCTCATTGATACGATCGTAAAACATGATTCCGTTTAGATGATCAATTTCATGTTGGACAACGATAGAGTTGTAGCCTTTGAGCTTGATACGGTGTTTTTCTCCGTCCTTGTCAAAGTAGTCAACAGTAACGCGAGCATGGCGGACTACATAGCCAGGTACGTTTCGGTCAACAGACAGGCAACCTTCTCCTTCGCCAAGAGCAGCGTCCTGAACAGAGTGGGAGACGATTTTTGGATTGTACATAACAGCTTGCAAGTCGTAGGCTTCCTGTGGAGTTTCACCTTCTTCCACAATATTTGGGACCAAGACGGCAATAATGCGTTTTGAAATATCGAGTTGGGGAGCAGCCAGCCCAACACCACCGCGGAGCCCCATTTTCTCAGCCATAACAGGATCTTGGGAATGTTTGAGGAATTGCATCATCTTTTCGCCAAGGATGATTTCCTGGTCAGACAGTGGGAAAGCGACTTCCTCAGCAACTGCGCGAAGAGTTGGATTCCCCTCGCGGATAATATCGTTCATATCAATTAAGTGAGCAGCTTTTGTAATACGTTCTATTGCAGACATTTTCTCTCCTTTCATTACCTCTACATGATAACACAAAATAGGCGAGAAAGAAAGTCGCAGAAGTTCCTAAAAAATAATATAATAAACGGTATTCCTCTTTTGTCTGTGGTATAATAAAAGAAAAGACTTGCACCAAAAAGCAAGGGGGGAATAAAGATGGAAAAGCGACAAGATAGACGGTCTCAGGACTCTCTTTATGGGGTGTGGAGAACTAGTGTTGATTTCTTTCGGAATTATAAATCCTGGACCAATGCCCAGTTTATTATTGTGTTATTGCTTGCAGTTGCCTTATCCATGGGGGGAAACTTATTAGTTCGAGCAGTACAAGGTAGTAAGGGAACAAGCCCTGGTAGCCAAACTCTTGATTCTGCTAGTACATCTGGTCAATCCAAGGAAGATCAGTCTGGTGAAACAACGGCACGTATCATGGCAAATGGTGACCTTCTTTATCATATCCCTATCTACCGAACAGCTCTTAAAGAAGATGGGACCTATGATTTCCATGAAAATTTTGAGTATGTAAAACCCTGGCTCAAACAAGCGGATTTGGTGATTGGTGACTTTGAAGGAACGGTGAACAAGGACCACTACTTGGCAGGTTATCCTCTCTTTAATGCACCAGGGGAAGTCATGGATGCGATCAAGGATGCAGGCTACCAAGTTCTAGACTTGGCTCATAATCACATCTTGGATTCGCAGATAGAGGGAGTGGTTTCAACGGCTCAAGCTATTGAAAAGGTTGGAATGACACCCATCGGAGTCTACACGCATGAATCCCGAGACCAAGCACCTATAGTCATCAAGGAAGTCAATGGTATCAAGGTAGCTCTCCTGGCCTATTCTTACGGTTTTAATGGCATTGAGCAGTATATCTCTCAAGAGGACTATAATCGCTATCTTTCTGATTTGAATGAAGATAAGATGAAGGCAGAAATCGAGCGTGCAGAGAAGGAGGCGGATATTACTGTCATCATGCCTCAGATGGGAATTGAGTACCAACTAGAACCAACGGAAGAACAAAAGACACTCTACCACAAGATGATTGACTGGGGAGCAGATATTATCTTTGGAGGGCATCCTCACGTCGTTGAACCTGCTGAAACCGTTGAAAAAGATGGTGACAAAAAATTGATCATCTATTCCATGGGAAATTTTCTCTCAAATCAACGCATTGAAACCATGCAAGATGAGGAAAATGCCAAATGGACGGAGCGCGGTGTTCTCATGGACGTGACCATTAAGAAAAAAGATGGTAAGACAAGGATTGAAACGGCCAAAGCGCATCCTACTTGGGTAAATCGAACACCCAAAGGGACTTACTCTCCAGAAGGCTATCCGCTCTTCCTCTATCAGACCTATATCCTAGAGGACTTCATCGAGGGAGGCAGTCACCGTGACAAGTTGGACGAGGCGACCAAGGAACGAATTGACACGGCCTATAAAGAAATGAATGAACATGTAGGGTTGAAGTGGTAGGCACTTGCCCTAAAGGAGACGAGATGACGATTAAATTGATTGCAACGGATATGGATGGAACTTTGCTGGATCCAAGAGGGCAACTGGACTTGCCACGTTTAGAAAAGATTTTAGACCAATTAGATGAACGAGGTATCCGTTTTGTCATTGCGACAGGGAATGAAGTTCACCGTATGAGGCAATTACTGGAGCACTTGGCGAGTCGAGTAATCTTGGTTGTTGCTAACGGTGCTCGGATATTTGAGTATGATACATTACTTCAAGCTCAGACCTGGGATGATGCTATGGTTGACAAGGCTTTAGCTCATTTTAAAGGGAGAGAGTGCAGAGATCAGTTCGTCGTTACCAGTATGAATGGGAGTTTTGTCAAGGAAGGAACTGTTTTTACAGACCTGGAAAAATTTATGACTCCAGAGATGATTGAAAAACTTTATCAAAGGACAAATTTTGTGGATGAGCTAAACTCAGACCTCTTTGGAGGAGTTCTAAAGATGAGCATGGTCGTTGGTGAAGAACGTTCTAGTTCAGTTTTGCAGGAAATCAATGACCTCTTTGATGGTCGTGTAAGGGCTGTTTCTAGCGGTTATGGCTGTATTGATATCCTGCAAGCTGGTGTTCACAAGGCTTGGGGATTGGAAGAATTACTCAAGCGCTGGGATTTGACATCAGAACAAATTATGGCTTTTGGTGATAGCGAAAATGATGTTGAGATGTTGGAGATGGCTGGAATTGCCTATGCTATGGAAAATGCTGATGATGAGGCCAAGGCAGTTGCAACTGCCCTAGCTCCAGCTAACAGCCAGGCGGGCGTTTATCAAGTTCTAGAGAATTGGTTAGAGAAAGAGGGATAGGGTGGCAGTACAGTTATTAGAGAATTGGCTCTTAAAGGAGCAAGAAAAGATTCAAACCAAGTATCGTGAATTGAATCAAGTATCTGTTCTAGAGCCAGATATCATCTTTATTGGTGATTCGATAGTGGAGTATTACCCTCTTCAAGAGTTGTTGGGAACTGCCAAGACGATTGTTAATCGTGGCATCCGAGGCTATCAGACGAGATTGTTATTAGAGAATTTGGATGCCCATCTTTATGGTGATGCTGTGGATCAAATTGTTCTCTTAATTGGGACAAATGATATTGGAAAAGATATTCCCATGAATGATGCTTTGGATAATCTTGAGCGTGTAATCCAATCGATTGCCCGAGAATATCCGCTGTCACAAATAAAGCTTGTTTCTCTTCTGCCAGTCAATGAAGGAGAAGAATACAAGCAGACAGTATATATTCGTACCAATGAAAAGATCAGAGAATGGAATCAAGCCTATGAGGCTCTAGCCTCCGCCTATATGCAAGTAAATTTTCTACCAATTTATGATAGTTTGACTGATGCAGAGGGACAACTTAAATCAGCCTATACAACGGATGGTCTCCATCTAAGTGTAGCCGGTTATCAAGCATTATCAGATGCTTTGAAAACGTATCTGTTCTAAAGAATTGGCTTGATTTTGCATTTTTTTTGAAGATAGGTTATAATAGTTCTAACATCCTGGGGTCGTTACGGATTCGACAGGCATTATGAGGCATATTTTGCAACCCGTGTGGCGACGTAAACGCTCAGTTAAATATAACTGCAAAAAATAACACTTCTTACGCTCTAGCTGCCTAAAAACCAGCAGGCGTGACCTGATTTGGATTGCTCGTGTTCAATGACAGGTCTTATGATTAGCGAGATACGATCAAGCCTTGTCTAGTGGTTTGATAAGAGATTAATAGACTCGCAGTTCCTAGGCTTGAGTTATGTGTCGAGGGACTGTTAAAACAATACATAACCTATGGTTGTAGACAAATATGTTGGCAGGTGTTTGGACGTGGGTTCGACTCCCACCGGCTCCATCATTCCTTTGCATTCTTTTGCAAACCTTTCTAAAACGTTGATTTAACAACGTTTTTATTTTTGTCTTTTTTATTGTTTAGCATTCTTTTTCAAAAAAAGGATACAACATTTTGCTGTATCCTAGAAATCGATATAATTCGCAAAGCGCTCTCCAATTAAAGTAGTGTTCTTTTACTTGTTAAGTTGTAGATTTTTGCAAATGGATATTTTGGGTATGATAAATAAAATAAAACTGCATTGAGGTGCAGTTTTTCTTTTTTCTACGGAAGACATGGGATTCGAACCCACGCACGCTGTTACACGCCTACCGCGTTTCCAACACGGCCTCTTAAGCCTCTTGAGTAATCTTCCAATACTTACTCAAATAGTCTACCATAAAGCCACTTATCTTGCAATAAAAATTTTGGAAATAAGAAAAATGATAGAATTTGAAAGAAAATGATAAAAAATGCTTGACTTTGGTAGAGAATGTGCTAGAATGAATAGTGTAAACGATAACAGGAGGTGGTTTGGTGTTAAAAACTGAGCGGAAGCAACTGATTTTAGAAGAGTTAAATCAACATTATGTAGTTTCCCTAGAAAAATTGGTTAGTCTATTAGAAACATCAGAATCGACAGTACGAAGAGATTTGGACGAGTTGGAGGCGGAAAACAAACTTCGCCGTGTGCATGGTGGAGCAGAATTACCCCACTCCTTACAGGAAGAAGAAACCATCCAAGAAAAATCTGTCAAAAACCTTCAAGAAAAGAAATTGCTTGCTCAGAAAGCAGCATCTCTTATCAAGGAAAAAGATGTTATCTTTATTGATGCTGGAACAACAACTGCTTTTTTAATCAAGGAATTGGTTAATAAGAATATCACAGTTGTGACCAACTCCATTCACCATGCGGTTCAGTTGGTTGAAAAACAGATTCCAACTGTCATGGTTGGAGGAAGTGTCAAGATGGCAACAGATGCATGTATTGGCGGTGTTGCTCTTAACCAAATCAATCAATTGCACTTTGACCGTGCCTTTATTGGGATGAATGGTGTCGACGATGGTTATTATACGACTCCAGATATGGAGGAGGGAGCCGTTAAGCGTGCTATTTTAGAGAATGCCAAACAAACCTATGTCTTGGTTGATTCGTCAAAGATTGGTCAAACTTGCTTTGCCAAGGTAGCACCACTTAAACGCGCTATTGTCATCACAAGTCAAGGGCATGAGCTCTTGCAGGTCATTAAGAAGAAAACGGAGGTAATAGAAGTATGATTTATACAGTCACACTCAATCCATCCATTGACTATATCGTGCGCTTGAACCAAGTTCAAGTCGGCAGTGTCAATCGTATGGACAGTGATGATAAGTTTGCTGGTGGGAAAGGAATCAATGTCAGTCGTGTTTTGAAACGCTTGGATATTCCTAATACTGCGACTGGATTTATCGGAGGCTTTACTGGTAAATTTATCACAGATACTCTTACAGAGGAAGAAATCGAAACTCGTTTTGTCCAAGTAGCAGAAGATACTCGTATCAATGTCAAGATTAAAGCGGACCAAGAAACAGAAATCAATGGAACGGGTCCAACTGTGGAACCAGCTCAGCTAGAAGAATTGAAGGCTATTTTGTCTAGTCTGACAGCAGAAGATACGGTTGTGTTTGCGGGTTCGAGTGCTAAGAATCTAGGTAATGTTATTTACAAAGATTTGATTGCCTTGACACGCCAGACTGGTGCGCAAGTGGTTTGTGACTTTGAAGGACAGACCTTGATTGATAGTTTGGACTACCAGCCACTTTTGGTTAAACCAAACAATCACGAGCTTGGAGCTATCTTTGGAGTGAAACTCGAAAGTTTAGATGAAATCGAGAACTATGCTCGTCAGTTACTGGCCAAGGGAGCTCAAAACGTCATTATCTCCATGGCTGGGGACGGTGCTCTTCTTGTCACATCTGAGGGAGCTTACTTCGCAAAACCTATCAAGGGAACAGTCAAAAATTCAGTGGGAGCTGGCGACTCAATGGTTGCTGGGTTTACAGGTGAATTTGTCAAATCTAAAGATGCAGTAGAAGCCTTCAAATGGGGAGTAGCTTGCGGAACAGCAACTACTTTCTCGGATGACTTGGCAACAGCGGACTTTATTAAAGAAACATATGAAAAAGTTGAGGTAGAAAAACGATGAAAATTCAAGACCTATTGAGAAAAGATGTCATGTTGCTGGATTTGCAGGCAACTGAAAAAACAGCTGTCATTGAAGAGATGATTAAAAGTTTGGTAGATCACGGTTATGTGAAGGATTTTGAAACCTTTAAAGAAGGAATCTTAGCGCGTGAAGCTCTCACTTCTACTGGTTTGGGTGACGGAATTGCTATGCCTCACAGCAAGAACTCTGCTGTCAAAGAAGCAACGGTTCTCTTTGCTAAGTCAAACAAGGGTGTTGACTATGAGAGTTTGGATGGGCAACCAACAGATCTCTTCTTCATGATTGCTGCTCCAGAAGGTGCAAATGATACTCACTTGGCAGCCTTGGCAGAATTGTCTCAATACTTGATGAAAGACGGATTTGCTGACAAACTTCGTCAAGTAACATCTGCAGATCAAGTTATCGAACTATTTAACCAAGCTTCAGAAAAAGCTGAGCAGCCTGTCCCAGTACCTGCTAATGACTCTGGCGACTTTATCGTAGCTGTTACAGCTTGTACGACAGGGATTGCTCATACTTACATGGCCCAAGAAGCTCTTCAAAAAGTGGCTGCTGAAATGGGTGTTGGGATCAAGGTTGAAACCAATGGTGCCAGCGGTGTTGGAAATCAACTAACTGCAGAAGATATCCGTAAGGCTAAAGCAGTTATCATCGCAGCAGATAAGGCCGTTGAAATGGATCGTTTCGATGGCAAACCATTAATCAATCGTCCGGTTGCTGATGGTATCCGTAAGACTGAAGAATTGATCAACTTGGCTCTTTCAGGAGATGCTGAAGTCTACCGTGCTGCTAATGGAGCAAAAGCTGCAACAGCATCTAATGAGAAACAAAGTATCGGTGGTGCTTTCTACAAACACTTGATGAGTGGTGTATCCCAAATGTTGCCATTCGTTATCGGTGGTGGTATCATGATTGCCCTTGCTTTCTTGATCGACGGAGCTTTTGGTGTGCCACAGGATAGTCTTGGCAATCTCGGATCCTACCATGAACTAGCTTCCATGTTCATGAAAATTGGTGGCGCGGCTTTTGGCTTGATGCTTCCGGTTTTTGCAGGATACGTAGCCTACTCTATCGCTGAAAAACCAGGTTTGGTAGCTGGTTTTGTGGCTGGTGCTATTGCCAAAGAAGGTTTTGCCTTTGGTAAAATCCCTTATGCAGCAGGTGGTGAAGCAACTTCAACTCTTGCAGGTGTCTCATCTGGTTTCCTCGGTGCCCTTGTTGGTGGGTTTATCGCAGGTGCTTTAGTTCTTGCTATCAAGAAATACGTTAAAGTTCCTCGTTCACTTGAAGGGGCTAAGTCTATCCTACTCTTGCCACTTCTTGGAACAATCTTGACTGGATTTGTTATGCTAGCTGTTAACATCCCAATGGCAGCAATCAACACTGCTATGAATGACTTCCTAGGCGGTCTTGGAGGAGGTTCAGCTGTCCTTCTCGGTATCGTTCTTGGTGGTATGATGGCTGTTGATATGGGTGGGCCTGTCAATAAAGCAGCCTATGTCTTTGGTACAGGTACGCTTGCAGCGACTGTTTCTTCAGGTGGTTCTGTAGCCATGGCAGCAGTTATGGCTGGAGGAATGGTTCCACCACTTGCTATCTTTGTCGCAACCCTCCTCTTTAAAAATAAATTTACCAAAGAAGAACGTAACTCTGGTTTGACAAACATCATCATGGGCTTGTCATTTATCACTGAAGGAGCGATTCCATTTGGTGCCGCTGACCCAGCTCGTGCGATCCCAAGCTTCGTTCTTGGATCAGCAGTAGCAGGTGGTCTCGTTGGTCTTGCAGGTATCAAACTCATGGCACCACACGGAGGCATCTTCGTCATCGCCCTAACTTCAAATGCCCTTCTTTACCTTGTCTTTGTCTTGATTGGAGCAATTGTAAGTGGTGTGGTTTATGGTTCCCTACGCAAACCACAAGCATAAAAAGGATTAGAATAGAAAGATTGTTACCATTTGGTGCAATCTTTTTCTCTGTTCGAAATGGCTGTGAAATATGGTATAATAGAAGAATGGCAAACAAGAATACTACAAAAACAAGACGGAGACCGTCTAAAGCAGAACTCGAAAGAAAACAGGCTATTCAGAGGATGTTGATTTCCTTAGGGATTGCCTTATTGTTGATTATTGCAGCCCTCAAGCTTGGTGCGGCGGGTATCACCCTTTATAATCTCATTCGACTGGTGGTCGGAAGTTTGGCCTATGTGGCCATTGGTGCCCTCCTCATTTATCTCTTTCTTTTTAAATGGATTCGCAAGCAAGAAGGACTTCTGTCAGGATTTCTCTGTATCTTCGCTGGCTTGCTCTTGATTTTTGAGGCCTACTTGGTATGGAAATTTGGCTTGGAGCAGTCAGTTCTAAAAGGGACCCTGTCTCAAGTTATGACGAATCTGACTGGTATGCGGGTGACTAGCTTTGCTGGTGGAGGCCTGCTTGGTGTCGGACTCTATATCCCCATATCCTTTCTTTTCTCAAATATCGGTTCGTACTTTATTGGAGTCCTCTTTATTCTAGTTGGGGCACTCTTAGTTAGTCCTTGGTCTATTTATGATGTTGCAGCCTTTATTGGAGCTCAGTTCAGATCCTTCATGGAAAAACAGGAACAGAGAAAACAGGAACGCTTTATCAAGAGAGAAGAAGAGAAGGCTCGTCAAGAAGCTGAAGAAGCCGCCAGAATCCAGAGAGAACAAGAAGAACAGGATGCATTACCGCTTCCTCCTGTAGATCCTGAAACGGGAGAAATCTTATCTGAAGTACCAGACTACGATTTCCACCCAATTCCTGAAGAAGAATGGATCGAACCGGAGATTATCCTCCCTCAAGCTGATTTTGACGTTCCAGATGTGGAAGAAGACTTTGAGGATGAAGAGGTGCAGGTTGATTTTTCTGCCAAGGAAGCCCTCGAATACAAGCTACCAAGCTTGCAACTCTTTGCGCCAGATAAACCCAAAGATCAGTCCAAGGAAAAGAAGATTGTTCGAGAAAATATCAAAATCCTAGAAGAAACCTTTGCCAGCTTTGGTATCAAGGTAACGGTGGAACGGGCTGAAATAGGGCCATCAGTTACCAAGTATGAAGTCAAGCCAGCAGTCGGTGTACGGGTTAACCGCATTTCCAATCTGGCAGACGACTTAGCGCTAGCTCTAGCAGCCAAGGATGTTCGGATTGAGGCTCCAATCCCTGGTAAATCCTTAGTCGGAATTGAAGTACCCAACTCTGAGATTGCGACCGTTTCCTTCCGTGAACTCTGGGAACAGTCTCAGACTAAACCAGAAAATCTCCTCGAAATTCCTCTAGGGAAGGCGGTCAATGGAACTGCTCGCACCTTTGACCTTTCCAAGATGCCCCACCTACTGGTTGCAGGTTCGACGGGATCAGGGAAGTCAGTCGCAGTTAACGGTATTATCGCCAGCATTCTGATGAAAGCAAGACCAGATCAGGTCAAGTTTATGATGGTGGATCCAAAGATGGTTGAGTTATCTGTTTACAATGACATTCCTCACCTCTTGATTCCAGTTGTGACCAATCCACGCAAGGCCAGCAAGGCCCTGCAAAAGGTTGTGGATGAGATGGAAAATCGTTACGAACTCTTTGCTAAGGTTGGAGTACGAAATATCGCTGGCTACAATGCCAAGGTCGAAGAATTCAATGCCCAGTCTGAGTATAAACAAGTACCCCTGCCTTTGATTGTTGTCATTGTGGACGAGTTGGCAGACCTCATGATGGTGGCCAGCAAGGAAGTGGAGGATGCCATCATCCGTCTCGGACAGAAGGCGCGTGCTGCAGGGATTCACATGATTCTCGCAACGCAACGTCCATCGGTTGATGTTATCTCTGGTCTCATCAAGGCCAATGTCCCATCTCGTGTGGCTTTTGCAGTTTCATCAGGTACAGATTCACGAACCATCTTGGATGAAAATGGAGCTGAAAAATTGCTTGGTCGAGGAGATATGCTCTTTAAACCAATTGATGAAAATCATCCAGTCCGTCTGCAAGGCTCCTTTATCTCGGATGATGATGTTGAACGTATCGTAAACTTTATCAAGGCTCAGGCAGATGCGGATTACGATGACAGCTTTGACCCAGGAGATGTTCCTGAAAATGAAGGAGATTTTTCTGATGGTGAAGCTGGTGGCGATCCGCTTTTTGAAGAAGCTAAGGCTTTGGTTATCGAGACGCAGAAAGCTAGTGCTTCTATGATTCAGCGTCGTTTGTCAGTTGGATTTAATCGTGCGACCCGCCTTATGGAAGAACTCGAAATGGCAGGTGTCATCGGTCCAGCTGAGGGAACCAAACCACGAAAAGTATTGCAACAATAAAAAAATAGCTTCTTTCCAAATTTGAAAAGAAGCTATTTTTTGATTACGGGTTCGTTTTAGTTTCAGAACTCGTCGTATTTGACTGTGTTCCATTATCGCTTGTTTCTTTATTTGTAGCAGGTGTAGAAGAGTCCTGAGTTGTTGTTTTCTGCTCTTCTTTTTTCTCCTCTTTTTTATTGGATTGAGAAGTTTCTTCTTGCGGAGTATTTTCTTTAGTAGGAGTGTTGTCCTTGTTAGGTGTAGTATTTTCCTGAGGGGATTCCTTTTGAATTTCCTTGACAACAGTTGTTTGGGTTGTCGTAGGTTCTTTTTTGTTGTTTTTGTTATTGTCCATGGCGTTCATGATGGTGATAGTAGCGGTGATGAGGCCAAGGATACTACCGATGGTAGCAATCGTTTTTTGAAAGACAGTAAATCCCTTTTTGATGTGTTCTGTTTTTGATTTATTAGAAGTTCTACGATAGTTAGACATGATACTCTCCTTTAATTATGATTTATTATACCTCATTTCTTTAAAAAAATCTTAAAAAAAGAGAAACCTCCCTTTCTTGTCGCAAGTCTCTTTTCGTGATACAATAGAAGGAGTGATTTTAGAAAGCGTGAGAAAACATGATCTACTTTGATAATTCGGCGACAACCAAGCCTTATCCTGAAGCACTTGAAACTTACATGCAGGTCGCTTCAAAAATTGTAGGAAATCCGTCTAGTCTCCATCGTTTGGGAGATCAGGCAACACGAATTTTAGATGCTTCCCGGCAGCAAATTGCAGATTTGATTGGCAAGAAGAGTGAGGAAATCTTCTTTACCTCTGGTGGAACAGAAGGAGATAACTGGGTCATCAAGGGTGTGGCCTTTGAAAAAGCCCAGTTTGGCAAGCACATCATTGTGTCAGCTATTGAGCATCCAGCAGTCAAGGAGTCAGCCCTTTGGCTGAAAAGTCAAGGTTTTGAGGTGGATATTGCCCCAGTTGATGAGAAAGGATTTGTGGATGTTGAAGCATTAGCAGATTTGATACGTCCTGATACGACTCTCGTCTCCATCATGGCAGTTAACAACGAAATTGGCTCTATCCAGCCTATTGAGGCTATTTCAGAACTCTTGGCAGATAAGCCGACCATTTCCTTCCATGTTGATGCGGTTCAGGCACTTGCTAAGATTCCGACTGAAAACTATCTGACAGATCGAGTGGATTTCGCAACCTTCTCAAGTCATAAGTTTCATGGTGTCAGAGGTGTTGGATTTGTCTATATCAAGTCTGGTAAGAGGATCATGCCTCTTTTAACAGGTGGCGGTCAAGAGCGAGACTATCGTTCGACAACTGAAAATGTGGCAGGGATCGCAGCAACAGCCAAGGCCCTCCGTTTGTCTATGGAAAAGTTAGCTGTCTTTACTAGCAAGACGGGGCAGATGAAGGCAGTCATTCGCCAAGCCCTTCTGGATTATCCAGATATTTTTGTCTTTTCAGGTGAGGAAGACTTTGCCCCTCATATTCTGACTTTTGGGATTAAGGGGGTTCGTGGAGAAGTCATCGTTCATGCATTTGAAGACTATGATATTTTCATTTCCACAACCTCTGCTTGTTCGTCCAAGGCTGGAAAACCTGCTGGGACCTTGATAGCCATGGGAGTGGACAAGGAGAAGGCCCAGTCAGCTGTGCGTCTAAGCCTAGACTTGGAAAATGACATGAGTCAGGTCGAGCAGTTCTTGACCAAGCTAAAATTAATTTACAATCAAACTAGAAAAGTAAGATAGGAGCATTTATGCAGTATTCAGAAATTATGATTCGCTATGGAGAATTGTCAACCAAACACAAAAATCGTATGCGTTTCATCAATAAACTTCGTAATAATATTTCGGACGTTTTGTCCATCTATCCTCAAGTTAAGGTAACCGCAGACCGCGACCGTGCCCATGCTTACCTCAATGGAGCTGATTATACAGCAGTAGCAGAATCTCTCAAACAAGTTTTTGGGATCCAAAACTTTTCTCCCGTTTATAAGGTTGAAAAGTCTGTAGAAGTTCTGAAGTCTGCTGTCCAAGAGATTATGAAAGCTATCTACAAGGAGGGCATGACCTTTAAAATCACTAGTAAGCGAAGCGACCACAACTTCGAATTGGATAGTCGTGAACTCAATCAAACTCTTGGCGGTGCTGTTTTCGAGGCTATTCCAAACGTGCAAGCTCAGATGAAAAATCCAGATATTAATCTTCAAGTTGAGATTCGTGAGGAGGCTGCCTATCTTTCCTATGAAACCTTTCGTGGAGCAGGAGGATTACCTGTGGGAAGTTCTGGTAAAGGCATGCTCATGTTGTCAGGTGGAATTGATTCACCTGTGGCAGGTTATCTAGCTCTCAAACGTGGGGTTGATATTGAAGCCGTTCACTTTGCCAGCCCACCATATACTAGTCCTGGTGCCCTTAAAAAAGCCCAAGATTTGACTCGAAAATTGACCAAGTTTGGGGGCAATATCCAATTTATCGAGGTGCCTTTCACTGAGATTCAAGAAGAAATCAAGGCTAAGGCGCCAGAAGCCTACCTCATGACCTTGACGCGTCGTTTTATGATGCGGATTACCGACCGTATTCGTGAGATAAGAAAAGGTTTAGTTATCATCAATGGGGAAAGTCTTGGCCAAGTAGCCAGCCAAACCTTGGAAAGCATGCAGACTATCAACGCTGTGACCAGCACTCCAATTATTCGTCCCGTGGTTACGATGGACAAGTTGGAAATCATTGACATCGCGCAGGAAATCGATACCTTTGAAATTTCAATTCAGCCTTTTGAGGACTGCTGTACTATTTTTGCGCCAGATCGTCCTAAGACCAATCCTAAGATAGAGAATGCTGAGCAATATGAAAAACGCATGGATGTCGAAGGTTTGGTAGAGCGAGCAGTGGCAGGGATTATGATCACTAAGATCACACCTCAAGTTGAAAAAGACGCTGTCGATGAGTTAATTGATAATCTCCTCTAATCAGAAAAACCAGAAGAATTTAGAATATTAAATGAAAAAAGTTAGTTATTTATCCTTAAAATGGACAATTACTGACTTTTTTTCTATTTTTATGGTATAATGAGATAAAATTTTGAATATAGAGAGTTTTCTGACAATGAATCATTCCTACTTTTACTTAAAAATGAAAGAACACAAACTCAAGGTGCCTTATACAGGAAAAGAGCGTCGTGTGCGTGTGCTCCTGCCAAAGGACTACGAGAAAGACACAGACCGTTTTTACCCTGTTGTTTACTTTCATGACGGGCAAAATGTCTTTTACAGCAAGGAGTCCTATATCGGACACTCTTGGAAAATTATTCCAGCCATTAAGAGAAATCCTGATATCAGTCGCATGATTGTAGTTGCCATAGATAATGATGGTATGGGACGGATGAATGAATACGCAGCTTGGAAGTTTCAAGAATCTCCTATCCCAGGCCAGCAGTTTGGCGGTAAGGGTGTGGAGTATGCCGAGTTTGTCATGGAGGTGGTCAAGCCTTTTATCGATGAGACCTATCGTACCAAAGCTGATCGCCAGCACACGGCTATGATTGGTTCGTCGCTAGGAGGCAATATCACCCAGTTTATCGGACTAGAGTACCAAGACCGAATTGGTTGTCTAGGTGTCTTCTCATCTGCTAACTGGCTTCACCAAGAAGCCTTTAACCGCTATATCGAGCGCAAGAAATTGTCGCCTGAACAGCGCATTTTCATCTATGTTGGAACAGAAGAAGCGGATGATACGGACAAGACCCTGATGGCTGGCAATATTAAACAAGCCTATATCGACTCGTCGCTTCGTTATTACCGTGATTTGATTGCAGGTGGAGTAGGCTTGGATAATCTTGTCTTGAAAGTTCAGTCTGGTGCCATCCATAGTGAAATACCTTGGTCGGAAAATTTACCAGACTGTCTCCGATTTTTTGCAGAGAAATGGTAAGTTAAGAAAGGAGAAAGCCAATGCATATTGAAAACCTTAGCCACTGGAGTGGCAATCTCAACCGTGAAATGTATCTCAACCGTTATGGACATGCTGGGATTCCAGTTGTGGTTTTTGCTTCATCTGGTGGCAGTCACAATGAATACTATGATTTTGGCATGATCGACGCCTGTGCTTCCTTTATCGAGGAAGGGCGCGTCCAGTTCTTTACTCTCTCCAGTGTTGACAGTGAGAGCTGGCTGGCTACTTGGAAAAATGGTCATGACCAGGCGGAGATGCATCGTGCCTACGAACGCTATGTGATTGAGGAGGCCATTCCTTTTATCAAGCATAAGACAGGTTGGTTTGACGGAATGATGACGACAGGTTGCTCGATGGGGGCTTACCATGCACTTAATTTCTTTCTCCAGCATCCAGATGTCTTTACCAAGGTGATTGCCCTCAGTGGTGTTTACGACGCACGTTTCTTCGTTGGCGATTACTACAATGACGATGCTATTTACCAAAACTCGCCAGTAGATTATATCTGGAATCAAAACGACGGATGGTTTATTGATCGTTACCGTCAGGCGGAGATTGTCGTTTGTACGGGCCTTGGTGCCTGGGAACAAGACGGTCTACCATCTTTCTACAAGCTCAAAGAAGCCTTTGACCAGAAACAAATTCCAGCCTGGTTTGCTGAATGGGGACACGATGTCGCCCACGACTGGGAATGGTGGCGCAAACAAATGCCCTATTTTCTTGGACACCTGTATCTATAAAAGGAGTTGCCTATGAATTACCTTGTTATTTCTCCCTACTATCCGCAAAACTTTCAACAGTTTACCATCGAGCTAGCCAATAAAGGCACCACAGTCTTGGGAATTGGTCAGGAGCCCTACGAACAACTAGATGAACCTTTGCGAAATAGCCTAACTGAGTATTTCCGTGTGGACAATCTTGAGAACATAGACGAAGTCAAGCGTGCAGTAGCTTTTCTTTTCTACAAGCATGGCCCAATCGACCGCATCGAGTCCCACAATGAATACTGGCTTGAGCTGGACGCAACACTCAGAGAGCAATTCAATGTCTTTGGAGCCAAACCAGAGGATCTCAAAAAGACCAAATATAAGTCTGAGATGAAGAAGCTTTTCAAAAAAGCAGGTGTCCCTGTGGTACCTGGTGCTGTTATCCAGACGGAAGCAGATGTGGACCAAGCAGTTGAGACAATTGGCCTACCAATGATTGCCAAACCGGATAATGGAGTGGGAGCGGCAGCAACCTTTAAGCTTGAGACAGAAGACGATGTAAATCACTTTAAGGCTGAATGGGATCATTCAACCGTTTATTTCTTTGAAAAATTTGTCACTTCTAGCGAAATCTGTACTTTTGACGGACTTGTGGACAAGGATGGCAGCATCGTCTTTTCAACGACTTTCGATTATGCCCATACACCACTTGATCTGATGATTTATAAGATGGACAATTCCTACTATGTGCTCAAGGATATGGATCCCAAACTGCGTAAGTATGGCGAGGCCATTGTCAAGGAATTTGGTATGAAAGAGCGCTTTTTCCATATCGAGTTTTTCCGTGACGGGGACGACTACATTGCCATTGAGTACAATAATCGTCCTGCAGGTGGCTTTACCATTGATGTTTATAACTTCGCTCACTCCTTGGATCTCTACCGAGGTTATGCGGCGATTGTTGCAGGTGAAGAGTTCCCAGCATCAGAGTTTGAACCACAATACTGTTTAGCTACATCACGTCGTGCCAATGCAAATTATGTCTATTCAGAAGAAGACTTGCTTGCTAAATACAGTCAGCAATTCAAGGTCAAAAAAATCATGCCAGCAGCCTTTGCAGAGCTACAAGGGGATTACCTTTATATGTTGACCACTCCAAGTCGCCAAGAGATGGAGCAGATGATTGTAGACTTTGGTCAACGTCAAGAATAACGATTAGGATGAAAGGAGTTTGACTCCTTTTGTCCTTTTCTTAAAGATAAGTTAAATAAAGCGTTTTCCATAGATTCTTTTAGAAAAGATATTGCTAAAAGGCCTAAAAATTGATAGAATAAGGATTGTCTAAAAAAATTTAAGGAGAATCTATCAAATGGATTTTACATGGGCTATTAAATATGCCACAGAATTCTTGGGAACTGCTATTTTGATCATTCTTGGTAATGGTGCAGTTGCTAACGTTGAACTTAAAGGTACGAAAGGTCACCAAAGTGGCTGGCTCGTTATCGCGGTTGGTTATGGTATGGGGGTTATGATCCCAGCCTTGATGTTTGGTAACGTATCTGGTAACCACATCAACCCAGCTTTCACTCTTGGACTTGCTGTTAGTGGACTTTTCTCTTGGGAGCAAGTACCATATTACATCCTAGCACAAGTTTTGGGAGCAATCTTTGGTCAAGCTTTGGTTGTAGCGACTCACCGTCCTTACTACTTGAAGACAGAGAATCCTAACAATATCTTGGGTACCTTCTCAACAATTTCAAGCATCGACCACGGTACAAAAGAATCACGTTTTGCAGCTACTGTTAACGGTTTCCTCAATGAGTTTGTAGGTTCATTTGTTCTTTTCTTTGCAGCACTTGGTTTGACTAAAAACTTCTTTGGTGCTGAGGTTCTTCAATACATGAAACAAATGGCTACTCAAGCTGGACAAACTGTTGATTTAAGTGAATTGGCAGTGAAAGCTCAAGTAGCTCCACATACAGCTGCTGGGATCTCAGTTGCGCACTTGGCACTTGGTTTCCTAGTAATGGCCTTGGTAACTTCACTCGGTGGACCTACTGGTCCTGGTTTAAACCCAGCTCGTGACTTTGGACCACGTCTTCTTCACGAACTCCTTCCAAAATCAGTTCTTGGTCAACACAAGGGTGATTCAAAATGGTGGTATGCATGGGTTCCGGTTGTAGCTCCAATTGCAGCGGGTATTGCAGCAGTAGCACTATTCAAACTACTTTACCTATAATAAAAGAAACTGGGGTATCCCAGTTTTTTTGTTATAAAATTTCTAAATAAAATAGATATGGCTTGTAAAATATTCGAAAATCCTTTAAAATAAAAGAGTTGGAGGAATTTATGAATGTGAATGAGATTGTTCGGATCATTCCGACTGTGAAAGTTAATAACCGAAAATTAAATGAAAGATTTTACATTGAAACCCTGGGGATGAAACCTTTGCTGGAAGAGTCTGCCTTTCTTTCATTAGGCGACCAGACAGGTACGGAGAGATTGATTTTAGAAGAGGCTCCAAGCATGCGAACACGCAGAGTTGAAGGGCTTAAGAAGCTAGCTAGACTCTTGATAAAGGTTGAGAATCCTTTTGAAATCGAAGTCCTTCTTTCTCAAATGAAGTCTCTTCCTCGCCTATTTAAAGGAAACCGAGGGTATGCTTTTGAGATTGTTTCTCCTGAAGAGGATGTGATCCTTGTTCATGCAGAAAATGATATAAGAGATTTGGTTCCACTGGAAACTGTTCCTGAATTTTATTCAAATACAAGTATAAAATACGTGAGCCAATTTGAGGTTTCTATGGAGTTGCGTTTGCCTGAAGGGACAGAGAGTTTACTTGATCCCGAAGGAGTAGCGCCAGTAATTACCTTTACTAAAGGACAAGGACCAGATTTGGCTGTTGAAAACAATGTCACTTGGGACCTGACGATGTTAAAATTTTTAGTCAAGAATTTTGATCTAACCAGTCTTCGTCAGAAATTTGAAAAGACAGGCTACTTTGTCCCTAAGTCTGAAAAATTCTTCCTTGGTAAAGATACCAATAACATTGAATTGTGGTTTGAAGAAGCATGAAGTGGGAAAAAATTCTAAGAAAAATAGAAAATCAAATTGAGGCAGGGATTTATCCCGGGGCCTCTTTTGCATATTATAAGGATGGTGAATGGAAAGAGTCTTATCTAGGATTGAGTGATCCAGAACGAGACTTGAAGACAGAAAGTGGTTTGGTTTATGATCTAGCCAGTGTGAGTAAGGTCGTGGGAGTGGGGACGGTTTTTACCTTCTTGTGGCAGCAGGGCAAATTAGATATTGATCGACCGGTGACGGATTTTTTACCGGAGTGTGATTATCCTGATATCACTATACGGCAGCTTCTGACCCATGCTACAGATTTAGACCCCTTCATTCCCAACCGTGACAAGTTAAGTGCAGAAGAATTGAGAGAAGCCATGTTTCACCTCAACAGACGAAGTCAGCCTGCTTTTCTATACTCAGACGTTCACTTTTTACTCTTGGGCTTTCTTTTGGAAAAAATCTTTGACCAAGACTTGGATCAGATTATAGAAGAACAAGTTTTGGAAGCATGGGGGATGAAGGAGACCAAGTTCGGTCCCGTTGAGCAAGCTGTACCAACAGTGAGAGGAGTGGAGGCCGGAATCATTCACGATCCCAAAGCTCGTCTATTAGGGAAACACGCAGGAAGTGCTGGTTTGTTTTCGACTGTTAAGGATTTGCAGATCTTTCTGGAACATTACTTGAAAGATGATTTTGCTGCAGAATTGAGCCGAAATTTTTCTCCCTTAGATGATAAGGAGCGTTCTCTAGCCTGGAATCTGGAGGGAGCTTGGCTCGACCATACGGGTTATACAGGTACCTTTATCATGTGGAATCGGGAGAAGCAGGAAGCGGCTATCTTTTTATCCAATCGAACGTATGAGAAGGATGAGCGTGCCCAGTGGATAGTTGACCGAAATCAAGTCATGGAAATGATTCGTCAAGAAGAGTAGGGGGAAGCATGTCAAAAACCGTAAAAGGAACTCTGTATACAGTAGTAGCAGGGATTGCTTGGGGCTTGTCTGGAACCAGTGGCCAATATCTGATGGTACACGGAATTTCCGCTCTAGTCTTGACCAATTTGCGACTTATCATTGCAGGTTTGGCACTGGTAGTCTTATCCTATACGACTGCAAAGGATAAACTCTATGCTTTTTTAAAAGACAGAAAAAGTCTACTATCTCTGTTGCTATTTGCAGTTTTTGGACTCTTCTTAAACCAGTTTGCCTATCTTTCTGCCATTCAGGAAACCAATGCTGGAACGGCGACAGTTCTCCAGTATGTATGCCCCGTTGGGATCTTGATTTATACTTGTATCAAGGACAAGGTAGCTCCGACTCTAGCTGAGATTATTTCGATTGGATTGGCTATAGGAGGAACTTTTCTGATCGCGACGCACGGGAAAGTTGACCAGTTGTCTGTCACACCTGCTGGACTTTTCTGGGGCCTCTTTTCTGCCCTAACCTATGCCCTCTATATCATCCTTCCTATTGCTTTGATTAAGAAGTGGGGCAGTTTTTCGGTGATTGGTGTCGGGATGGTTATTTCTGGTGTAGTGGCTATTCCTTTCACAGGAGTTTTGCAAGCCAGCATACCGACTAGTCTAGATTTTCTCTTTGCATTTGCTGGGATTATCATCATCGGAACGATCTTTGCCTATACAGCTTTCCTAAAGGGAACTAGTCTGATAGGCCCTGTTAAGTCTAGTTTATTGGCTTCCATAGAGCCAATTTCTGCCGTTTTCTTTGCCTTTCTGATTATGAAGGAACAGTTTTATGCGATTGATTTTGTCGGTATGGCTATGATTTTACTAGCCGTAACCATTATTTCATTGAAAGATTTACTGTTGGAAATAAAGAGTAAGTAATTAAAAAATCCACTCAATCGAGTGGATTTTGTTTGTATAGATGATTAGTCTTTATTTTCGTGTGGCAAAATCAAGTTTAAGATGATTCCTGTCATGGCTGATAGAGCAGTACCTGAAAGTGTAACGGGGCCAAGTTTGAGGATAGCCCCACCAAGTCCAAGTACTAACATGGCACTTGCGATGATGAGGTTACGCATTTGACTGAAGTCAACGCGTTCTTTAATCAAAACTTTCAAACCATTGCTGGCGATAACTCCGTAGAGAAGGATGGACATGCCACCAAGCACAGCATTTGGAATGGTTGAAATCAAGGCAGTGAATTTCCCAAGGAAGCTAAGAGCAATGGCGATAAAGGCTGCGTTACGGATAACAGAGACAGAAGCGATACGAGTCATCCCGATAACCCCTGTATTTTCTCCGTAGGTCGTATTGGCTGGTCCACCTAGGAAGGCTGATACAGATGTCGCGATACCGTCACCGAGAAGCGTACGGTGAAGTCCTGGTTCTTTCAGGAATTGACGGCCACAGATTTGGCTCAAAACTGTGTGGTCTCCGATGTGTTCTGAAATGGTTACAATAGCGATTGGCAAGATGGCGATTGTTTCAGGACCGAAGTACAAGTTGTACTCTTTAAAGGCACCACCTGTACTAAATGGCAAGTAGAAACCAGGAATTTCAAACCAGTTTGCTTGAAGGACTGGGGTAAAGTCAACCAAACCAAGCATCATAGCGAAGATGTACCCACCGATGATGGCAAAGAGGAAAGGAATGATACGAAGGAAACCTTTTCCTTTTGTATTGATAAAGGCGGCAATCAAGAATGTAACAACGGCTACAAGGGCGTTTTTCCAGTTTCCGTCTGCTACAAGTCCAGCATTCGTTACAGCAGAACCAGCAAGACCAAGACCGATAACGATAATCATAGGTCCAATAATGATTGGGGGCAAGAGTTTATCAATCCATTTCGTACCTGCAAAACGAACACTTGCTGCTACAAGGACATAGACCAAACCAGTCAAGATTACCCCCGTTTGAGCAGCAGATACATCGCCCCCCATTTCTTTCATGGCTAAAGACATAGCCGTGATAAAGGCAAATGAAGAACCTAGGTAAACTGGAACCTTAAAGCCAGTAGAAATCATGTAGATAAGTGTTCCAATACCAGAAGCAAAGAGAGCAACCGATACGGGCATTCCCAAAATTAAGGGAACGAGAATGGTTGCACCAAACATGGCAAATACGTGCTGGAAGCTTAGAAGAATACCTTTACCAGCAGAAGGACGTTGATCAACGTCTAGTAACAAGTCAACAGTTGATTCCTGTTTCATAAAAACCTCACTTTTGGGCACCAAAAAAGAGCCCATTATTTTGCAGCAATAGGCCCTCAGAGTAAGACTTTTTAAAAAATAGCTATCTTTTAAAAATTTATATAAATCTGCGCCTTCGTCACCTCACAGGATGACATTAAAAACCTTTGCTTGTGATAGTATAGCAGAAAAAAATGATTTTGTAAATCATTTTTTCCCGAGCCTAGAAATAGGAGAGCGAGGTTTGATTTTGTAAATCATTTTTTCCCGAGTCCGGAAATGCGAGAGCGAGGATTGATTTTGTAAATCATTTTTCCCGAGCCCGGAAATGGGAGAGCGAGGTTTGATTTTGTAAATCATTTTTTCCCGAGCCCAGAAATATGAGAGCGAGGCTGATTTTGTAAACGAATTTTTCCCGAGCCCGGAAATGCGAGAGCGAGGTTCGTTTTGTAAACGAATTTTTCCCGAGCCCAGAAATACGAGAGCGAGGTTGATTTTGCAAATCATTTTTTCCCGAGCCTAGAAATGTAAGAGCGAGGCTGATTTTGTAAATTGTTTTCTGAACTTTAAACAAGGGTGCACCATTGTTTAAAGTGGGCGTTTGTTGGGCATGCCAGCCTTTCTTGGATACTTGTTAGGTGTTTCCTTTTTCTTTTCGACCACAGTGATGTAGCGCGGATCTCCATTTGGTAGGGCATAGCTGAGGTTGTCCTCTACCTTACTAAAGAGGAGGTTAAGGGCATTCTTGGCTTCTAGCAATTCCTCAGGAGCATTGCTGGCCTTGAGTGCCAATAGTTTGCCGCTAACTTTAAGATAGGGAATGGTCAGCTCAGACAAGATCTGCATACGGGCAACCGCACGAGCCGTCACCATATCAAACTGGGCACGGAAGTTCTTGTCTTGGGCAAAGTCTTCTGCCCGTCCATGGTAGAAGTGAACACCATCCAAATCCAACTCTTGAGCCAAAAGTTGAAGGAAGTTGATGCGCTTATTGAGCGAATCAATGATGGTCACATCTAACTGAGGATAGAGGATTTTCATGGGCAGACTAGGAAATCCTGCCCCCGCTCCGATATCAAGTAGTTTGATAGTTTCATTTGAAATCAAGCCTTGCAGGATGGGTGCAATCGAATCATAAAAATGTTTGAGATAAACTTCTTCTTTGTCTGTAATAGCGGTCAGGTTTATCTTTTCATTCCACTCGACCAAGAGCTCAAAATAGCGTTCAAATTGGTTCTTTTGCTGGTCAGAAAGTGGAAGATTTTGCTCAGCTAGTAGGCTGTAAAATGTTTCTGGTTTCATAGTAGTTTCCTTCTCTAGTATCATCTTATTTTACCATATTCATTAAAATTTTGATATACTGGTAGTAATCTAAAAGCAGAAAGGAATAAGATTATGACTTGGATTATTCTTGGAGTTTTGGCTCTGATTGTTATTTTTGTGATTGTTAGCTATAACGGTTTGGTTAAAAATCGTATGCAAACCAAGGAGGCTTGGAGCCAGATCGATGTTCAGTTGAAGCGTCGTAATGATCTCCTCCCAAACTTGATTGAAACAGTCAAAGGCTATGCCAAATATGAAGGTTCTACCTTGGAAAAAGTAACAGAACTTCGTAGACAAGTAGCCGCAGCAACTTCACCGGCAGAAGCTATGAAGGCCAGTGATGCCCTTACCCGCCAGATTTCTGGTATCTTTGCAGTAGCAGAGAATTACCCAGACTTGAAAGCTAGTGCTAACTTTATCAAATTGCAAGAAGAGTTGACCAATACAGAAAATAAAATTTCTTACTCACGCCAACTCTACAACAGTGTTGTCAGCAACTACAATGTAAAACTTGAAAGCTTCCCAAGTAACATCATCGCAGGACTATTTGGCTTTAAAGCTGCAGACTTCCTTCAAACACCCGAAGAGGAAAAGGCAGTTCCTAAAGTTGACTTTAGCGGTTTAGGTGACTAAGATGTTGTTTGATCAAATTGCGAGCAATAAACGAAAAACTTGGATCTTGTTGCTGGTTTTCTTCCTACTCTTGGCCTTGGTTGGTTATGCCGTTGGCTATCTCTTTATGCGTTCAGGTCTTGGTGGCATGATTATTGCCTTGATTATTGGTCTTATCTACGCTCTGACCATGATCTTTCAATCAACAGAGATTGTCATGTCTATGAATGGGGCGCGTGAGGTTGATGAGCAAACAGCACCAGACCTCTACCATGTAGTAGAAGATATGGCTATGGTCGCTCAGATTCCCATGCCGCGTGTTTTCATCATTGAGGATTCTTCTTTAAATGCCTTTGCAACAGGTTCGAATCCGCAGAATGCGGCAGTTGCGGCCACTTCGGGTCTCCTGGCTATCATGAATCGTGAGGAGCTAGAAGCTGTTATGGGTCATGAAGTCAGTCATATCCGAAACTACGATATCCGCATTTCGACCATTGCTGTCGCCCTCGCCAGTGCCATTACCCTTCTGTCTAGTATGGCAGGACGGATGATGTGGTGGCGAGGCGCTGGTCGCAGACGGAGTGATAATGATCGCGATGGAAATGGTTTGGAGATTATCATGCTTGTTATCTCTCTCTTAGCCATTGTTCTAGCACCTCTCGCAGCAACCTTGGTGCAACTTGCCATTTCCCGTCAGAGGGAATTTCTAGCGGATGCATCCAGTGTGGAGCTGACTCGTAATCCTCAAGGGATGATCAATGCCTTGCGTAAGTTGGAAAATAGCGAGCCGATGCATCACCATGTTGACGATGCCAGCAGCGCTCTGTACATCAATGATCCTAAGAAAGGTGGGGGACTTCAAAAACTCTTTTATACCCACCCACCTATCTCAGAACGAATCAAACGCTTGAAACAAATGTAAAAAATCCAGAGGTCGTCTCTGGATTTTTGCTATGTTCAACATTTATAAATCTTGTAAATCAACGACTTCCAAACCCTCTTCTGTTAAACGATAGATACTCGTACAGACCTCTTTTAAGAAACGACGGTCATGCGAAACAGTGATCAGACCGCCAGGATAAGAGGCAAATAGTTTTCTGATTTCAGGTTGAGAAGTGGGAGAAAAATTACGTGTAGGCTCATCCAGAAGGAGAAAGTTTGGTTTGCGCAACACTAAATCCAAAAGTAGGAGTTTACCTTGTTGCCCACCAGATAGGGAGCGGATTTGGTGGTGCATCTCTGGATAGCTGAAATTGAGACTGGCTAAATGAGATTGGATTTTCTGTAGTCCCTCTTTTTCCCCAGTTTGGCTGAGATAGGCTACTGGAGATAGATCCAATTGCAGTTTTTTATGGTAATCTTGTGGCATAAAACCAAGCGAAATTTCTCTTTTGGCGCTTAGCTGTTGCTGCAACTTGGCTAACAGAGTTGATTTCCCAACACCATTTGGCCCGATGATACCGATTTTATCTTGGCCACGGATCGTTAGTCGTAACTCCTGAGCTAAAATGCGTTCGTCGATAGACAACTTTTCCTTTTCCAGTCGAATTAAGACTTTAGAAGCCGGTAATGGTTGGATGTCTGAAAAGAAAAGTTGGATTTGTTCCTCTTCAAGTGGCTTTTGGGTCATGGACTGAGCTTCCTTTTCAAAGCGTTTTTCTTGAGAGAGAACAGTTTTCATCTTTTTAGCCAATAGGCGACCGGCAGTACTGTCTTTGGTTGCTCGAAGTGCAGTTTCTACATTTTGCTTGACGCGACGATGTTTTTCCATGGTTTTGTCATAGGCTCTCTGATCGTTAGCTGCTTGCTGACTTTGTCTTGCAAAACTAGCCTTTCTCTGCTCACTATAGCGATCATAGTCTAAATGCTCGACTAGCGTTTCCGCTTCTTTCCGATGCTTGACCAGTCGCAAGTGAACAATAGTATCAGCCGTTTGAGAAAGAAAGTCTTCATTATGGGAAATGAAAATAACAGTTTGCCTCATCTTTTGTATCTGACTTTTTAGCCAATCAACCGTCTCAAGGTCTAGGTCATTTGAAGGTTCATCTAAAAAAAGAATCTCAAAGGGTTTTGCTAACTCGTGAATGAGCTGAATTTTCAAAGCTTCGCCCCCTGATAGACTGCCAATTTCTTGGTCGCTAGCAAAACGGTCGCTATCAAAGTGCAACTCCTCCGCCAAACGATAAAGAATGCTGTAGTCTAAATCAGCAGAATCCAAAAAGAAGTAGTCATGTAGAGATCTTTTTTTCAGGATCTCAGGGAGTTTTTGAGGAATGTAGGCCAGTGACTGAAGGTCAGACTGGATCTCTCCTTTGATAGTGAAATCAGGTAATGCTTCCCCCATTAAAGCTCGTAGTAAAGTCGATTTACCATTTCCTTCTTCACCAATGATAGCAACCTTTTCCCCGTCTTGGACAGTCATGGTTAGGTCAGATACAAGGTCTCGTAGATCTTTGTTTTGCGTGATAGTTAGATGATTGATTTTTATCATATTGTTGCCCTTTCTAGAATGTCGATAGTGCATAACAAAAAGCTCTACTTTATCTAGTAGAGCCCAAAGTCACTGTCAAAACTCTATTATCCTCGTTGAAAAACTCGTCAAACTAGCTTGGAGCTGCCTAAGCCAACCCAAGAGGAGCATAGCTTTCTAGTTTTATGATTTTCAGTGAGGACAAGATACTAGAAAATCTAGTATAAAAGAGCACACAAAAAGAGACAAAAACAAGATCTACTAAATAAAGTTCTTTATTTGATAGACTTAGTTGTTCATGTCTCCCATACCTCCGAGTATTAGTACCTCTATCCTATACCTTTAAGGAAATTTTGTCAATAGAAAACAAGTAATTTCAAGCTCTAAAAACCAAAAACAGGTCCATAGAGAGTCAGTACGTGTTTGACATGTTCGTAGTGGAACTTGTCATAGTTGCGCCAAGCAGTACGAGCTTGATCGTTTAGTTTTAGGCTCCCTAGTCCAATCAGAAGACTGGTGCGTTGGTAAAATTTCTCAAGGTCGATTAAGATACTGTTGTCCAGCTTTTCTGCTGTTTTTAGTTCCTTAAGAGTGGTGTTCAGCAGCTCTTGCAGTCGAAGATCATCAGCTGTTCCTTGTTTGCAGCTTTGGTAGCTTTTATTTAACTCGGAAAGGAGTTGGTAAGCTTCAGTGATGAGTGCTTTGTCTTCCATATGAGCATCCTCCTTGCTCTAGTGTATTCTTGCCTATAGTATAGCACTAATAGGAAAGTTTGTCATAGTAAATATGTTAAAAATGAGATTTTAATATCAAAGTTTGGAAAGCTGACTTATAGCCTTTTCATGGTATAATCAAGTGAGTACATCTTTATGGAGGAAATATGAAGTTAAACATTCAAGAAATTCGTAAGCAGCCTGAAGGCCTACACTTTGAACAAACTTTAGACCTTGTCGCAGACTTGCGTAAACGGAACCAAGAGATTTTAGATGTCAAAGATATCCTTGCAGTGGGGAAGGTGCAGTATGAAGACCGTCTGTATTTCTTAGACTATCAGTTGTCATATACCATTGTTCTTGCTTCCAGTCGTAGTATGGAGCCAGTTGAGTTGGCTGAGTCTTATCCAGTCACAGAAGTTTTTATGGAAGGAGCGACCAACCAATTGGACCAGGAAGTTCTAGATGATGATTTGGTCTTGCCTATCGAAAATGGAGAAATCGACCTTGCTGAGAGCGTAGCAGATAATATCTTGCTCAATATCCCAATCAAGGTCTTGACGGCAGAAGAAGAAGCTGGTCAAGGATTTGTTTCAGGTAATGACTGGCAAATCATGACAGAGGAGGAGTACCAAGCCCAACAAGCAGTCAAGAAAGAAGAAAACAGTCCATTTGCTGGCTTGCAAGGACTGTTTGATGGAGACGAGTAGATGGTTTTATCTAAGAAACGTGCCCGTCATGTCATAGAGGAAATTATTGCCCTCTTTCCAGATGCTAAGCCTAGTCTTGATTTTACCAATCATTTTGAACTACTGGTTGCGGTGATGCTGTCAGCCCAGACCACAGATGCAGCGGTAAATAAGGCTACGCCAGGTCTCTTTGCTGCTTTTCCAACGCCGCAAGCCATGTCTGTCGCGACAGAGAGTGAAATTGCTTCACACATTTCTCGTCTGGGACTGTATCGAAATAAGGCTAAATTCCTTAAAAAATGTGCCCAACAGTTACTAGATGATTTTGACGGTCAAGTGCCTCAGACACGTGAAGAATTAGAAAGTCTAGCAGGTGTTGGTCGTAAGACAGCCAATGTTGTCATGAGTGTGGGCTTTGGAATCCCAGCCTTCGCAGTCGATACTCATGTGGAGCGTATTTGCAAACATCACGATATCGTTAAAAAATCAGCTACGCCACTTGAAGTAGAGAAACGTGTTATGGATGTCTTGCCACCAGAAGAATGGTTAGCAGCTCACCAGGCCATGATTTACTTTGGACGAGCTATCTGCCATCCCAAAAATCCAGAATGTGACCACTATCCCCAATTATATGATTTTAGTAATGTTTAAGGGGACTCTGAAAAAGTTTTTGCTTGATTTTAAGGGTGCTTTGTGCTATAGTAAATGGTAACTAAATAGTCCTTTAAACCTGTCCCGTGAGGCAGGCAAGGAGCGCGATGATAAAGTAGAAGGGTGAAGTCTATACTGTATACAGTAGGGCTCGCTTGGCTATACATTTCAAGTCTCCTTGTAGAAGGAGACTTTTCTTTTTGGAGGTTTGTCATGAAGACAAAAGAAGTTGTAGACGAATTGACTGTCAAACGAGCGATTACGCGAATTACTTATGAGATTATTGAGCGCAATAAAGATTTGAATAAAATTATCCTAGCGGGGATAAAAACGCGTGGTGTTTTCATCGCTCATCGTATCAAAGAACGCTTGGAGCAGTTGGAAAACATCACTGTTCCTGTTGTGGAATTGGACACCAAACCTTTCCGTGATGATGTTAAAAGCGGAGAAGATACTTCTTTGATTTCTGTTGATGTGACTGACCGTGAAGTTATCTTGGTGGATGATGTACTCTATACAGGCCGTACCATCCGCGCCGCTATTGATAACATTGTCGGCCATGGTCGTCCTGCGCGCGTGAGTCTTGCGGTGCTAGTTGACCGTGGACATAGAGAATTGCCAATCCGTCCAGATTACGTTGGGAAAAATATCCCAACCAGCCGTTCTGAAGAAATCATCGTAGAGATGACAGAACTTGATGGCCAAGACAGAGTTCTGATTACTGAAGAAGCTTAGAAAGCTGAAGGAGTAGCCATGTCAGAAAATCAACAAGCATTGAACCATGTGGTGTCCATGGAAGACCTCACTGTCGATCAAGTGATGAAATTGATCAAACGAGGAATCGAGTTTAAAAACGGAGCCCAACTTCCCTACGAGAACAAACCTATCGTATCGAATCTCTTCTTTGAAGATTCTACACGGACACATAAGTCCTTTGAAGTGGCAGAGATTAAGCTAGGATTGGAGCGACTGGACTTTGATGTGAAGACTAGTTCGGTCAATAAGGGTGAGACACTGTATGATACCATCTTGACCCTATCTGCTCTAGGAGTGGATGTCTGTGTGATTCGCCACCCAGAGGTCGACTATTACAGAGAGTTGATTGCGAGTCCGTCGATTACAACTTCCATTATCAATGGTGGGGATGGTTCAGGACAACATCCTAGTCAGAGCTTGCTTGATTTGATGACTATTTATGAGGAATTTGGCCACTTTGCGGGGCTCAAGGTTGCTATTGCAGGCGACTTGGACCACTCACGTGTTGCCAAATCCAATATGCAGATTTTGAAACGTTTGGGAGCTGAACTGTTCTTTGCAGGACCTGAGGAATGGAGAAGTCAAGAGTTTGCGGACTATGGACAGTTTGTAACTATTGATGAGATTGTTGATCAGGTGGATGTTTTGATGTTACTCCGCGTTCAACATGAACGCCATGATAGTGGAGCAGTTTTTTCAAAAGAAGACTACCATGCTCAACACGGTTTGAACCAAGAACGCTATAATCGCTTAAAAGAAACAGCAATCATTATGCATCCTGCTCCAGTGAATCGGGATGTGGAAATTGCTGACCACTTGGTTGAAGCGCCAAAATCACGCATTGTCCAACAAATGACCAATGGTGTCTTTGTTCGAATGGCAATCTTAGAATCCGTATTGGCGAGTAGAAACGCCAACTAAAACACAAGACGTTAAAAGACGCCAGTGAGCGTCCACGAGAGGTGAAAATATGACAAAAAGACTTCTAGTATTAGAAGATGGCACAGTTTTTGAAGGAAAGGCCTTCGGAGCAGACATTGATGTAACAGGCGAAATCGTCTTTAATACAGGGATGACCGGCTACCAAGAATCCATTACAGACCAGTCTTATAATGGACAAATCTTGACCTTTACCTATCCTTTGGTGGGAAATTATGGAATTAACCGTGATGATTATGAATCCATCATTCCAACTTGTAAGGGAGTTGTCGTTTTCGAAGAGGCGCGTCGAGCTAGCAACTGGCGCAACCAAATGACCTTGGACGAATTCTTGAAAGCCAAGAAAATTCCAGGTATCTCAGGGATTGATACGCGTGCCCTTACTAAGATTATCCGTAAGCATGGTACGATGCGTGCAACCTTGACCCATGTTGGAGACAGTATGGACCATGTGACGGACCAGCTCCAAGCAACAGTCTTGCCGACAGACAATATCAAACAGGTTTCCACTAAAACTTCCTATCCAGCTCCAGGAGTTGGTTTGAGTGTGGTCTTAGTAGACTTTGGTCTAAAGCACTCAATTTTACGTGAACTTTCCAAACGCAACTGTAACGTGACCGTCGTTCCGTATTCAACAACGGCAGAAGAAATTCTCCACCTAAATCCTGATGGAGTTATGTTGTCAAATGGTCCAGGTAACCCAGAAGACGTTCCAGAAGCACTGGACATGATTCGTGGTGTGCAAGGAAAAATTCCAATCTTCGGAATTTGTATGGGACACCAACTCTTTGCCATGGCAAACGGGGCTAAGACCTACAAGATGAAGTTTGGTCACCGTGGATTTAACCACGCGGTACGTGAGATTGCTACAGGCCGTGTAGACTTTACTAGCCAAAACCACGGTTATGCAGTCAGTCGTGAGGACTTGCCAGAGCATTTGATCATCACCCACGAAGAAATCAATGACAAGTCAGTTGAAGGAGTTCGCCACAGATACCAACCAGGTTTTTCTGTACAATTCCACCCAGATGCAGCTCCCGGTCCACACGACGCTAGCTACCTCTTTGACGAATTTATCGAGATGATGGAAGCTTTTAAAGGAAAGAAAAGAGGGAGCGAGTAATGAATAATTTATTTGCTAAATTTCAAAATATTTTCGAAGGGAAATCTGAGCAATTTAAAGGATACTCAAAATATAAAGGAAAAGTTGCTAATGAATTATTAAAAGATGAAGTAAGTAATGTTTTGAAGAAAAATTCTCTACCCTTAAAAGTTTCTGAGATTAATGCTTTTGTGATAGGTAGTAAATTTGAGTATGATTTGTTAATTTTAAACGATGATGCTAACCCTGAAAATTTTGCTTATAAATATGAAGATGTTAAAGCTATAATAGAATGTAAAGTTAATGGTTTATATGATCCTGAAAAAAATACTGACAGTATAGCAAAAGCTATTAATGAGGTTAGAGGATTAAACAAGGATGTCGCTTTTGGTTATGTTACATTCAGTGAGGTAGTACCAAAGAACAAGACTTCTGTTCATTATTGGGATTTGACGGAGAAGTTTTTAAATCAAAAAGTGACGGATTCTCATTTATTTGCCGTTACTTTAAGAACAGGTAACAAAGTCATTAATTCCACGACGCCCGAAGATTTTGAAAAGTTTATCCTTAAATTATGTAGCTGTTAAAATTTCTACCTAAGTTTATTTATAAAAAATTGTCGGAGAATTTATGTAACTGAACACGGACGGAAAGCTCGGAATTTAGAGAAACCAACTTGGATTGTCAATCCTTCCTTGGTTTCCTAAAATTCAATCGCTTTCTATTCGTCCTTTGTATCTTATTTAATGGCAATCTGAGAGTTGCCGAATAGAAAGGCAGGTCGTTTCTTTTAGTCGCTATCAGGCGAACTAAAAACTCCCTGCACTAGATTTTTTATCGAAAATGATCGTTTCTCTAAAAAATCGTCAGAGAATTTATTTAATGTCGCTCTGTGAGGCGACGAATAGAAAGGAGAAGGGTGGTCCGTATTTGCTGAACTGAATACGGGCTACGGACGGCGCTAAAAAGATAGTTATTCCTAGAACTGATAGTTCTTCGTCATAACTCCTATTTTAGCTTTGCCCGCTTGACGCCCTTAATATCTTATAAATGCCTAAACGTACTGATATTCAAAAAATTATGGTGATTGGTTCTGGTCCGATTATTATTGGTCAGGCTGCTGAGTTTGACTACGCGGGGACCCAGGCCTGCTTGTCTTTGAAAGAGGAAGGTTATGAGGTTGTCTTGGTGAACTCAAATCCTGCCACCATCATGACGGACAAGGAGATTGCCGACAAGGTTTACATCGAACCGATTACACTTGAGTTTGTGACCCGAATTCTCCGTAAGGAACGTCCAGATGCCTTGCTTCCAACTCTTGGAGGCCAAACAGGGCTCAATATGGCCATGGAATTGTCTAAAAATGGTATCCTAGATGAATTGGGAGTAGAACTTCTCGGTACTAAATTGTCTGCTATCGACCAAGCAGAGGACCGTGACCTCTTTAAACAATTGATGAAAGAGCTTGAGCAGCCAATCCCTGAATCTGAAATTGTTAACACAGTAGAAGAAGCAGTTTCTTTTGCAGCGACAATTGGATACCCAGTCATCGTCCGTCCAGCCTTTACTCTTGGTGGTACTGGCGGTGGTATGTGTACCAATGAGGAAGAATTGCGTGAAATCGCTGAAAACGGGTTGAAATTGTCACCTGTTACCCAATGTTTGATTGAGCGTTCGATTGCAGGTTTCAAGGAAATCGAATACGAAGTCATGCGAGACTCAGCTGACAATGCCCTCGTTGTTTGTAACATGGAAAACTTTGACCCCGTTGGGATTCACACAGGAGATTCTATCGTATTTGCTCCAGCGCAAACCATGTCCGACTATGAAAACCAAATGCTACGTGATGCGAGCTTGAGCATTATTCGTGCCCTCAAGATTGAAGGTGGATGTAACGTTCAGCTGGCCCTTGATCCGCATAGCTTCAAGTACTATGTTATCGAAGTAAACCCTCGTGTATCGCGTTCGTCAGCCCTTGCTTCTAAGGCGACGGGTTATCCGATTGCCAAATTGGCTGCCAAGATTGCCGTTGGTTTGACTCTGGATGAGGTCATCAACCCAGTTACAGGTTCAACTTATGCTATGTTTGAACCAGCCCTTGATTACGTCGTTGCTAAGATTCCGCGTTTCCCATTTGACAAGTTTGAAAAAGGTGAGCGTCGTCTTGGTACTCAGATGAAGGCGACTGGAGAAGTCATGGCCATCGGTCGGAACATCGAGGAGTCTCTTCTAAAAGCCTGTCGTTCACTTGAAATTGGGGTTCACCATAATGAAATGCCTGAACTAGCAACTGTTTCGGATGATGCCTTGATTGAAAAGGTTGTCAAGGCTCAAGATGATCGTCTCTTCTACGTATCAGAGGCCATTCGCCGTGGTTACACTCCAGAAGAAATTGCTGAATTGACCAAGATTGATATCTTCTATCTAGATAAACTCTTGCACATCTTTGAAATTGAGCAAGAATTGGGTGCCCATCCACAAGATTTAGAAGTCTTGAAAACAGCTAAACTCAATGGATTTTCAGACCGCAAGATTGCTGAACTATGGGAAACGACCGCTGACCAAGTTCGCCAACTTCGCTTGGAAAATAAGATTGTCCCAGTTTACAAGATGGTCGATACCTGTGCGGCGGAGTTTGACTCTGAAACACCATACTTCTATTCAACCTATGGATGGGAAAACGAGTCTATCAAGTCTGACAAGGAATCTGTCCTAGTCCTAGGTTCAGGTCCAATTCGTATCGGACAAGGGGTTGAGTTTGACTACGCAACCGTTCACTCTGTTAAGGCGATTCAGGCTGCTGGTTATGAAGCCATCATCATGAACTCAAACCCAGAGACCGTTTCAACCGACTTCTCGGTATCAGACAAACTCTACTTTGAGCCATTAACATTCGAAGATGTCATGAATGTCATCGACTTGGAGCAACCAAAAGGCGTTATCGTTCAGTTCGGTGGTCAAACAGCCATCAACCTTGCTGAGCCATTGGCAAAAGCAGGTGTGACCATCCTTGGTACGCAAGTCGCTGACTTAGACCGTGCCGAAGACCGTGACCTCTTCGAGCAAGCCCTTAAAGACTTGGATATTCCACAGCCACCAGGTCAAACGGCTACCAATGAAGAAGAAGCAGTGCTAGCTGCTCGTAAGATTGGTTTCCCAGTTCTCGTTCGTCCATCTTATGTCTTGGGTGGACGTGCTATGGAAATCGTAGAAAACGAAGAAGACCTTCGTTCTTACATGCGTACCGCTGTTAAGGCTAGTCCAGACCATCCAGTCCTTGTCGATTCATACATCGTTGGGCAAGAGTGCGAAGTTGATGCCATTTCAGATGGAGAAAATGTTCTCATACCTGGTATCATGGAGCATATCGAACGTGCCGGTGTCCACTCAGGTGACTCAATGGCCGTTTATCCTCCACAAACCTTGTCGCAAAAGGTTCAGGAGACCATCGCAGACTATACCAAACGACTAGCCATCGGCCTTAACTGTCTTGGGATGATGAACATCCAGTTTGTCATCAAGGATGAAAAAGTATACGTTATTGAGGTAAATCCACGTGCCAGCCGTACGGTTCCATTCCTTTCTAAGGTAACCAATATTCCTATGGCTCAGGTAGCGACCAAGCTCATTCTTGGTCAAAGTCTCGAAGAACTTGGTTACCAGGATGGACTTTACCCAGAAAGCACTCGCGTTCATATCAAGGCTCCAGTCTTCTCCTTTACGAAACTAGCTAAGGTAGACAGCTTGCTCGGGCCTGAAATGAAGTCAACAGGGGAAGTTATGGGTTCTGATACTACTTTGGAAAAAGCTCTCTACAAGGCCTTTGAAGCTTCCTACCTACACTTGCCAACCTTTGGAAATGTTGTCTTTACCATCGCTGATGATGCCAAAGAAGAAGCCTTGGACTTGGCTCGTCGTTTCCAAAATATCGGCTATGGTATTCTCGCGACAGAAGGGACAGCAGCCTTCTTTGCCAGTCATGGACTTCAAGCCCAACCTGTTGGTAAGATTGGTGATGATGAACAGGATATCCCAAGCTTTGTTCGCAAAGGGAAAATCCAAGCGATTATCAATACTGTCGGAACCAAACGAACTGCTGACGAAGATGGTGAGCAAATCCGTCGTTCAGCCATTGAACACGGTGTGCCACTCTTTACAGCTCTAGATACAGCTAATGCCATGCTCAAGGTGCTAGAAAGTCGTAGTTTTGTCACAGAAGCGATTTAACCAAGAAAAAAGAGAAGACTCCAAGTCCTCTCTTTTTTGATGGGAGTATAAAAACAATAAGGAATTTCTTGACAAAGACAATGAAGGGGTTTACAATGTTCTAAAAGAAGCAAGGAGGATCTAAAGATGATTATTTCAACTGCGGGGATTGAAGGAAAGAAAATCCTAGAATACAAGGGAATTGTCTTTGGCGAAGTGGTTGCTGGGGTTAATATGTTCAAAGATATGGCAGCTGGTTTCCGTAATATTTTTGGCGGTCGTTCAGGTTCCTATGAGGGAGAGCTTACGCAGGCTCGAGAAGAAGCTCTAGCAGAAATGATGGAGCGTGCGAGTGAACGTGGCGCAAATGCTATCATAGGGGTAAAGATGGACTATGAAACTCTGGGAGCAGAGAATGGTATGCTGATGGTTACCTGTAGTGGAACAGCAGTGGTGCTTGAGCCCTGATTTGAAGAAAGAAAAAAGAACAGTGGTAACTGTTCTTTTTTATCATTATTTGAGACCGTATTTTTTGTTGAAACGATCCACGCGTCCATCTGCTTGAGTGAACTTTTGACGTCCAGTGTAGAATGGGTGTGAGTCTGATGAAATTTCCACACGGATCAATGGGTAAGTTTCGCCTTCGAACTCAACAGTTTCGTTAGAGCGTTTTGTTGAACCGCTAAGGAATTTGTAACCAGTAGTTGTGTCCATGAAGACAACTGGGCGATATTCTGGATGGATATCTTTTTTCATTTTGCAATATTTCCTTTCTGCCATGGTCTCTTTGCGAGCCATAGATTGTTACCTTACTAGTCTATCAGATTCTGGTAAGTTTGGCAAGTCTTTTCCCTGATTTTATTAAAAATATCGATAAAAATCACCCCAGTTTTTACTGAGGTGATAGGGAGAAGAATTATTAGTCCGCCTGACTTGGATCTTTTTGTTCTTCTTTCTCTTCATTTTTAGATTCAGTTGATTCTTCTTCAGATGATTCTTTTACTGTTTCACTTTCTTCAACAGTCTTATTTTCAGTAGTTTCTTCTTCAGCTAGTTCAGTTTCAACTGGTTCTTCTTTAACAGGTTCTTCATTTTCAGTTTCAGCTTTGACATGAGCTGGTTCTGTAGCTTCTTCTTTTTGCTCGGTTTCCTCTTTAACTGTATCTGTTTTTTCAGCTGTAGTCTCTTCTTTTTTATGTTCTTGAGTTTCTTTTTTGATTTCCTCTACTGCAGTTTTTACGGTAGTACTTGTTACGCGTCCGACTGTTTGAGCAAAATCTTTTCCTGATTCAGCTAATTCTGCTAATGAGTTTTTTGTGATTTTACCACCTGACATTGCCAAGAGACCAGTCACTACAAGGGCAATACTAGCAAGAAGGGAAAGAATCAAACCAAAACCGATTGAAACGCCGTATCCACCAATATGAGTTACATACTTGTTTATGCTGAATAAATTAATAAGAGTGACGAGGGTAGAAATTGCACCTGCAACAATGACACCAATTGTAAAACCTTTAGGCATTGGTTTATTGACATTATTCAAGCATGTCAGAACAATAGAGACAATAGCCGCGATGATAACAAACCAGCCATCTCCGTTAAAACCGTGCACACTATAGGACCCAAAAGCACCTGCATTTAAAGTAGCCCATGGCAAGAGTGAACCTAGAATGGCTACTCCAGCAGAAATAAGAATAAACAAACGATTTTTTTCCATAATAAGTCTCCTTTTCTTTTCTTTGGTTTATTATACCATAAAGTGAGTGACAAAGAAACCGTATATTTTCAGGAAAAAAGAATGTGAAAAGGCTAAGAATGAATCTTAGCCTTGATTTGTTCTTGCGACTTCTTGAAGCTTCCCGTATATTTGTTCATTTTCCTCTAAACTATAAGAATTGGCTCCACTTGCTAACGGATGGCCGCCACCGTCATGTTCCTTGGCGACCTGATTGATTGGATGGATTTTACTACGTAAACGAACGCGGTAGTGTCCATCAGCTTGCTCGACAAAAATCCCCCAGAGACTGACGCTGTCGATTCTTCCTGGTGCACCGACAATCGCTGCGGTTTCAGCGTCAGTAACATTATACTCTTTCAAGATTTCTTGACTGAGAAGAACGCGTGCAGCCCCATTCTCATCGACTTCTAAGTGGTCATAAACATACCCTTGCAGTTTTGCAATCTTGAAGCTCATGGTATCCATCTTGCGTGTCAAACTAGCAAAGTCAAAGTTATACTCTCTCAAGGAAGAAGCGATACGAAGGGTTCGGGCTGAGGTAGAAGGATAAAGGAAACGCCCTGTATCCCCAATGATCCCAGCAGAAAGGAGTTCAGCAGCTTGATCTGACAGGTCTAGTTGGGTATTTTCTGCAAATAGGGCAATCATCTCACTGGCGCTGCTTGAACTTGTATCCACCCAAGATAGGTCACCATAGATATCATCATTTGGATGGTGATCGATTTTGATGGTGAAAGCAGCTTGTTCGTAGCGTTTATCATCAATACGAGGACGATTCGCTGTATCACAAATAATAGCAAGAGCTCCTTGGTAGTCACTGTCTTGGACAGTATCCATTTCCGCCATCCAAGTAAGAGTTGGTTCGTTATAACCGACAGCTTTGATGGTCTTTTCAGGAAAATGGTGTGTGAGAAGAGCTTTCAAGCCCACTTGACTCCCTAAGGCATCAGGATCTGGTTTCATATGACGATGAATGATAATGGTATCGTATTCTTTGATTTTTTCTAAAATTTGCTGGCAAATTTCCATAAATAACCTCAATTCTTTCTCATTTCATTGTAGCACAAGAATTTTTATTTTTAAAATGAAAAAGATATGATATAATGGAGAAAGATAAATTGAGGAGGACGATATGGCATTAGCAAAAATTGTATTTGCCAGTATGACCGGTAATACCGAAGAAATTGCAGATATTGTAGCAGATAAATTGCGTGACTTGGGCTTGGATGTCGATGTTGATGAATGTACGACTGTTGACGCTTCAGACTTCTTGGAAGCGGATATCGCAATCGTTGCTACTTACACCTACGGAGATGGAGAATTGCCGGATGAGATGATGGACTTCTACGAAGACCTAGCTGATCTCAACTTGAATGGTAAAATCTACGGAGTTGTTGGTTCAGGTGACACCTTCTACGACGAATTCTGTAAGGCTGTCGATGACTTTGATCGTGTTTTTGTAGCGACAGGAGCAGAAAAAGGTTCAGAATGTGTTAAAGTTGATCTTTCTGCTGAAGAAGAAGATATCGAACGCTTGGAACAATTCGCAGAAGAATTGGCTGCAAAAGTAGGATAATAATCAAACTGCGCTGACTGGAAGGAGTCGGTGCAGTTTTTAGTAGTTAAACTAGATTTTACTAGCCTATTTGGTGGCTTTTTGATACAATAATTCAAATAAAGGAGGAGACACTATGGATTTAGATAGTATTCGGCAAGAAATTGATCAAATCGACGACCAAATCGTTAAACTTTTGGAAGAACGAATGCATTTGGTTGAGGGTGTTGTTGCCTATAAGAAGGCCTCAGGAAAACCTATTTTAGATAGTAAGCGAGAAGAAGTCATTTTTGAAAAGGTAAGGAGTCGTGTAATCAATAAGAGCTACCAAGAAACCATTGTTGCGACTTTTTCAGATATTCTCAAACGTTCGCGTGATTATCAGGATCAAAACATCAAATGAAAAAAGAACAATTCTATCCGCTAGGGATATTTTTAGCTGCTATGTTGGGTGGTCTTGTCCGCTATTTTCTATCTTCTCAGTTGCCAGCCAGTCCCGACTTTCCTTGGGGCACCCTCCTCGTCAATTATCTGGGCATTATCTGCCTGGTCTATCTGGTGAAAGGCTACCTGGTCTATAAAGGAAGCAGTAAAGGCTTGGTTTTAGCACTGGGGACAGGCTTTTGCGGCGGTTTAACAACCTTTTCTAGTCTAATGCTTGATGCTGTGAAATTGCTTGATACCGAGCGTTATCTTAGTTTGGGCATCTACCTACTTTTGAGTATTGGTGGAGGTCTGCTCTTGGCTTATGTTCTAGGGAGGAAGAAATGGTAATCGTTTATCTTGCAATCGCCAGCGGGTTCGGAGCCCTAGTGCGGTATTTCTTTTCTCGCTATAATCAAGCTTCTAAATTGCCTTTGGGAACTCTCATTGCCAACCTTCTAGGCTGTTTTTTAATCGGCCTACTCTACAATCATGTGGAGTCCAAGGAAGTTTATACTATCCTAGCGACAGGTTTCTGTGGCGGGTTGACGACCTTTTCAACTCTGAATGACGAGCTGCAAAAACTGTTAAGTGACAAGAAGGTATTTTATAGCTATTTTCTCATAACTTACCTAGGCGGTTTTCTAGCGATTTTTTTAGGAATTCTGCTATAAATTTCTTTACTTTTAGGTGGAAATTTGGTAAACTGTATCTTGTGTGTAATGGACGCACAAAAATACAGTTTATCCGCTGAGGAAGGTTCCTCAAGATTGACAAAGATAGGAGAATAAAATGAATCCATTAATCCAAAGCTTGACTGAAGGTCAACTTCGTACAGATATCCCATCATTCCGTCCTGGTGACACTGTTCGTGTACACGCGAAAGTTGTCGAAGGTAACCGTGAACGTATCCAGATTTTTGAAGGTGTTGTTATCGCACGTAAAGGTGCTGGCATCTCAGAAAACTACACAGTTCGTAAAATCTCTAACGGTGTAGGTGTTGAGCGTATCTTCCCAATCCACACTCCACGTGTTGAAAAGATCGAAGTTGTTCGTTACGGTAAAGTACGTCGTGCGAAATTGTACTACTTGCGTGCTCTTCAAGGTAAAGCAGCTCGTATCAAAGAAATCCGTCGTTAATTCGACAAAAAAACTCTGCTTACCCAGCAGGGTTTTTCTCTAGCTCCCTTAGTTCAATGGATATAACAACTCCCTCCTAAGGAGTAGTTGCAGGTTCGATTCCTGCAGGGGGCAGTAAACTAGAAACAAAACACTGGTTAAACTGAAAAAAGAAAATGATAGAAAAGAGAAAGTATTATAAAGAACTAGTTCATCTAGGAGAATTTAAGAACAAATTAGTCTATTATGACTTAAAGGCAAAGAAACTGTATTTTTCAATTCCAGAAAGAAGTTATAAGAATCAACAGTACTTTATTCTTTCCCTGACATTGCTATTTCTTCCTTTTATCAGATTTCTGAATGAATTGACAATCTATAGTATACCAGCTCACAAGTATCTTTATTTGATTTTATTCTCTTGTATTTCTTTACTTATCGGGAAACTGATGGATGTCTATTTTAAAAAAGACTTGGATTTGTATCCGGCTCTATTTACAGATTTGGAGTATTTAGAATTCCTAGAGGTAGTAAAGAAAAGTGGAGCTGTTGTTTCTTCCGTAATTCGTGGTAGCTTTATTAGTTTGTTAGTATCTGTAGTCGTCTTCCTGTTATATCCTAGTTTTTTGCCATTATTTTTCCACTCCATGCTTTTGTTTGTTCTCTATTTGTGTTTAGCCAATAATTTGCACAAGCGAAAGAGGCTTATGGGGAGCTTGATAAGAAATGTGCGCATCAACTAGATCTTTTTGTTTTTGCCTATGATAAAGAAGAATCAAAAAAGTAAAGAAAGTTGATTTATATGACAACAGAAATGCAGCAATACAAAAATTGTACGATATTAAAAAACAATAGTGATTATGAGGTCCTGTGGAGTAGGAGGATATGCTTACGAGTTATTTTATGTTGATTTTTGCTGAGGCAATTGCGAATCGTATGGAAACAGAATATACTTCACATATTCGAACCGCCTTGGATGCATGTTGGAGTTTTTTGGAGAATAGAGATAAAAGGGGAGAGGAACTTTATCGCCTTTTAGATGATGGGACAGACTTCAGTGGAATATTTATCTACATGCAATTAGATGAAAATGAAGCGAATAGTCTCTTGTGGGACAACATTAGTTATGCAATAGGTGTGACTGCTAAAGAAGCTTTTGAGTTTGAAAATAAGAAGGAGTTTCCTTCTCCCTTAGAGAACATTGAACCAGAACTGCTCGATGTCTTTATTGGAAATTTAAAAGAAATTAGCATGGATCTTTATCATCACGTCGAAGCTGTAAAATGTTTCATCAATAGAAATCCATACCCATCAAGAGAAACTGCCCTAAAAGAACTAGATAAGATGGGCTTACTATGATAGCCAGATTGGAAGATTTGGCGAAAATTCAAAAAGAACACCCCGGAAGTTAGAGTGTCATCTCTACTTTTGGGGTGTCGTTTATTTTCTATCCTTAAGCATTTTACAGTACCCACGTACGGATAGCATGGGCAACGCCAGATTCATCATTTGTTTTGGTGATGTATTTGGCGATTTTTTTGAGTTCAGGATTTCCATTTTCCATAACAACGGGGTTTCCAACAACTTCGAGCATGGCACGGTCATTCTCTTCGTCCCCGATAGCCATGGTTTCATCTTTGGTCAATCCGAGTTTTTCAGCTAGATGGGTAATAGCTGAACCCTTGTCTACATTCTTTTTAAGGAGTTCGAGGTAGAAAGGAGCAGATTTGTTGATGGAGTAGCGCTCGTAAAATTCTGCTGGAATTTTTTCAATCGCAGCATCGAGAATCTCTGGTTCATCGATAAACATACACTTGACGATTTCCTTGCCAGCCATTTCTTCAGGGGTGCGGTAGAAGATAGGCATGCTGACGAGGGTTGATTCGTGCACTGTGTATTTTCCAATATTGCGATTGGCAGTGTAGATACCATCCTTGGTAATAGCGTGCATGTGAACACCGATCTTGCGACTGAGAAATTCCATATCCAGATAATCTTCATAGGTCAAGGATTCGCTGATAATCTCATGGCCAGTAGCAGTTTCTTGGACAAGGGCACCGTTGAAGGTCACGACATAGTCACCTTGGTCTCTTAACTGCAAGTCGTCCAGAAGTTTGGCAACACCTGCGATAGGACGACCCGTTGCAATAACGACCTTGACGCCAGCTTGTTTGGCATCTTGGATGGCAGAAAAGACTTCCGGAGTGATTTCCTTTTTACTGTTGACTAGGGTACCATCGATATCGACGGCGATTAGTTTAATACTCATAAATTTCCTCTTCTAGTTTTTATTTGGGGTAAAATGATCGTTCTCAATCAAGTGTAAAAATTGCTGGGTGATACTTGCGAAGATGCTGTTTTGTTCCAACATTTCTTTTGGAAAATAGAAACGATTGTCACCGTGGCGACTGCCAGCAAGGGATTGGACGATAGGAGACAGGCTAGAGAGTTCTGCCAGTTCTCCATTTTTTTGTAAAATTTCAATCTGTGTCCGTGGATTTTCAGATTCGGGACGATAGATATCATAAGGGAGGTCAAAATTCTTATGAATAGCAGTATAGTAGTCTGGATCAAAACCGATTTCTTCAACCAGTTGTCTCATGGTTGCGAGTTGGTCTTGATCTTCTTGAGAAAAGGTGATAGATTTAAAGACCTTGCGGTTGACAAAACGTTGCGACAAGTCGGCTAGTATCTTGTCAGGACTGGTCATCCAGAGTTGGAAGTAGGTATTCATCACGCCATCATCCAGAGCTAGATAGTCAGATAGAGTAACTTTCTTTTCAAAAAAAGGTAGCAAATGAGGAGAAGTGCGTGCAAAGAAGTCTTTGTCCTCCGGATAGAGTTCCTTGGCGCGTTTGAGAAGATTCTGTAGGAGAACTTCCATGGCCCGTGTTGCTGGGTGGAAATAAACCTGCATATACATCTGGTAACGACTGAGGACATAATCTTCGATGGCATGCATACCGTTGCGCTGAAAGGCGATGCCATTTTCGACAGGACGAATGACTCGAAGGATGCGAGTCAGGTCAAATTCCCCATAAGATGCTCCTGTAAAATAAGAGTCGCGCAAGAGATAGTCCATGCGGTCTGCATCAATCTGACTGGAAATGAGCTGTACGACCTGCTTGTTAGGGTAGGTATGATCGATGACACTGGCTACCTTCTCCGGGAAATCGGGCGCTACTTGTAGCAAGACTTGGTGAATCTCTGTCTCAGGACTTTGGATGATTTCCTGGGTAATGGCCTCATGATCTGTATCGAAGAGATTTTCAAAAGTATGGGAGTAGGCACCATGTCCAAGGTCATGAAGGAGCGCAGCGGTCATGGTCAAGAGAGATTCAGCAGGATCCCATTCTTCAGGATATTTTTCTTCAAAAATCTCCGTGATACGTCGAGCAATCTCATAGACTCCCAAACAGTGGGAAAAGCGACTGTGCTCACCACCATGGAAGGTATAACTGGAAGTCCCTAGCTGTTTGATACGGCGAAGACGTTGAAATTCTTTTGTATTGATCAAGTCATAGATGACCTGATTATTGACATGGATATAGTTGTGAACTGGGTCACGGAATACTTTTTCGTTCATATGACCATTATAGCAAAATCCTGCTCTTTTTGGTAAAATAGTAGGACAAGAGACAAGAAAGAGGATTTGATGTGAAGATTCGGATGCGAAATAGGATTCAGCTTGATGAACAGTTGGAAGTCATCGACCAACTCTATGACGTGGAAGTGCGTGAAAAAGGGGATTATAGCTATCTGCTTTTTTATAATGAAGAAAAAGAAAAAGTGGTTCTCAAGTTTCATGGTCAAGAACTGGTGATGACCCGTTTCTCGAGTCCCAAGACCATCATGCGTTTTCTAAAGGATAGTGATAGTTTGGCCTATATTCCTACTCCAATGGGGATGCAGGAGTTCATCATTCAAACAAGTCACTACAAACTGGATGGGCAAAAGATTGAGCTAGCCTATCAACTACAAAATCAAGAGGGACACCCTTTTGCCAGCTATCAATTGGAAATTACTTGGGGATAAGAAAAAGGTTGGTGTGAGCCAACCTTATTTGATATAGAGTTCTTGATTTTTCAGGACAATTTCACGCACACTTGCGAACTTCTTGAGTTTTTTCAGTTCTTCAGGATGGGTTACCAGAGTGATAACATAGCCCTCTTTGCCCATGCGACCTGTACGGCCAGCGCGGTGGGTATAGGTTTCCATATCTCTAGGAATATCAAAGTTTACGACGCATTCTAGGCTATCAATATCAATTCCACGAGCCAGAAGGTCAGTTGCAAGGAGTAGGGTTAGCTGCTTGTCTTTAAACTTTTCTAAGATGACTTTTCGGAATTTCACATTGACATCACTAGCGAGGGAGACAGCCAAGATATCGCGATACTGTAGTTTTTCTTCTGCACTTCCAAGGTCTGACAAACTATTAAAGAAGACCAGACCACGAAAATCCTCTACATGAGCCAGTTTTCGTAGCATATCCACACGATGACGATGGTCTACCTGCATGTAGAAATGTTGGATGTTGTCCAGTTTTTGATCAGAGAGATCAATAGTGCGCGTGTTTGGTGCAATCTTTTCTTGGTCAAACTTGGTCGTCGCACTCATGTAGATGAGTTGGTGGTCACGAGGTGCGTAGTGAGTGATTTTCTCAACAAAGTGAATCTGAGAATCATCTAGCAATTGGTCAAATTCATCCAGAATGATGGTTTCCACATTCATCATCTTGATTTTTTTCAATTTAATCAACTCAAAGATACGGCCAGGTGTTCCAATCAGAATTTCTGGTCCTTTTTTAAGACGTTCAATCTGGCGTTTCTGACTGGAACCTGATAAGAAGAGCTGAGCAGTCAAGCCGATAGCTTCTGCCCATGTTTTACATATATCAAAAATCTGTCCAGCAAGTTCCGTATTTGGTGCTAGAATCAAGAGTTGCTGGGCTTTTTTCTTTTGTAGTCTGAGAAGACTTGGCAGGAGGTAAGCTAGGGTCTTACCAGTTCCTGTTGGGCTCACTCCCAGTAGGTTTTCTCCAGCGAGGATGGGTTCAAATAGTTGAGTTTGAATGGGGGTAAATTCTTGGAAACCGAGTTGGTCGCTCAGTTCTTGCCATTCAGTCGGTAGTTTGGTTTTCATTTTTCTGCCTCAAATCTAATGCCAGCAGTCTGGCGCATAGTATATAGTAGCTCATGAACAGAGATTGCATCATCCAGCCAAGTCTGGTAGATCGTCTGGTCTGGTTGCTGGATCATGTGTGCAAACGCAGCAATTTCCTCAGTCATCGTATGAGGAGCCTGTTGGATAGGGAGTTGAACTTGATTTCCTTGGTGGTCGCTAAAAATAGCTGAGCAGACATGTTCAATCGTGTTGAGGGTCAAGGTTCCATCTGCTGTGTAAATCTCACAAGGAAGATTGGAAGTGATGTTTTTCCCAGCTTTGATATGAACTTGAAAGTTAGGGTAGAAGAGGATACCATCTCCATTTAGGTCAATGCTATTGTCAAGCTGTTGAGCTTGATAAGTTGCGTCTTGAGCCTTTCCAAAGAGGCGAATGGCAGCGTAGAGGGGATAAATCCCCAAGTCCATAAGGGCTCCACCAGCAAAACGATCTGAAAAGACATTTGGCGTCTGTCCAGCCAATAAGTCAGGCATCTTGGATGAATACTTGGCATAGTTGAAATCTGCTCCCAACACTTGCTTGTCTGCTAAAAAGTTTTTGATAGTAGTAAAAGCTTCCTCGTGGTAATTACGAGCAGCTTCAAAGATAAAACAGTGATTTTTCTCAGCTGTCTGTCTCAAATCCAGCCATTCATGTGGCTGAGTAACAGCTGGCTTTTCAAGAATGACATGCTTGCCAAAAGACAAGGCAGCCTTGGCTTGAACAAAATGCAAGGAGTTTGGACTAGCGATATAGACCACATCGAAGGAAGACTTAAAGAAGTCTTCTAATTGATCAAAGAGTTGGATATTTTCATAGCGAGAAGCAAAGGTTGCGGCAGTTTCTCGTTTTCTAGAATAGACTGCAACCAGCTGGTATTCTCCGCTGGCATGGGCTGCTTCTATGAAATGATGGCTGATAGCTCCTGTTCCGATAACACCTAATTTAAGCATAAATACTCCTTTTCCGACTTCAAATCCTTCCTTCATTATAACATAGAAAAGAAGGACTATCCAACAGATGGTAAAAATTTTCAAATGGGCTTCGAATTTCTTGGAGAAAGTGGTACAATATTTAGATAAGTAGATGAAATGAGAAGGGGGAGAAAATGAGATTATTACCAATAAGGAAAATATCACGTCAGTCTAAGAGACTAGCGCTTTTTTTGACTTTTTGCGCAGGATATGTCGATGCCTATACCTTTATCGTACGAGGGAATACCCTTGTGGCTGGACAAACTGGGAATGTGGTTTTTCTTTCTGTAGGACTCATTCAACAAAATGTATCGGATGCCAGTGCTAAAGTAATGACCTTGCTTTTCTTTATGATGGGTGTCTTTTTTCTGACATTGTATAAGGAAAAACTACGAATTGTTAAAAAGCCGATTTTGTCCTTGATTCCACTTGCAGTCTTATCCCTAATTATAGGCTTCGTGCCGCAAAAGATTGATAATATCTATCTCGTACCGCCCTTGGCCTTTTGTATGGGACTGGTGACAACTGCTTTTGGAGAAGTGTCAGGTATTGCCTATAATAATGCTTTTATGACAGGGAATATTAAACGTACCATGTTGGCTTTTGGAGATTATTTCCGGACCAAGCATACGCCTTTCCTACGAGAGGGCTTGATTTTTGTTAGCTTGCTTAGCAGTTTTGTCTTCGGAGTTGTTTTTTCAGCTTATTTGACGATTTACTATCAGGAGAAGACAATTCTAGGTGTTCCTCTTATGATGAGTATCTTTTACTTCAGTATGCTTTTTGCTTCTTGGAGAAAAAAAGGGAAAGAAAAAGCTTAAATTTGATTGATTTCGCTTGTAAGAAAAAAGAAGATATGCTATACTTGAAGAGTTGACTATGCACAATCCTGTGCAACCGCACGAACATCGTTGCTCACATAGTGAGTATAAAGTGGTTCGTCCCACGATGCTAGGCGAGTCTTCACAAAAATACGGGGAAACCCTAAAAATCATAGGAGGTGCATAATGAGCACATACGCAATTATCAAAACTGGCGGAAAACAAGTTAAAGTTGAAGTTGGTCAAGCAGTTTACGTTGAAAAATTGAACGTTGAAGCTGGTCAAGAAGTTACTTTTAACGAAGTTGTTCTTGTTGGTGGTGAAAACACTGTTGTCGGAACTCCACTTGTTGCTGGAGCTACTGTAGTTGGAACTGTTGAAAAACAAGGAAAACAAAAGAAAGTTGTTACATACAAGTACAAACCTAAAAAAGGTAGCCACCGTAAACAAGGTCACCGTCAACCATATACAAAAGTTGTCATCAACGCGATCAACGCTTAATTTTAAGGAGAACACATGATACAAGCAGTCTTTGAGAGAGCCGAAGATGGCGAGCTGAGGAGTGCGGAAATTACTGGACACGCCGAAAGTGGCGAATACGGCTTAGATGTCGTGTGTGCATCGGTTTCTACGCTTGCCATTAACTTTATCAATTCCATTGAGAAATTTGCAGGCTATGAACCAATCTTAGAATTAAACGAAGATGAAGGTGGCTATCTAAAGGTTGATATACCAGCGGATCTTCCTTCACACCAGAGAGAAATGACCCAGTTATTCTTCGAATCATTTTTCTTAGGTATGGCAAACTTATCGGAGAACTCATCTGAGTTCGTCCAAACCAGAGTTATCACAGAAAACTAACACGGAGGAAAACATTATGTTGAAAATGACTCTTAACAACTTGCAACTTTTCGCCCACAAAAAAGGTGGAGGTTCTACATCAAACGGACGTGATTCACAAGCGAAACGTCTTGGAGCTAAAGCAGCTGACGGACAAACTGTAACAGGTGGATCAATCCTTTACCGTCAACGTGGTACACACATCTATCCAGGTGTAAACGTTGGACGTGGTGGAGACGATACTTTGTTCGCTAAAGTTGAAGGCGTAGTACGCTTTGAACGTAAAGGTCGCGATAAAAAACAAGTTTCTGTTTACCCAATCGCAAAATAAAAAGGTTCAGTGAACCTTTTTATCCCGAGCCTTAAAATGAAAAGGCGAGGAAGCTAGAACTAGCATAAAATAAGGCTTTCCGAGTTTTCGGAGAGCCTATTTTTTTGTTTTGATACCCACAATTTTTCGTTACTAGTGTAGATGAATTTTGTGAGCGACATTATTTTTCCTAGGTGGAAAACTTCTAAAATATGGTATAATGAACAGATAGAGAAGTTGGGGGTAAAAGATGAACATTCAACAATTACGCTATGTTGTGGCCATTGCCAATAGTGGTACTTTCCGTGAAGCTGCTGAAAAGATGTATGTTAGTCAGCCAAGTCTGTCTATTTCTGTGCGCGATTTGGAAAAAGAGCTTGGTTTTAAGATTTTCCGTCGGACGAGTTCGGGGACTTTCTTAACCCGTCGTGGTATGGAATTTTATGAGAAAGCGCAAGAGTTGGTCAAAGGCTTTGATGTTTTTCAAAATCAATATGCCAATCCTGAGGAAGAAAAGGATGAATTTTCCATTGCCAGCCAGCACTATGACTTCTTGCCACCAACCATTACGGCCTTTTCAGAACGTTATCCTGATTATAAGAACTTTCGTATTTTTGAGTCTACCACAGTTCAAATATTAGATGAAGTAGCCCAAGGACACAGTGAGATTGGGATTATCTACCTCAACAACCAAAATAAAAAGGGCATCATGCAACGGGTTGAAAAGCTTGGTTTAGAAGTTATTGAACTAATTCCTTTCCAGACTCACATTTATCTTCGTGAAGGGCATCCTTTAGCACAGAAAGAGGAATTGGTCATGGAGGATTTAGTGGATTTACCAACGGTTCGTTTTACTCAGGAAAAGGATGAGTATCTATACTATTCAGAGAACTTTGTCGACACCAGCGCGAGCTCCCAGATGTTTAATGTGACGGACCGTGCTACTTTGAATGGTATTTTGGAGCGGACGGATGCCTATGCAACTGGATCTGGTTTTTTAGATAGTGACAGTGTTAATGGGATCACAGTCATTCGTCTCAAGGATAATCTAGATAACCGCATGGTCTATGTCAAACGGGAAGAAGTGGAGCTTAGTCAAGCTGGGACTCTTTTCGTTGAGGTTATGCAAGAATATTTTGATCAAAAGAGGAAATCATGAAAAAAAGAGGAATAGTGGCAGTCATTGTACTGCTTTTGATTGGGCTGGATCAGTTGGTCAAAAATTATGTTGTCCAGCAGATTCCACTGGGTGAAGTGCGTTCGTGGATCCCCAATCTCGTTAGCTTGACCTACCTGCAAAATCGTGGGGCAGCCTTCTCCATGTTACAAGACCAGCAGTGGTTATTTGCTGTCATTACACTGGTCGTCATGGTAGGTGCCATTTGGTATCTACATAAACACATGGAGGATTCTCTTTGGTTGGTTTTTGGACTGATTTTGATAATCGCGGGAGGTCTGGGTAACTTTATCGACAGAATGAGTCAAGGTTTTGTGGTGGATATGTTTCACCTAGACTTTATCAACTTTGCGATTTTCAATGTTGCTGACAGCTATTTGACAGTTGGTGTGATTATTTTATTGATTGCAATGCTTAAAGAGGAAGTAAATGGAAATAAAAATTGAAACTGGTGGGCAACGTCTAGACAAGGCTCTGTCGGACCTGACAGAATTATCACGCAGTCTCGCGAATGAACAAATCAAGGCTGGACAAGTTTTGGTGAATGGGCAAGCCAAGAAAGCAAAATACACTGTCCAAGAGGGGGATATCGTCACCTACCATGTGCCAGAACCAGAGGTTTTAGAGTATGTGGCTGAGAATCTGCCACTCGAGATTATCTACCAAGATGAGGATGTAGCCGTTGTTAACAAACCTCAAGGGATGGTGGTTCATCCCAGCGCCGGTCATACCAGTGGAACCTTGGTCAATGCCCTCATGTACCATATCAAGGACTTGTCGGGTATCAATGGGGTTCTGCGTCCAGGAATCGTTCACCGCATCGACAAGGACACGTCTGGTCTCCTTATGATTGCTAAGAATGATGAGGCACACTTGGCACTTGCCCAAGAACTCAAAGATAAGAAGTCTCTACGTAAATACTGGGCAATTGTTCACGGTAATCTGCCAAATGATCGTGGTGTGATTGAAGCCCCGATTGGTCGTAGTGAAAAAGACCGTAAGAAACAGGCTGTGACTGCTAAAGGAAAGCCAGCAGTGACTCGTTTTCACGTCTTGGAACGCTTTGGAGATTATAGTTTGTTAGAATTGCAACTGGAAACAGGACGTACCCACCAAATCCGTGTTCATATGGCTTATATTGGCCATCCAGTTGCTGGGGATGAGGTCTATGGTCCTCGTAAGACTTTGAAAGGACATGGACAGTTTCTCCATGCTAAAACTCTAGGATTTACCCATCCGAGAACAGGTGAAACCTTGGAGTTCACAGCAGATATTCCAGAGATTTTTAAAGAAACTTTGGAAAGATTGCGAAAAAATGAGAATAGATAAAAGAGTTGAGATGCCTTGTCTCAACCTTTTTCATTTCAAGTCTTTTCCATTTTAAAGTATTCATGTTATAATGGATAAATATGAAGAATCGGAGTGAGAATATGAAGTACAAACGAATCGTCTTTAAGGTGGGGACCTCCTCCTTGACAAATGAAGACGGGAGTTTATCAAGAAGTAAAGTAAAGGCAATTACCCAGCAATTGGCTATGCTGCATGAGGCTGGACATGAGTTGATTTTAGTGTCATCTGGGGCAGTAGCCGCTGGATTTGGAGCTTTGGGTTTTAAAAAACGTCCGACCAAGATTGCAGATAAACAAGCTTCGGCTGCAGTTGGTCAGGGACTTTTGTTGGAGGAATACACAACCAACCTCCTCATGCGCCAAATCGTTTCTGCACAAATTTTGCTGACACAGGATGATTTTGTAGATAAACGTCGTTATAAGAATGCCCATCAGGCCTTGTCTGTATTGCTTCATCGTGGTGCAATCCCCATCATCAACGAGAATGACAGTGTCGTCATTGACGAACTCAAGGTGGGTGACAATGACACTCTGAGTGCCCAGGTAGCAGCTATGGTTCAAGCGGATCTTTTGGTTCTCTTGACGGATGTGGACGGCCTCTATACTGGAAATCCCAACTCAGATCCAACAGCCAAACGTTTGGAGAAAATCGAGACTATCAATCGTGAGATTATTGATATGGCTGGTGGAGCAGGTTCGTCAAACGGTACTGGGGGTATGCTGACAAAAATCAAAGCTGCAACTATTGCGACGGAGTCAGGTGTGCCAGTCTATATCTGCTCTTCCATGAAATCTGATGCCCTGATTGAGGCAGCTGAGGAGACCAAGGATGGTTCCTTCTTTGTTGCGCAAGAGAAGGGCCTTCGTACCCAGAAACAATGGCTGGCCTTCTATGCTCAAAGTCAGGGAACGATTTGGGTAGATAGTGGAGCTGCAGAGGCACTTTCAAAAAACGGGAAAAGTCTCCTTTTATCAGGCGTTGTAGAAGTGGAAGGAAGCTTCTCTTACCACGATATTGTAACAGTGGCTGATAAAGAAACAGGTCAATCTCTTGGAAAGGGACGTGTCCAATTTGGCATCTCAGCTCTAGAAGATATGCTCCGTTCTCAAAAAGCTAAGGGAGTCTTGATTCACCGTGATGACTGGATTTCCATCACTCCTGAAATCCAGCTGCTCTTTACAGAATTTTAGAGGTGAACGATGGTAAGTACACAAGAACAATTTGAACAGGTACAGGCTGTTAAGAAATCAATCAATACTGCTAGTGAAGTAGTGAAAAACCAAGCCTTGCTAGCCATGGCTGATCAGTTATTGGCAGCTACTGAGGAGATTTTAGAGGCCAATGCCCTCGATATGGCAGCGGCCAAGGGAAAAATCTCAGATGTTATGCTAGACCGTCTTTATTTGGATGCGGGACGTATAGAAGCGATGGCAAGAGGGATTCGTGAAGTGGTTGCTTTACCAGATCCTATTGGTGAAGTCCTAGAAACAAGTCAGCTTGAAAATGGTTTGCTTATTACTAAGAAGCGTGTGGCCATGGGGGTTATTGGGATTATCTACGAAAGTCGTCCAAATGTGACGTCTGATGCGGCTGCTTTGGCTCTCAAAAGTGGCAATGCGGTCGTTCTTCGTAGTGGTAAGGACGCTTACCAAACAGCTCATGCTATTGTTACAGCCTTGAAGAAGGGTTTGGAGACAACTGCCATTTATCCAGAGGTGATTCAACTGGTGGAAGATACTAGCCGTGAAAGTAGCTATGCTATGATGAAGGCCAAGGGCTATCTAGACCTTCTCATACCTCGTGGAGGCGCTGGCTTGATCAATGCTGTGGTTGAAAATGCTATCGTGCCTGTTATTGAGACAGGAACTGGGATTGTCCATGTCTATGTGGATAAGGATGCAGACGAAGACAAGGCTCTATCGATTATCAACAATGCTAAAACCAGTCGTCCTTCTGTCTGCAATGCTATGGAGGTCTTGCTGGTTCATGAAGACAAGGCAGCACGTTTTCTTCCTCGCTTGGAGAAAGTGCTGGTTACAAGTCGGAAAGAAGCTGGACTGGAACCAATTCAATTCCGCTTGAATGAGAAAGCAAGTCAGTCTATTTCAGGTCGAGCAGCTGAGGCCCAAGACTTTGACACCGAGTTTTTAGATTATATTCTAGCGGTTAAGGTCGTGAGTAGTTTAGAGGAAGCAGTTGCGCATATTGAAGCCCATAGTACCCATCATTCGGATGCCATTGTGACAGAAAATGCTGAAGCTGCGGCTTTCTTTACAGAGCAAGTGGACTCTGCCGCGGTTTATGTCAATGCCTCAACGCGTTTCACTGATGGTGGGCAATTTGGTCTTGGATGTGAGATGGGGATTTCTACTCAGAAACTACATGCGCGTGGGCCTATGGGCTTGAAAGAGTTGACCAGCTACAAGTATGTGGTTACTGGTGATGGACAGATAAGGGAGTAAGAGATGAAGATTGGATTTATCGGTTTGGGGAATATGGGAGCTAACTTGGCTAAGGCTGTTGTGCAGACCAAGACGGGTGCTCAGATTCTCCTTGCCAATCGTAGTCAAGCAAAAGTAGATGCTTTCATCACTGATTTCGGCGGTCAGACTTCCAGCAATGAAGAAATTTTTGCAGAAGCAGATGTGATTTTTCTAGGAGTTAAGCCTGCTCAGTTCTCAGACTTGCTTTCTCAATACCAGACCATTCTTGAAAAACGAGAGAGCCTTCTTTTGATTTCCATGGCAGCTGGATTGAGTTTGGAAAAACTAGCCAGTCTTCTGCCAAGTCAACATCGTATCATTCGCATCATGCCTAATACACCAGTTGCTATCGGCCAAGGAGTGATTAGTTATGCCATGTCAGCAAATTGTCGTGCTGAGGACAGGGAACTCTTTTGTCAATTATTAGCCAAGGCTGGTCTCTTGGTTGAGCTGGGAGATGGCTTAATCGATGCGGCGACAGGTCTCGCAGGTTGTGGACCAGCTTTTGTCTATCTCTTTATTGAGGCTTTGGCAGATGCAGGTGTTCAGACAGGATTGTCAAGAGAAAGGGCCTTGAAAATGGCAGCCCAAACAGTAGTCGGCGCTGGACAAATGGTCCTCGAAAGCCAGCAACATCCTGGAGTTTTGAAAGACCAAGTTTGCAGTCCAGGTGGTTCGACTATCGCTGGTGTAGCAAGTCTGGAAGAACATGCCTTTAGAGGTACAGTCATGGACGCAGTTCAGCAAGCCTACAAACGAACACAAGAATTAGGTAAATAAGAGGTTGGATGACTTCCAGCCTCTTTTATGGTCGATTGAATGGAGAAGACACAAAAAGATTGTCACAAAAACCTATTTTTTTGATAGAATAGAAGGTAGAAAAAAAGAAATGAGTTAGACATGTCAAAAGGATTTTTAGTCTCTCTTGAGGGACCAGAGGGAGCAGGGAAGACCAGTGTTTTAGAGGCTCTACTCCCAATTTTAGAGGAAAAAGGAGTAGAGGTGCTGACGACCCGTGAGCCTGGCGGAGTCTTGATTGGTGAGAAGATTCGGGAAGTGATTTTGGATCCAAGTCATACGCAGATGGATCCTAAAACAGAGCTTCTTCTCTATATCGCCAGTCGCAGACAGCATTTGGTAGAAAAAGTTCTTCCAGCCCTTGAAGCTGGCAAGTTGGTCATTATGGACCGTTTCATCGATAGTTCTGTTGCCTATCAGGGATTTGGTCGTGGCTTGGATATTGATGCCATTGATTGGCTCAATCAGTTTGCGACAGATGGCCTCAAACCTGATTTGACACTTTATTTTGACATTGAAGTGGAAGAAGGACTGGCTCGCATTGCTGCCAATAGTGATCGCGAGGTCAATCGTTTGGACTTGGAAGGCTTGGACTTGCACAAGAAAGTCCGTCAAGGCTACCTTTCTCTTCTGGACAAAGAAGGAAATCGCATTGTCAAGATTGATGCGAGTCTTCCTTTGGAGCAAGTTGTGGAAACGACCAAGGCTGTCTTGTTTGACAGAATGGGCTTGGATAAATGAAACAAGATCAACTAAAGGCTTGGCAGTCAGACCAGTTTGACCGCTTTGTCCGTATCCTAGAACAAGACCAGCTCAATCACGCCTATCTCTTTTCAGGTTTCTTTGGAAGTTTGGAAATGGCGCAATTTTTGGCTAAAAGTCTCTTCTGTACGGATAAAGTGGGCGTTCTACCATGTGAGAAATGCCGAAACTGTAAGCTGATTGAACAGGAAGAATTTCCCGATGTTACCTTAATCAAGCCAGTCAATCAGGTCATCAAGACAGAACGGATTCGGGAATTGGTGGGTCAGTTTTCCCAAGCAGGGATTGAAAGCCAGCAACAGGTTTTTATTATCGAGCAGGCGGAGAAAATGCACCCCAACGCAGCTAATTCTCTGCTCAAGGTCATCGAAGAACCCCAGAGTGAGGTTTATATTTTTTTCTTGACCAGCGATGAGGAAAAGATGTTGCCAACTATCCGAAGTCGGACTCAGATTTTCCATTTTAAAAAGCAAGAAGAAAAGCTCATCCATCAATTAGAACAAGCAGGTTTGGTCAAGAAAAAAGCAACTCTCTTAGCCCAGTTTTGTCAATCACGAGCTGAAGCAGAAAAACTGGCAAATCAGGCAAGTTTTTGGACCTTGGTGGATGAAAGCGAACGCCTGCTGACTTGGTTATTAGCCAAGAAAAAAGAAAGTTATCTTCAGGTTGCGAAATTAGCCAGCTTGGCAGATGACAAGGAAAAACAAGATCAGGTCTTGCGAATCCTCGAAGTGCTCTGTGGGCAGGACCTCTTGCAAGCAAGGATTCGACAGATTCTACAAGATTTGCTAGAAGCGAGAAAAATGTGGCAGGCTAATGTCAGCTTTCAAAATGTCATGGAATATCTGGTCTTGAAAGAAATATAAACTCAATGAAGGATAAAGAAAGGAAAGGGCTGGTTTATGGACAAAAAAGAATTATTTGATGCGCTAGACGATTTTTCCCAACAGTTACTGGTGACCTTGGCTGATGTGGAAGCCATCAAGAAAAATCTCAAGAGCCTGGTAGAGGAAAATACAGCTCTTCGCTTGGAAAATAGTAAGTTGCGCGAACGCTTAGGCGAGGTGGAAGCAGATACTCCCGTCAAGGCCAAGCATGTGCGTGAAAGCGTCCGCCGAATCTATAAAGACGGGTTTCACGTATGTAATGATTTTTACGGCCAACGCCGAGAACAGGACGAGGAATGTATGTTCTGTGACGAGTTGTTATACAGGGAGTAAGCATGCAGATTCAAAAAAGTTTTAAGGGGCGGTCTCCCTATGGCAAGCTTTACCTAGTAGCAACCCCGATTGGTAATCTAGACGATATGACCTTTCGTGCCATTCAGACCTTGAAAGAAGTGGACTGGATTGCAGCTGAGGACACGCGCAATACCGGTCTTTTGCTCAAGCATTTTGACATTTCCACCAAGCAGATCAGTTTTCACGAGCACAATGCAAAGGAAAAAATTCCTGATTTGATTGGTTTCTTGAAAGCGGGGCAAAGTATTGCTCAGGTATCCGATGCGGGTCTGCCTAGTATCTCAGACCCTGGCCATGATTTGGTCAAGGCAGCTATTGAGGAAGAAATCGCAGTTGTTACCGTTCCAGGTGCCTCTGCAGGAATTTCTGCCTTGATTGCCAGTGGCCTAGCGCCACAGCCACATATCTTTTACGGTTTCTTACCGAGAAAATCAGGCCAGCAAAAGCAATTTTTCGACTTAAAAAAAGATTACCCAGAAACTCAGATTTTCTACGAATCGCCTCATCGTGTGGCAGATACATTGGAAAATATGTTAGCAATTTATGGTAATCGCTCTGTGGTTTTGGTCAGGGAATTGACCAAGATTTATGAAGAATACCAACGAGGTACCATTTCTGAGTTATTAGAAAGCATAGCTGAAACGCCACTCAAGGGCGAATGCCTTCTCATTGTTGAAGGTGCTAGTCAGGATGTGGAGGAAAAGGACGAGGAGGACTTGTTTTCAGAAATCCAATCTCGTATCCAGCAAGGTGTGAAAAAAAATCAAGCCATTAAGGAAGTTGCAAAACTCTACCAGTGGAATAAAAGCCAGCTTTACGCTGCCTACCACGATTGGGAAGAGAAACAATCCAATGACTAAACAGGGAAGTTTGCCTTCTTCCCTTTTTTTGTTATACTAGTAGAAGAAAAATTAGAAAGATTTGTGGGTGTCAAATAGTCTAGTAGCTTGTTTTTATTTGGACTTAGTTTCCACCCAAAGAGGTATTAGTGTCGTGTCTCAATCTTATATCAATGTTATCGGAGCAGGTTTGGCAGGGTCTGAAGCTGCTTATCAAATCGCAGAACGTGGTATTCCAGTTAAACTTTATGAAATGCGAGGGGTCAAGTCAACACCTCAGCACAAAACAGACAATTTTGCTGAATTGGTTTGTTCCAATTCCTTACGTGGGGATGCTTTGACCAATGCAGTTGGGCTTCTCAAGGAAGAAATGCGTCGCTTGGGTTCTGTTATCTTGGAATCTGCTGAAGCTACACGTGTTCCTGCTGGTGGAGCCCTTGCGGTGGACCGCGATGGTTTCTCTCAAATGGTGACTGAAAAAGTGGCCAACCACCCCTTGATTGAAGTGATTCGTGATGAAATTACAGAATTGCCAACTGACGTTATTACTGTGGTCGCTACTGGTCCTTTGACTAGTGATGCCTTAGCTGAAAAGATTCATGCCCTTAATGATGGGGATGGATTCTATTTCTACGATGCGGCGGCGCCGATTATCGACGTTAACACTATCGATATGAGCAAAGTTTATCTCAAATCTCGTTATGACAAGGGAGAGGCGGCCTACCTCAACGCTCCAATGACCAAGCAAGAGTTTATGGATTTTCATGAAGCCTTGGTCAATGCGGAAGAAGCCCCGCTCAATTCGTTTGAAAAAGAAAAGTACTTTGAAGGTTGTATGCCTATCGAAGTCATGGCTAAGCGTGGCATTAAAACCATGCTTTATGGTCCTATGAGACCAGTTGGTCTGGAGTACCCAGACGACTATACGGGGCCTCGTGATGGCGAATTCAAAACCCCTTATGCAGTTGTCCAGCTTCGTCAGGATAATGCGGCTGGTAGCCTCTACAATATCGTTGGTTTCCAAACCCACCTCAAATGGGGGGAGCAAAAGCGTGTCTTCCAAATGATTCCAGGTCTTGAAAATGCTGAGTTTGTCCGTTATGGGGTCATGCACCGCAATTCTTACATGGATTCACCAAATCTTCTTGAACAGACTTACCGTTCTAAGAAACAACCCAACCTCTTCTTTGCTGGTCAAATGACGGGTGTGGAAGGCTATGTTGAGTCAGCAGCGTCAGGCTTGGTTGCAGGTATTAACGCGGCTCGACTCTTCAAGGGTGAAAGTGAAGCTATCTTCCCAGAGACCACAGCGATCGGAAGTCTAGCTCATTACATCACTCACGCTGATAGCAAACATTTCCAACCAATGAATGTCAATTTTGGGATTATCAAGGAATTGGATGGCGAGCGTATCCGTGATAAGAAGGCTCGTTATGAAAAAATTGCAGAGCGTGCTCTTACCGACTTAGAGGAACTTTTAACGGTCTAATTTTTTTCAAAGAATTGCTCATGATACTATAAAAATCTTAGAAATTGTGATAAAATAGGTAGGATAAAAAAAGGAGAGTAAAAATGGCGAACCCCAAGTATAAACGTATTTTAATCAAGTTATCAGGTGAAGCCCTTGCCGGTGAACGTGGCGTAGGGATTGATATCCAAACAGTTCAAACAATTGCAAAAGAGATTCAAGAAGTTCATAGCTTAGGTATCGAAATTGCCCTTGTTATTGGTGGAGGAAATCTCTGGCGTGGGGAACCTGCTGCAGAAGCGGGAATGGACCGTGTTCAGGCAGATTACACTGGAATGCTTGGGACCGTGATGAATGCTCTTGTGATGGCAGATTCATTGCAACAAGTTGGTGTCGATACGCGTGTACAAACAGCCATTGCGATGCAACAAGTGGCAGAACCTTATGTACGTGGACGTGCTCTTCGCCACCTTGAAAAGGGCCGTATCGTTATCTTTGGTGCTGGAATTGGTTCACCTTACTTCTCAACAGATACAACAGCAGCCCTTCGTGCAGCTGAAATCGAAGCGGATGCCATCCTTATGGCTAAAAATGGGGTAGACGGTGTTTACAATGCCGATCCTAAGAAAGACAAGACAGCTGTTAAGTTTGAAGAATTGACCCACCGTGATGTTATCAATAAAGGTCTTCGTATCATGGACTCAACTGCCTCAACCCTCTCTATGGACAACGACATTGACTTGGTTGTCTTCAACATGAACCAACCAGGCAACATCAAACGTGTCGTATTTGGTGAAAATATCGGAACAACAGTTTCAAACAATATCGAAGAAAAGGAATAAGAAAATTATGGCTAATGCAATTGTAGAAAAAGCTAAAGAGAGAATGACCCAGTCTCACCAATCACTTGCTCGTGAATTTGGTGGTATCCGTGCCGGTCGTGCCAACGCAAGCTTGCTAGACCGTATCCACGTAGAATACTATGGAGTCGAAACTCCTCTTAACCAAATCGCTTCAATTACTATTCCAGAAGCGCGTGTCTTGTTGGTAACACCATTTGACAAGTCTTCATTGAAAGACATCGAACGTGCCTTGAACGCTTCTGATCTTGGTATTACACCAGCTAATGACGGTTCTGTGATCCGCTTGGTTATCCCTGCTCTTACAGAAGAGACTCGTCGTGACCTTGCCAAAGAAGTGAGGAAGGTCGGTGAAAATGCTAAAGTAGCTGTCCGTAACATCCGTCGTGATGCTATGGATGAAGCTAAGAAACAAGAAAAAGCAAAAGAAATCACTGAAGACGAATTGAAGACTCTTGAAAAAGATATTCAAAAAGTAACAGACGACGCTGTGAAACACATCGACGACATGACTGCCAATAAAGAAAAAGAAATCTTGGAAGTCTAAAAATAAACAGAAAAACTCAGTTGGCATTGCTGGCTGAGTTTTATTCGAAAGAAGGAAATATGAATACAAATCTTGCAAGTTTTATCGTTGGACTCATCATCGATGAAAATGACCGTTTTTACTTTGTGCAAAAGGATGGTCAGACTTACGCCCTTGCCAAGGAAGAAGACCAACATACAGTAGGGGATACGGTCAAAGGTTTTGCCTACACGGATATGAAGCAAAAACTCCGTCTGACAACCTTAGAAGTGACTGCCACTCAGGACCAATTTGGTTGGGGAACCGTAACAGAAGTTCGTAAGGACTTGGGTGTCTTTGTCGATACCGGTCTACCTGATAAGGAAATCGTTGTGTCACTCGATATCCTCCCTGAGCTCAAGGAACTCTGGCCTAAGAAAGGTGATAAACTTTACATCCGTCTTGAAGTGGACAAGAAAGACCGAATCTGGGGACTTTTGGCGTATCAGGAAGACTTCCAACGTCTGGCTCGTCCTGCCTACAACAACATGCAAAACCAAAACTGGCCAGCCATTGTTTACCGTCTCAAGCTGTCAGGGACCTTTGTCTATCTGCCAGAGAATAACATGCTTGGTTTCATTCACCCAAGTGAACGCTACGCAGAGCCACGTTTGGGGCAAGTGCTAGATGCGCGTGTCATCGGTTTCCGTGAAGTGGATCGTACCTTGAACCTATCCCTCAAACCACGTTCCTTTGAAATGTTGGAAAATGATGCTCAGATGATTTTGACCTACTTGGAAAGCAATGGCGGTTTCATGACCTTGAATGATAAGTCGTCTCCTGAGGATATCAAGGCAACCTTTGGTATCTCTAAAGGTCAGTTCAAGAAAGCACTCGGTGGCTTGATGAAGGCTGGCAAAATCAAGCAAGACCAGTTTGGTACAGAGTTGATTTAGGTCTTATAGACATGATAAAGAAACTCGAAGAAATGAGTTTAGAGGAACTCTGGCAACTTTTTCCTATTTTTCTAGTAGAGCACAGGTCAGAGTGGAAAGACTGGTATGAATCGGAAAAAACAAGTCTGAAAAAAATATTGGGTGCAAATGTTATTCAAAGAATAGAACATATCGGTAGCACTGCTATCCCTAATATTTGGGCCAAAAATATCGTTGATATTCTGCTAGAAGTAGGTAGAATAGAGGATTTAGCAAGAGTTAGGGATTTATTGGTGAAGAATGGGTGGCTAGTGATGTCGGAGAGTCCTAACAGGATTTCGCTAAATAAAGGATATACAGAGCAGGGATTTGCTGAGAAAGTTTTTCATTTACATTTGCGAATGACGGGAGATCATGACGAGATTTATTTTAGAGATTATCTCTGCCGGCATCCAGATATTGCCCAAGCGTATCAGGAATTAAAACTAAGTTTGTGGAAAAAATTTGAACACAATCGAGACGCCTATACAGATGCGAAAACAGATTTTATAAACCACTACGTTTCAGAGGCTAAGTCCAGTAATTTTCAAGAATCAGAAAAGTGTCATCAAAAAACTCTTGATAGGAGAAAGAATTGAGAAAATCATTTTACACTTGGCTCATGACCGAGCGCAATCCTAAAAGTAATAGCCCCAAAGCCATCTTGGCAGACCTCGCTTTTGAGGAGTCAGCTTTTCCAAAACACACGGATGATTTTGATGAGGTGAGTCGCTTTTTGGAGGAGCATGCCAGCTTCTCTTTTAACCTAGGAGACTTTGACGCCATCTGGCAAGAATACTTAGAACACTAGAGACAATGAGATGAGGCTAGTATTTTATTGTTCTCTTTGCTATAATAAAAAGAAATAAACGGATTAGAGAGGTTCTTTATTTGAAGGAACATTCAATAGACATTCAACTGAGTCACCCAGATGACTTGTTCCATCTTTTTGGTTCCAATGAACGCCATCTTCGTTTGATGGAAGAAGAGCTCGATGTGGTGATTCATGCCCGTACGGAGATTGTCCAGGTTTTGGGAGAAGAGCCTGCCTGTGAGGAAGCCCGTCAGGTTATTCAGGCTTTGATGGTCTTGGTGAATCGAGGAATGACCATTGGCACGCCAGATGTGGTGACTGCGATTAGCATGGTCAAAAATGATGAAATCGACAAGTTTGTCGCCCTTTACGAAGAAGAAATTATCAAAGATAATACTGGGAAACCGATCCGTGTCAAAACCTTGGGTCAAAAGCTTTATGTGGACAGTGTCAAACAGCATGATGTGACCTTTGGAATCGGACCTGCAGGGACAGGGAAGACCTTTCTTGCAGTGACCTTGGCAGTGACAGCCCTTAAACGTGGGCAAGTCAAGCGGATTATCCTGACTCGACCAGCAGTGGAAGCAGGTGAGAGTCTAGGATTTCTTCCGGGTGATCTTAAGGAGAAGGTCGATCCCTATCTTCGACCAGTTTACGACGCTCTGTATCAGATTCTCGGGAAAGACCAAACGACCCGTCTCATGGAGCGTGAAATTATCGAAATCGCGCCCCTTGCCTATATGCGTGGCCGGACCTTGGATGATGCCTTTGTCATTTTAGATGAGGCACAAAATACGACCATCATGCAGATGAAGATGTTCCTGACTCGTTTAGGCTTTAATTCGAAGATGATTGTCAATGGAGATATCAGTCAGATTGACCTGCCACGTAATGTTAAGTCCGGTTTGATTGATGCCCAAGAAAAGCTCAAGAACATTCACCAAATCGACTTTGTTCATTTTTCAGCCAAGGATGTGGTTCGCCATCCTGTTGTTGCTCAGATTATCCGAGCCTATGAACCAGCTCCAGTTAAAAATGAAGAAAAGAAGGAAGAGACAGAATAGCAAAAAAAGAGCAGTTCAATTTGAACTGCTTTTTTTTAATGAGTGTCTAGCTTTAAACAATTTCGTCGATAGACGTGTGCTCTTTATCGAGGCCTTGAGCAACTGGGAGGCTGGTCAAGTAACCTTGATAAGTGGTCACACCTTGACGCAAGCCTTCATCTTCAGCAATTGCTTGTGAGAATCCTTTGCCAGCCAAAGCTTCGATATAAGGAAGAGTGACATTGGTTAGGGCGATAGTAGAGGTACGAGCAACTGCACCAGGGATATTGGCAACGGCATAGTGGAGAACACCGTATTTTTCATAGACAGGTTCATCGTGCGTTGTCACACGGTCAGCTGTCTCGATAACACCACCTTGGTCAACGGCAACATCAACGATGACAGAGCCTGGACGCATTTGTTTGACCATCTCATCTGTCACCAATTTCGGTGCTTTGGCACCAGGGATGAGCACCGCTCCAATCACTACATCAGCATCTCTCACACTTGCTTCGATATTGAAAGAATTAGACATAAGAGTTTGGATTTGATTCCCAAAGACTTCTTCTAGAACTGAGAGACGCTTAGCACTGATATCTAAAATAGTCACTTGAGCACCAAGCCCAAGGGCGATGCGGGCAGCATGTGTACCGACGACACCACCACCGATGATGGTTACTTTTCCTTTTGGAACACCTGGTACACCACCAAGTAGAACACCAGAGCCACCAGCTTGCTTAGTAAGGAAGTGGGCTCCGATTTGAACAGCCATACGACCTGCAACCTCACTCATAGGAACGAGGAGCGGTAGTTGTCCTTGATTGTCACGAACAGTTTCATAGGCAATTCCTGTTGTTTTGGCTGCTAACATAGCTTCTGCTAATTCTGGAGCGGCGGCCATGTGCAAGTAGGTGAAGAGGAGAAGATCGTCGCGCAAATAACCATATTCAGAAGCTAGTGGTTCTTTTACTTTTACGACCAACTCGGCAGCCCAGGCTTCAGCAGCAGTTGCGACAATCTCAGCTCCTTGCTTTTGATAGTCCGCATCAGTAAATCCTGAGCCGAGACCAGCATTTGTTTCGATGAGGACACGATGTCCACGGCTGATTAAACTGTGGACGCCAGCAGGAGTGAGGGCAACGCGGTTTTCATTATTTTTAATTTCTTTTGGAATTCCGATTAACATAGAGATAACCTACCTTTCAATTGACGGTCTTGTTTTAGTTGTCACATTTCAGTTCATAAATCAAAAATGTGATGGTTGTATTGTATATGAAACCGCTTCAAAAATCAAGAAAAACTTGTCATCCAAATTTATTTATGCTAGACTAGTGAGAATCAAGCTCTAATGGAGGGAAAAGTATGGAATCAATATTTGTGAAATTTGCCCAGTATCCATCTATAGAAACGGAGCGTTTATTGCTCCGACCTGTAACCTTGAACGATGCAGAAGCCATGTTTGAGTATGCCTCAGACAGAGAAAATACACGCTACACTTTTCCAACAAATCAAAGTTTAGAAGAAACCAAGAACAACATCGCTCAGTTTTACTTGGCTAGTCCCTTGGGACGGTGGGGAATCGAACTAAAAAGCAATGGTCAGTTTATTGGTACCATTGACTTGCACAAGATCGATACTGTTCTTAAGAAGGCAGCCATTGGCTACATTATCAATAAAAAGTATTGGAATCAAGGATTGACGACAGAAGCTAATCGTGCCGTGATTGAACTGGCTTTTGAGCAGATTGGAATGAACAAGTTGACTGCTCTTCACGATAAAGACAATCCCGCATCAGGAAAGGTCATGGAGAAATCAGGTATGCGCTTTTCCCACGAAGAACCCTATGCCAGAATGGATAATAAAGAACCAGGTCGAATTATCACAAGGGTTCATTATGTCTTGACTAAGGAAGACTATTTTGCAAATAAATAAGCAGTTGAAAAGAAATTTTCGACTGTTTTTTTATTTCTCTTGCGAATAATCTAAGAGAGGAGAAAATATGGAAGCAATTATCGAGAAAATAAAAGAGTATAAAATCATTGTCATTTGTGCTGGTTTGGGTTTGGCCTTGGGCGGATTTTTCCTACTAAAGCCAACTTCACAAACACCTGTGAAAGAAACAAACTTGCAGGCTGAAGTTGCAGCTGTTTCAAAGGATTCATCATCTGAAAAGGAAGAATCTCCTGAACAAGATCTAATCACGGTAGATGTTAAAGGTGCTGTTAAATCGCCAGGGATTTATGATTTGCCAGTAGGAAGTCGGGTTCATGATGCTGTTCAGAAGGCGGGTGGCTTGACAGATGAGGCAGATAGCAAGTCGCTCAATCTCGCTCAGAAAATCAGTGACGAGGCTCTTGTCTATGTTCCAACTAAGGGAGAAGAAGCGGCTAGCCAGCAGGTTGCCTCTGGAACGACTGCTTCGACAAGTAAAGATAAGAAGGTCAACCTTAATAAAGCTAGTCTGGAAGAACTAAAGCAGGTCAAAGGCTTGGGAGGAAAACGAGCTCAGGATATTATCGACCATCGTGAGGCAAATGGCAAATTCAAGTCAGTAGATGAATTAAAGAAAGTCTCTGGTATAGGCGCTAAGACCATAGAAAAGTTAAAAGACTATGTTACAGTGGATTAAGAATTTCCCAATTCCCCTAATCTATCTGAGTTTTCTGTTACTCTGGCTTTACTATGCCATTTTTGGAGTGTCCTATCTCGCACTGCTAGGTTTTGTTTTTTTGCTTGTCTGTCTCTTTTTCCAATTTCCTTGGAAATCGGCTAGTAAAGTTCTAGCGATTTGTGGAGTTTTTGGTTTTTGGTTTTTGTTTCAAAACTGGCAACAGACACAAGCTAGTCAGAACCTATTGGATTCTGTTGAGAGGGTACGGATTTTGCCTGACACTATCAAGGTCAATGGAGATAGTCTGTCCTTTCGGGGCAAGGTTGACAGCCGTACCTTCCAAGTTTACTATAAACTCCAGTCCGAGGAGGAGAAAGAGTACTTTCAAGCCTTGACAGACCTTCATGAGATAGAGTTAGAAGGAAAATTGTCCGAGCCAGAAGGCCAGAGGAATTTTGGTGGATTTGACTATCAAGCCTATCTAAAGACTCAAGGGATTTACCAGACACTGACTATTAAGAGCATCCAGTCACTTAAACAGGTTAGCAGTTGGGATATAGGTGAAAATTTGTCGGCTTTACGTCGAAAGGCTGTAGTTTGGATCAAGGCGCACTTTCCAGACCCTATGCGCAACTATATGACAGGGCTGTTATTAGGACATCTAGATACGGACTTCGAGGAGATGAATGAGCTTTATTCCAGTCTTGGAATTATCCATCTCTTTGCCTTGTCGGGTATGCAGGTGGGCTTCTTTATGGATGCCTTTAAGAAACTCCTCTTACGATTGGGCTTGACCCAAGAAAAGTTGAAGTTGCTAACCTATCCCTTTTCTCTTATCTATGCAGGTCTGACAGGATTTTCAGCATCTGTTATTCGTAGTCTCTTGCAAAAGTTACTGGTCCAACATAGTGTTAAGGGGTTGGATAATTTTGCCTTGACGGTCCTTGTCCTTTTTATCATTATGCCAAACTTTTTCCTAACTGCAGGAGGAGTCTTGTCCTGCGCTTATGCTTTTATCTTGACCATGACTAGCAAAGAAGGCGATGGGATCAAGGCTGTTGCCAGAGAAAGTTTGGTCATTTCTTTGGGAATATTGCCCATTCTATCCTTTTATTTTGCAGAATTTCAGCCTTGGTCTATTCTTTTGACCTTTGTCTTTTCCTTTCTGTTTGATGTGGTATTCTTACCGCTTTTGTCCATCTTATTCATTCTGTCTTTTGTTTACCCAGTCACTCAGTTTAACTTTGTCTTTGAGTGGTTAGAGGGCGTCATTCGCTTGGTATCGCAGCTGGCAAGCAGGCCTCTGGTCTTTGGTCAACCCAACGCATGGCTTTTGATTATACTGTTAGTTTCATTAGCCTTGGTCTATGACATGAGGAAAAACATAAAAAGACTAGCAGGAGTCAGTCTTTTTATTGTGGGGCTCTTTTTCTTGACCAAGCATCCACTTGAAAATGAAATTACCATGCTGGATGTGGGGCAAGGGGAGAGTATTTTCCTACGGGATGTAACTGGTAAAACTATTCTCATAGATGTAGGAGGTAAAGCAGAATCTGACAAGAAAATACAAGCTTGGCAGGAAAAGGCGACGACCAGCAATGCCCAGAGAACTTTGATTCCCTATCTTAAAAGTCGAGGAGTAGATAAGATTGACCAGCTGATTTTGACCAATACAGACAAGGAGCATGTTGGTGATTTACTGGAGGTGACCAAAGCTTTCCATGTCGGGGAGATTTTAGTATCAAAAGGAAGTCTGACACAGAAGGAATTTGTGGCAGAATTAGAAGCAAGTCAAACTAAGGTGCGCAGTGTGACAGAGGGGGATAATTTTTCGATTTTTGGAAGTCAGTTAGAAGTCCTATCTCCAAGGCAGATTGGGGATGGGGATCGTGATGATTCTTTGGTTCTTTATGGAAAACTCTTAGATAAGCACTTTCTCTTCACAGGAAATTTGGAGGAAAAAAGAGAGAAGGACTTGTTGAAGCATTATCCTGACCTGGAGGTGGATGTCTTGAAAGCAAGCCAACATGGTGCTAAAACCTCATCAAATCCAACTTTCCTAGAAAAAATCAAACCAGAAATTACTCTCATCTCAGTTGGAAAAAACAATCGTGCGAAACTCCCCCATCAGGAATCCTTGACACGAATGGAAAGTATCAAGAGTAAGATTTACAGAACTGACCAGCAAGGGGCTATCCGCTTTAAAGGATGGAATAGTTGGCAGATTGAAAGTGTTCGTTAGGAAGAAAAGATGTTATATATTAGTAAAATAAACAGATAATCTGTTGCATAATATAGGGAAAAACGATATAATGAAAGCGTCTCCAATAGTAAAGATATAAATGCAATGAAAACATGAAAAATCAGTAAAACCCGTTTTATTAGCTAGTTTGTTATCTGTTGGTCTTTTTCAATCCATTGCATCTGCTGTAACAGTCACTAAAAAATATTGGTATGATTGGAATACTATGTGGGAATATAGTACTAACTATCACAACCATCAATACATTTCTAGCCCGTTATGGTCTATTCTGAGTATAAAATTGGCGGAGGATGGAATTACAATCGTTATGAGGTCATAAACTACTACAGCGGAGGCTATTAATTGATAAAGAGTGAGAAAAGGAGGGCTGTATATGATAACTCTTACTCATGTTACCTTAAAAACGCGACAAGTCATCTTGCAAGATGCGGATTTCACCTTTAAAAAAGGTAGGATTTATGGCCTTCTTGCTATCAATGGCTCTGGAAAGACGACCCTGTTCCGCGCTATTAGCAAGCTGCTTCCCCTTGGTAGTGGACATATCGCAGCCTCTCCTTCTTTATTTTATTATGAAAGCGTTGAATGGCTGGATGGAAACTTAAGTGGGATGGACTACCTTCGTCTCATAAAAAATATCTGGAAGTCAGACCTAAACTTGGGGGACGAAATCGCCTATTGGGAAATGTCTGACTATATCAACCTTCCCATCCGCAAGTATTCCTTAGGGATGAAGCAACGCTTGGTGATTACCATGTATTTCCTCAGTCAGGCGAAATGCTGGCTCATGGATGAGATAACAAATGGCTTAGATGAGTATTATCGACAGAAGTTTTTTGATAGGCTGGCACAAATCGATAGAAAAGAACAGCTGGTTCTTTTGAGTTCCCACTACAAAGAGGAGTTAATGGAGATTTGCGATAGCATCGTAACCATTCGTCAGGGGCAGATAGAAGAGGTTCCGTTATGAAAGATATTAGCCTATTTTTATTAAAGAAAGTTTTCAAAAGTCGTTTAAACTGGATTATCTTACTTTTATTTGCATCTGTACTCGGTGTTACCTTTTATTTAAATAGTCAGACTGCAAACTCACACAGCTTGGAGAGCGAGTTGGAAACCCGTCTTGTAAAAGATGAGAGAATCATCAATGAAAATGAAGCGAAGCTTTCCCAAATGTCTGACACCAGCTCGGAGGAATACCAGAGTGTTAAAAGAAATTTAGAATTGCAAAAAAATCTTTTAACGCAAGAGAAAGAAATTCTAACTTTACTAAAAGAAGGGCGCTGGAAAGAAGCCTATTATTTGCAGTGGCAAGATGAAGAGAAGAATTATGAAGTTATGTCAAATCAACCGACTTCTAGCTCTGAATTAAAAATGGCGAGCGACCGCCAACGGAAGATTTACCAAGCCCTGTATCCCTTGAACATAAAAGCACATACTTTGGAGTTTCCGACCCACGGGATTGATCAGATTGTCTGGATTTTAGAGGCCATCATCCCAACCTTGTTTGTGATTGCTATTATTTTTATGCTAACACAACTGTTCGCAGAAAGATATCAAAATCATCTCGATACAGCTCAGTTATATCCTTTTTCAAAAGTGGCATTTGCCATGTCCTCTCTTGGAGTTGGGGTGAGTTATGTAACCGTGCTGTTTATCGGAATCTGTGGATTTTCTTTTCTAGTGGGAAGTCTGATAAGTGGTTTTGGACAGTTAGATTATCCCTACCCATTCTACAGCTTGACAAATCAAGAGGTAACTATTGGGAAGATACAAGATGTGTTACTTCCTAGCTTGCTATTAGCTTTCTTAGCCTTTATCGTCGTTGTGGAAGTCGTTTACTTGATTGCTTACTTTTTCAAGCAAAAAATGCCTGTCCTCTTTCTTTCCCTCATTGGGATTGTTGGCTTATTGTTTGGTATCCAAACGATCCAGCCTCTTCAGAGTATTGCACATCTGATTCCCTTTACTTACTTGCGTTCAGTAGAGATTTTATCTGGAAGATTACCTAAGCAGATTAATAATGTCGATCTACATTGGAACATGGGGATGGTCTTACTTCCTTGCCTGATTATCCTTTTGTTATTGGGGATTCTATTTATCGAAAGATTGGGAAGTTCACGTAAAAAGGAAGTTTTTAATAGGTCTTAGCGTTTCTATACGGAAGGTGAGGAAAAAACTAACACAGGGAGGGAACCAACTAGGTTCTCTCTTTTTGATGCAGACATCAGGAAGAAAACAGAAAGTTTTCGAAAAATTGACTTTTTATCTTGACAAGGGATAGAAAACTTGGTATCATATAAAAGTTGAGAAAAGCAGAAGTGAGAGCTTCTCGCCTTGTGACATCAAGTTGCCTGGCCCTACGGATGAAAAGTTTCTAAGAAACGCTATCATAACGTGCGGGCTTGTATTATTACGAGTCCGCTATTGTTTTTCTCTAATAATAAAAAAGAGGTGAAAACCATAGCAAAGCAAGACTTATTCATCAATGATGAAATTCGTGTACGTGAAGTTCGCTTGATCGGTCTTGAGGGAGAACAGCTAGGCATCAAGCCACTCAGCGAAGCGCAAGCATTGGCTGATAGTGCAAATGTTGACTTAGTATTGATCCAACCTCAAGCAAAACCGCCTGTTGCTAAAATTATGGACTACGGTAAGTTCAAATTTGAGTATCAGAAAAAGCAAAAAGAACAACGTAAAAAACAAAGTGTTGTTACTGTGAAAGAAGTTCGTCTGAGTCCAACTATTGACAAGGGTGACTTTGACACAAAACTTCGCAATGCACGCAAGTTCCTTGAAAAAGGAAATAAAGTTAAGGTATCTATTCGCTTTAAAGGGCGTATGATCACCCATAAAGAGATTGGTGCAAAAGTTTTAGCCGAGTTTGCTGAAGCAACACAAGATATTGCGATCATCGAACAACGAGCTAAGATGGATGGACGCCAAATGTTCATGCAGTTGGCGCCAGCAACTGACAAAAAATAATTGTCAGAAAGTTAAATAAAGGAGAAAAAATCATGCCAAAACAAAAAACACACCGCGCATCAGCTAAACGTTTCAAACGTACAGGTTCTGGTGGACTTAAACGTTTCCGTGCTTACACTTCTCACCGTTTCCACGGAAAAACTAAGAAACAACGTCGTCATCTTCGTAAAGCATCTATGGTGCATTCAGGAGATTTCAAACGTATCAAAGCAATGCTTACTCGCTTGAAATAATAGCCTAACAGTAAGTAAACAATTCTAGGAAATATTTGGAGGAAATAAAACATGGCACGTGTTAAAGGTGGCGTTGTATCACGCAAACGTCGTAAACGTATTCTTAAATTAGCAAAAGGTTACTATGGAGCTAAACACATCTTGTTCCGTACTGCAAAAGAACAAGTAATGAACTCTTACTACTATGCATACCGTGACCGTCGTCAGAAAAAACGTGACTTCCGTAAATTGTGGATCACTCGTATCAATGCGGCAGCTCGTTTGAACGGACTTTCATACTCACAATTGATGCATGGTTTGAAATTGGCTGAAATCGAAGTTAACCGTAAAATGCTTGCTGACTTGGCTGTTAACGATGCAGCAGCTTTCACAGCTCTTGCAGATGCAGCTAAAGCAAAACTTGGTAAATAATGACAACTGTTTCATTCTTACTCTCGTGGTTTTTACCGCAGGAGTAGGGTGAAACTTTTTTATTTTCCTTAAACGATTTTCGATTTTAAAGAGTAAATCACAGATTTTTTCAAAGAAAATAGGATATTTCCTGTATAATAGGTATATCTAAAAAAGATTTGGAGTTAGAAGAAGATGATAGTAGGTATTGATTTAGGAACGACTAATTCTTTAGTGGGGGTTTATCAAGATGGTCAAATCAAGCTGATTCCCAATGCTTTTGGTGAGTATTTGACTCCATCTGTTGTGGCTTTAGATGACAATGATGAGATTATAGTTGGAAAAATTGCCAAGGAACGCTTGGTGACTCACCCAGATAAGACGGTTTCTCAGTTCAAGCGTTTTATGGGGACCAAGCATGAGTTGACGCTAGGAAATCGAGCTTATAAGGCTGAAGAATTGAGCTCTTTTATCATTCGAAAGTTGGTAGACGATGCAGAGACCTATCTTGGAGAAAAGGTCGAGGAAGTGATTGTCAGTGTACCAGCCTATTTCAACGATGCTCAACGATATGCGACTAAACTAGCAGGGAAATTTGCTGGAGTTCAGATCGATCGGATTATCAATGAACCCTCTGCAGCGGCTCTTGCTAAAAGATCTATGGTAAACCAAGAAGATCAATCTTTTATTGTAGTTGATTTTGGCGGTGGTACTCTGGACATTTCAGTTGTGGAGCTATTTGATAATATCGTCGAAATCGTCTCGATTGCAGGGGACAATCGTTTGGGAGGAGAAGACTTCACTGCGGCTATTGCTGAGGAATTTTTAACCTCAAATCACTTGTCTAGGAAATCTATTTCACGAGAGTTTTACAGCAAGATACTGGTTCAAGCTGAGAAGGCAAAGCTGAATTTGAATACCAATGAAGAAGTGAAGATGGTAGTGATGGAGCAAGAGAAGGAATACTCTTTAAACCTGACTTATCAGCGATTTTATGAGCTTTGCCAGCCTTTGCTTGCTCGACTGAAGTCCGTACTAGATAGAGCATTGATGGATGCGCGCTATAGTTATGTATCATCTGATAACTTTGTTCTTGTTGGGGGGACTTCGAAACTCCGCTTAGTTCAGGACTTTTTATCCTACTGTATCAATCAAGTGGTGCAGGTTTCGGATGATCCCGATCGGATGATTGCGAGAGGTTGTGCCCTTTTAGCAGGAATCAAAGAACGCCAGGGTGAGATACGTGATTTGTTGCTGTCTGATATTTGTCCTTTTACACTGGGGATTGAGATAGTTGGAGACCGTTTTTCGCCGATTATTGAGCGAAATTCTACCCTACCTGCTTCACGCATCGAGCAGTACTATACGGCTGAATTGGGACAGAGTCGAGTCAAGATAAAGGTCTATCAAGGTGAGATGATGAAAGCATCACAAAATCTGTTCCTAGGAGAATTAGAAGTTCCCGTCCCTGTGAATACTCGAGAAAATGAAAGTTTGACAGTTCGGTTTACCTATGATTTAAATGGAATTTTGGATGTCGAAGTGAAAATTGATTCAACACAGGAAGTCTTTAGCCATGTTATTCTCCAAGATAGTGTTACTCTGACAGAAAAGGAAATCAAGGCTAAGCAAGCAGAGTTGACTCGCTATAAGATCAATGCTCAAGAAACAGAGGTTTATCGTTTCTTGATTGAAAAAGCGAATCGTGTGTACAGTATGCTCTTGGGGAGAAGAAGAGATGAGCTAATGGCTGAAACTAGACGATTTGAAGAAGAGGTCAGTCAAGCATCTGTTTATCATTTGCCAAAACTTTATCAATCATTTTCAAACTATTTAGACTTCCTAGAGCGAGGACTATAAAAGAGGAGACCTTATGAATATATGGGAAACTTTAGGGATAGAGCCAACGACTGACGTCAAGCTTATTAGAAGGCGTTATGCTGAATTGGTTCGGCTCTATCACCCAGAAGACCAACCAGAAATTTACCAAGAAATTGTTGAAGCTTACCAAAAAGCCTTGACTTATGCGAGGTCTAGAAACACAAGACCAGAAAATAGTCTAAGAAAAGCGAGTGACTCTCAAGAAGCTACTGAACTTGAAGAAGAGGCGAATGAAAAACCTAACTCTAGTCTCCACTTTGAAACCTTGACTGAAGAAAGGAAAACTGAGAACGAAGAGTCTGAAACATCTAGTCTTGATTTCAGTGATTATCAGCAATCGACTGATAAAACCAGCAATTCTTTTAACTTTGAAACCTTTAAAGCAGAAGAGGATGAGCAAAAGTCCACCCTTGACTTTAGTGACTATGATGAGGAAGTTCAGCTAAATGGAGATTCTGAAGAAAGAGCTACGAGTACCCTCAATTTTGAAACGTTTGGTGATGAAGAGAACCAGGGGCAAGAAGGATTAACAAGGTCTACTCTTGACTTTAGCGGTTATAATGAAGAAACTTATCTGATCCGAAATGCGATTGAAAGTATTGTTAAAAATGATGATTACAGTCCAGAAGAACAAGAGCATCTATGGCGTCAGTTCTTTCATCAGTATCAGTATGATATGGATATTGTTCAATCCGTTTTAGAGGAAATGGATGTTTATATTTTTAACAAACCGGAGCAATTCTCTATCCTCATTCCCTTGCTAGAAGACTATATACCTGACTTTAAGTACTGGGGCTATTACTATAAACTGAAGTATTGGAAAGTTAAAAGAGATATAGCAGAAGAGGAAGGCAGTTCGCTTGAAAGCGCACATGAAGCCACTGAAGAATTCTATTATTCTTATCAACTTTGCCAAGAAATTCTCCAAGATTTTAACAAAGCAAATCAATTGAGCTCTTGGATAGAGTTTTTCAAGCACCCCTATCTGAGCTTTATGGTCTTAGATCAAGTAAATCAAAATCGTCAGATAATCAAGAGTGTGCCAGTTTTAACCTATATTCTTGAAAAAAACCGACAAGTCATATTTGAAGAGGATTATCCACTCTTGAATGACTTGGTTGATTACTTAGACGAAGTAAAAGGGGAGCTGGGAGAAAACGTTGACTTTAGTCACTACTCTCTAGATAATCCAGATGAAGTTGAGGCAACCTTCTATGAGTTGCTCCATGCTCGGTATGAAGACGAGTACAAACTGTTACGTGATTGGCAATACCTTTTTGAATCAGTTAAAGATCACACTCTCCTACTTGATTTGTTAGAAAAGGTGGATGTCTATCCTTTAACCAATGCCAAAGTGTTAGCCCTTGTTTTCCAATTTGTGAAGCGTTACAGCGATGAGGAATCAAATCCTTACCTGAAAAAACTCCATTTCTGGAAGAGTATCCATTCTTATCCTTCAGTGGTAGAGGAGTACGCACTAGATAAAAAAGAAAATTTTGATTACTGGTACAATGAAGGTTATCTTTATATAGATAAGCTCACGAAGAGCGATGAAGATATAAATGATTGGGAGAAGTGGAGAAGCTACTTTAAAGGAAGACCACGCATTCTAACGATTTTACTTCAACAGATCTATAAGGAGTACCATCGATTTACAGATGGCGATCTCCTGAGATATGTTTTAGCTCCTTTTCCTACTTCTAAAATGGCTCCCCAAATGATGACGGAGGAGACAGACCAGAAACTAGAAGAGATGACAGTTTATGCTTATGAACTTAGTCATCCAAAGGCCAGACTCTCTTATTTGGATTGGAAAAAAAGACAGGTCTTTAAAAATAAGTTTCTTCAGATTTTCTCTGGTCTCTTTACGATTGTAAGTTTGATACTCAGTATTATAGAGCGACCTGGTTATAATTCATGGGTTCATGCGGGTATGTTTTCTCTCTTTTACGTCTATATGCTAAAATTAAGAAAAACACCAATTGAGGAAGGAGTGACTGCTAGAGGAGAAAAACGGAAATTCTACTACAGCCCCCATCCATGGTTCCTACTAATCTTGCTATTGACCCTCGTCATTCCATCCTTACCGTTTGGCCTCATCGGTGCCCTTATGTTCATTACATTTTTCAGCTTCATTGATGGTTTCCAAGTGAGTCAGGGGCTGAAGTGGGATTATTCTTTGGAGAAGCTGATTCCTATCGGTATCTTTCTTTCTGCTGGTTTTCTTTTTGCTTTGGTAAATCAAAGCCAGATCATTTCTGGAGTTGCAATGATGTACTTCCATATTTTTGCAATCCTTGTGATTTGCTTATCTGTTACAAGATTTAGTCCTGGATTTCCACCATCTCTGAAGAAAATTTTCATACCAGCAATCTTGGGAATCTTACTCTTTCAAACGTTGCCCAACATTCATAGCCGTTTAGACATCTTTGATCCAACTATTCTACGAGATGAAACGCTAGCTATAACCGTTATCCTCTTGTTAAATGGAATTGCTTTGTCTTATTTTACAAAGGAACAAGGTTTCATGATTGGTGTGAAGAAGGTCTTTATGATTTATGGCTTGCAGATCTTTATTTTCCTAAGAAGACTGTTGCGAATCCTATTCGCACCAAATTCAGTTTTCGGTAATAACTATCATTACAAAGACTTACTAATCATGAACAGCGAATTTACGTTCTACTTCCTCGAGGGGCTTTTTATCCTGATCATGCTTTTCCTTATTGGCAATATACGCAAGGAAAATCGTAAAAGTGCTGCTTAGAATGAAAGCTTAGAGAAGAGGACTCTAGTTCAAGTTTCTAGTAAATTTTTCTAATTAAGGGTATAATAGAACTATAAAAATGAAAGAGGTAATGAAGATGGCTTCAAAAATGCTACACACTTGCTTGCGAGTAGAAAACCTTGAAAAATCAATCGCTTTTTATCAAGATGCTTTTGGATTTAAAGAATTGCGTCGCAGAGATTTTCCAGATCATGCTTTCACCATTGTCTATTTAGGACTTGATGGTGATGACTACGAGTTGGAATTGACCTATAACTATGACCACGGCCCTTATGTGGTAGGAGACGGCTTTGCTCATATTGCCCTCAGTACACCTGACCTTGAGGCACTTCATCAAGAACACAGCAACAAAGGCTATGAGGTTACAGAGCCCAAAGGCCTACCAGGTAACCCACCAAACTATTACTTTGTCAAGGATCCTGATGGCTACAAGGTCGAAGTCATTCGTGAAAAATAATCCAGTAAGATCAAGTAGAATGTTCGTTTTCTACTTGACTTTTTTACTTTGAAAGAGTATACTAATACAAATTTAACCTTTAAGGGGAGTCCAGAGAGACTCACAAGGTGTCAGATAAAAGGGATAAGGGGCTCTCTGTGGGGACTTTTTAAGTGTGCGCATGAGTTCTAGCCTAACCCAACTGAGGCCTTGCATTAGCAAGGTCTTTTCTTTATCTGGTCCCCTTAAATTTAAGGAGGAAAAGTCATGAATCCCACATGTAAGAAACGTTTGGGTGCCATTCGTTTGGAAACCATGAAGGTGGTTGCGCAAGAGGAAATAGCGCCAGCAATCTTTGAATTAGTCCTAGAAGGGGAGATGGTTGAAGCCATGCGAGCTGGTCAATTTCTTCATCTGCGTGTGCCTGATGATGCCCATCTCTTGCGCCGTCCCATTTCAATTTCGTCTATTGACAAGGCAAACAAGCAGTGTCATCTCATTTATCGGATAGAGGGGGCTGGGACAGCTATTTTTTCAACATTAAGTCAGGGAGATACTCTTGATGTGATGGGACCTCAGGGAAATGGTTTTGACTTGTCTGATTTAGACAATCAGAGCCAAGTTCTCCTCGTTGGTGGTGGGATCGGTGTTCCACCCTTGCTTGAGGTGGCCAAGGAATTGCATGCGCGTGGGGTGAAAGTAGTGACAGTCCTCGGTTTTGCCAACAAGGATGCTGTTATTCTCGAAACAGAATTGACCCAATATGGTCAGGTTTTTGTTACAACAGATGATGGTTCTTATGGCATTAAGGGAAATGTGTCAGTCGTCATCAATGACTTAGACATTCAATTTGATGCTGTTTACTCATGTGGGGCGCCTGGAATGATGAAGTATATCAATCAAAGATTTTATGATCATCCAAGAGCCTACCTATCTCTGGAATCCCGTATGGCTTGTGGGATGGGGGCTTGCTATGCCTGTGTCCTAAAAGTGCCAGATAGTGAGACAATTAGTCAACGCGTCTGTGAAGATGGCCCTGTTTTCCGTACAGGAACAGTTGTATTATAAGGAGAAAGTCATGACTACAAATCGTTTACAAGTTTCTCTACCAGGCTTGGATTTGAAAAATCCCATCATTCCAGCATCAGGCTGTTTTGGTTTTGGTCAAGAATATGCCAAGTACTATGATTTAGACCTTTTAGGATCTATTATGATCAAGGCGACGACACTTGAACCCCGTTTTGGCAATCCAACTCCCAGAGTTGCAGAGACACCTGCTGGTATGCTCAATGCAATCGGCTTGCAAAATCCGGGTTTAGAAGCTGTTTTAGCTGAAAAGTTGCCTTGGCTGGAAAGAGAGTATCCTACGCTTCCCATCATCGCAAATGTTGCAGGCTTTTCAAAACAAGAGTACGCTTCTGTTTCTCGAGGAATTTCTAAGGCTGCAAATGTAAAAGCTATCGAGCTTAATATCTCTTGTCCGAATGTGGATCACGGTAATCATGGACTTTTGATTGGACAAGATCCTGATCTAGCTTATGAAGTGGTAAAAGAAGCTGTAGAAGCCTCTGATGTGCCAGTCTATGTCAAGTTAACCCCTAGCGTGACGGATGTTGTCACCATCGCCAAAGCCGCAGAAGATGCGGGAGCAAGTGGCTTAACCATGATCAATACTCTAGTCGGTATGCGCTTTGACCTCAAAACCAGAAAGCCAATCCTAGCCAATGGAACAGGTGGAATGTCTGGACCAGCAGTCTTTCCAGTAGCCCTCAAACTCATCCGCCAAGTCGCCCAAACAACCGACCTTCCCATCATTGGAATGGGAGGAGTGGATTCGGCTGAAGCAGCGCTAGAAATGTATCTGGCTGGGGCATCTGCCATAGGAGTTGGAACAGCCAACTTTACCAATCCTTATGCCTGTCCTGATATCATCGAACATCTACCAAAAGTCATGGATAAGTATGGCATTAGCAGTTTGGAAGATCTTCGTCAGGAAGTCAAAGCCAATCTGAGATAAGCTAGGTCTTCCTTATCGTCAACAAGAAATAGAATCTTCATCAATTTGTAATATTTCCGTCTATTAACTATGTTACAATAGGGTTTAGAAAACGTTATTGGAGCATTTAAATGAAACGATGGAAAGTGGCCCTAGTAAGTGCTGGCTTATTGGGGTGTTTTTTTACTGTAGTGGAGACAGCAAAAGCAGAAGAGGGAACGTGGCAAGGAAAGACCTACCTCAAAGCAGACGGGAAACCAGCAACCAACCAATGGATCTATGACCAAACGCAACAGGCCTGGTTTTATTTAACAGCTGATGGAAATCGTGCTGAGAACGGCTGGTTGACAGTTGGTGGTAAAGATTACTATTTTAACGAAGCTGGAAAATTAGCTACGAAAACGTGGGTTGGCCAGTACTATGTGACTGAAAGTGGTGCTAAAGCCAAGGAACAGTGGGTATTTAATCAGGAACAAGAATCCTGGTATTATCTCAAGTCTGATGGTCAGAAAGCTCAAAATGAGTGGATTCAACAAGGTCAGGAAAAATATTACCTTAAAGAAGACGGGAAAATGGCCAAAGATGAGTGGATCACTCAAGATGAGAACCAGTACTACATCAATTCACAAGGTAAAATGCTGAAAAATGCTTGGCTTGGTAAGAGCTATATATCAGAAAATGGTAATAAGGTTAAACAAGCCTGGATTTATGATGACAACTATAGCAGTTGGTTCTACCTTCAACAAGACGGTACCTACGCTGAAAATGGCTGGTTAACTATAGATAGGAAGGACTACCATTTTAAATCAGGCGGTTATCTTTCTACTGAACGTTGGATTGATCGCTTCTATGTTGCGAAGAGTGGAGCTAAATTGAAATCGGAATGGCTCTTTGATAAGAATTATGATGCTTGGTTTTACTTGAAAGCTGACGGAACCTATGCCGAAAAAGGCTGGGAAACGATTAAAGAAAAAGATTACCATTTCAAATCAGGCGGCTATCTTTCTACCGAGCGCTGGATTGACCGCTTCTATGTTGCTAAAAGTGGAGCTAAATTGAAATCGGAATGGCTCTTTGACAAGAATTATAACTCTTGGTTTTACTTGAAAGCTGACGGAACCTATGCTGAAAAAGGTTGGCAAACCATCAAAGGCAAGGATTACCATTTCAAATCAGGCGGCTACCTCTCTACGGAAACTTGGATTGACCGTAGTTATGTGACAAGTAGTGGTGTAAAAGCTGGCAAAGGGTGGCTCTTTGACAAGAATTATAACTCTTGGTTCTATATTAACTCTGATGGAAATTATGCCAATAAAGAATGGCTCTGGGATAATGGTTACTACTATCTCAAATCTGGTGGTTATATGGCTGCGAGTGAGTGGGTATGGTACAAGAATAACTGGTTCTACCTCAAGTCAAATGGAAAGATGGCTGAGAAAGAGCTTATCTACGATTCATCCGACCAATCATGGTACTACCTTAAATCAGGCGGTTATATGGCAAAAAATGAAACTGTGGATGGTCATACCTTGGATGCTTCTGGTAGATGGCATGTTGCGGATAAAACCAAATATTACAAAGTTAAACCAATCACTGCCTATGTCTATAGTGCATCTGGAGAAATCTTGAGTTACATTAACCAAGGAAGCATTGTTTCACTGGATAGCTCGACGCGAAAAGGCGGCCGACTTGCAGTTTCGATTTCTGGCTTGTCTGGCTATATGAATCAAAGTGATTTAACAGCAGTAGATGAAGGTAGCGAGTTTATCCCTCATTATACTAGTGATGGGAAATTCCTCTACCATGAACTCTCTCCTTACACGAGTATCAAAGTAGCTCCACACACTTCTGCTATGGTTATTGGTAAGAAGTACTACTCAACTGATGGAGAGCACTTTGATGGCTTTACCATTAAAAATCCTTTCCTCTATAAAAACTTAAGAGAACCAAGTAATTATAGTGCAGCTGAGTTGGATAAATTGTATTCGATGATGAACTTGCAGGACAGTCCTCTCGCAGGTAAAGGAGCGACTTTCAAAGAAGCTGAGGAACGCTACGGTGTCAATGCCCTTTACTTGATGGCACATAGTGCCCTTGAAAGTGCTTGGGGTCGCAGTCAAATTGCCAGAGATAAGAACAACTTCTTTGGTATTGCTGCTTATGATACTAGCCCATATCTCTCAGCCAAGAGTTTTGATAATGTGGATAAAGGAATCCTCGGAGCTGCCAAGTGGATTCGTGAGAATTACATCGACTACGGCAGAGACCATCTTGGAAACAAGGCAACTGGAATGAATGTCCGCTATGCTTCTGATCCTTACTGGGGTGAGAAGATAGCCAGCATCATGATGACTATCAACAGCAAACTTGGTTGGAAAGACTAATCAAAAGAAATCAACGGTAACTACTGAAAAAGTGGTTATCGTTTTTGTTTTGAACATTGGAGGAGAAATAGTATAATAACAGTATCTTTATTCTTGAACAATTAACAAAATGATAGTAAAATGTAATAGGAGATATTAATCTAATTATTATATAAAAAGGAGAATTTTATGAAAAAGTTACTATCCTTCTCAATTGCTTTGCTTTCCATCACAACATTAGTTGCTTGTTCTGGACATAAGGCGGAATCAAAGGTCCCAGAAGAAAAAATTGAACAGAAGCAAATCAAGTTTGATGAGAAGTTGTTTAAAGAAGCTGGACTCTTGCCTTTTAAAAATGAGAAACAACTAGAACTTGGGGAATTGGATTCTAAATCACGCGCAACGGGTGCTCATATTCAACTTAAGGACAGCGATGAGCCAACTGAGAAGAGAGAGCCTAAGATAAGTTATAACCCGGTTGGTTGGCATAACTATAATTTTTACTATGGAGATGGTTCTAAAAAGGCTTGGTTGATGAACCGTGGTCATTTGATTGGCTACCAGTTTAGTGGATTAAACGATGAAAAGAGGAATCTGGTTCCAATGACTAACTGGCTAAATGCTGGAACTTACTATGGTACAGATAATACTAATCAAGAAAGCATGCTTTACTATGAGAATCGATTGGACTCTTGGTTGGCCAATCATCCCAACTACTATCTTGACTACAAGGTGACCCCAATCTATCAGAAGGATGAATTGATTCCGAGACAAATTGAATTGCAGTATGTGGGAATTGATGAAAACGGCAAACTCTTGGAGATCAAGTTGGGTGGTAGTAAAGAAAAGGTTGATCAGTATTCGGTGACGCATGTCGTTTTAGACAATGTTTCAGCTAATGCGGAAATCAATTACTTGGACGGTACTGCTAAAAATACAGTTGAAAACAAAGAAGAAAAAGCTAAGAAAGAAGCTGAGGAGAAAGCTAAGAAGGAAGCTGAGGAAAAAGCCAAGAAAGAGGCTGAAGAAAAAGAAGCAGCTGAAAAGAAAGCGAAAGAGGAAGAAGAAGAAAAAGCACGTCAGGCTGCACAAGAAAAGGAAGAAAGTCAGGAATCAAACTCGCAATCAACAAATTCAGGTGGCTACTTTAGGGATAGAAACGGAAGATGGCACAGACCAAATGGTAAATTTGCTTCTAAGAAAGAAATTAGAGAAGCCGGATTGCAGTGGTAGGAAGAATTTAGTAGATATACAGTCAAAAAGCCGTTGGAAAACGGTTTTTTGTTATAATTAAACTAAGAATTTAGAATTAAAGGAGAACATCATGACTTTTGAAGAAATCCTGCCTGGATTAAAGGCTAAGAAAAAATATGTACGAACTGGTTGGGGAGGGGCTGAAAACTATGTCCAACTCTTTGACACTATCGAACAAAACGGAGTTGCACTTGAAGTGACGCCTTATTTTCTAATCAACGTGTCAGGAGAAGGGGAAGGTTTTTCCATGTGGAGCCCGACACCTTGTGATGTTTTGGCGACGGATTGGGTAGAAGTGTATGACTAGACGTGTATTGATTACGGGTGTAAGTTCAGGGATCGGTCTTGCTCAAGCTCGACTCTTTTTAGAGAAGGGTTATCAAGTTTATGGTGTGGATCAAGGTGAAAATCCACTCTTACAGGGTGATTTCTACTTTTTACAGAGAGATTTGACCTTGGACTTGGAGCCAATTTTTGACTGGTGTCCTCAGGTGGATGTTTTGTGCAATACTGCTGGAGTTTTGGATGATTACAAACCCCTATTGGAACAATCAGCCCAGGAAATTCAAGAGATTTTTGAAATCAACTACATGACTCCTGTTGAGTTGACTCGACATTATTTGACACAAATGCTGGAAAATAAAAAAGGAATCATTATCAATATGTGTTCGATTGCTTCGAGTCTAGCAGGTGGTGGTGGTCACGCCTATACCTCGTCTAAGCATGCCTTAGCTGGATTTACCAAGCAGTTGGCTCTAGACTATGCTGAAGCTGGGATTCAGGTCTTTGGGATTGCTCCAGGAGCAGTCAAGACAGCTATGACCGCTGCGGACTTTGAACCAGGTGGCTTAGCTGACTGGGTGGCTAGTGAAACGCCAATCAAGCGCTGGATTGAGCCAGAGGAAGTAGCAGAGATTAGCCTTTTCTTAGCAAGTGGAAAAGCGAGCGCCATGCAAGGACAAATCCTGACCATTGATGGTGGCTGGTCTTTGAAGTAGGAGGAGTTGGATGGAAATCAAAAAACACTTTGGAGTCTATGCTGTTTGCTTTGAAAATGGGAAGTTACTCTGCATTGAAAAAACGAGGGGCCCTTATCAACATCGTTATGATTTACCCGGTGGTAGTCAGCAACTTGGTGAAGGATTGACAGAAACGCTGATTAGAGAAGTTATGGAAGAAACAGGATTTACTGTTAGAAGCTACTCCAATCCTCGAATCTACGATGTTTTCGTCAGGGAAGAGTTAACAAATTTTATGGTTCATCATATCATGGCATTGTATGATGTTGAAATGAATGAGAGTGCACCTCAGGTTACGATTTCGGAAGCTGTCTCTGATGGTGCGAATGATTCACTCGGATATATTTGGATGGATATTCAGAAAATCACAGAAGTAAATGCATCACCATTAGTCTTGAAGGTCAAGTCTGAATTATTAGGATTTTCAGAGCTGGACAAGACCTTGTATATGAATTGGAAGGTGAATGATGAGAAACCAACTTGTCCTTAGTGGAGAACAAATTGTTGAAAAAGTGTATCCTCAGTTATTGCACCACGTCGGTATGATTCGTGGGGAATACTTGTTGAGAGAGCTCAATCAAAACATCCTGTTACCAAGTTGTCAGCAATTTGTAAAAGATTATCTAGACACTATTTGCCATTTATACTCAGATGAAGAAGTCTGGTATCGCTTTTCAGAGTTAACAAATGCAGAAGCAAATAGTCTAGACGGGACTAAAGAGTATTTTGACGAACGCCACCCATTATTTGGATATAGAGGGACTAGGCGTTTATTGGCGTGTCCTGATGAATTTCAGGCTGAAGCACATGTCGTTACAGAAGTTTATCAAACAAATCCCAATCTGTCTGTTATTTTTCCTTTTATCAATGATGCTGAGCAGTTAAAACAAGCTATTAGAGTATTGCGTGAGCATGGTTTTACTGGAAAAGTCGGCACAATGATTGAATTACCGTCAGCTTATTTTGCCTTGGACAGGATACTGGAAACTGGTATTTCAAAGATTGTAGTTGGAATGAATGATTTGACTTCTTTTGTTTTTGCGACTGTGAGAAACAGTCAATGGCATGATATGGGAAGTCCAATTATGTTAGATATGCTAAGACAGATGCAGGATAAAGCAAGTATGAAAAAGATTGACTTTGCTGTAGCAGGCTATCTGAATGCTTCTTTCATACAAAAAATGAATCAGATGGGTATCAAGTGTATTATCCACTACAGTTCTATTCCAGAGATTTTTGATTTAGAGATTGATCATCCAGACCACCTCAAACGTGTAAAAGAAGTAAGTAAAAAATTACAAAGGAGCAACCTATGACACCGCAAGAAATGTGGAATGCCTACAAGCAAATCAACCCCTCTATCGGAGATGAGATAGACGCCTGGGCCTTTGGAGTGGACCCAGACCTTTTAGCGGATCTGGTCTTTACAGGCGAAAAAACAGCAACTGCCTCAGCTTACGACCTCTACGCAATAGAGGATGAACCTCTTCCGCAAGAAGGGACCTTCGATGTTATTTTAGACAGTCAAGATCAGGCTGTCTGCATTGTCGAAATTACCAAGGTTTCCGTTCAGCCTTTTCATCAAGTTTCTGCTGACCATGCCTACAAGGAAGGGGAGGGGGATAAATCTTTAGCCTATTGGCGTCAGGTTCATGAGGAATTCTTCACGGACTGGCTGGAGGAAGCGTGCTTGACTTTTACACCTGACAGCAAGGTCGTTTTGGAAGAATTTCGCAAAGTCTACCCACTGTAGACTGCAGAAGGAAGAAAGTTTTGGAAATTACCGTCCAATCCTTTTTTCTAAAGCAAAACATGATATAATAAGTTTGTTTGAAGAAGAGTAAAACTCTTAAACTTAGAATAGGAGAAAACTATGCAAGCAGTTGAACATTTTATTACCCAATTTGTTCCTGAACACTATGATTTATTTTTAGACTTGAGTCGTGAGACCAAGACTTTTTCTGGGAAGGTGACCATCACTGGTCAAGCACAGAGTGACCGTATTTCCCTTCACCAAAAAGACTTGGAAATCACTTCTGTAGAAGTTACGGGTCAAGCTCGTCCATTTACAGTTGACCAGGACAATGAAGCCCTTCATATCGAATTAGCTGAGGCTGGTCAAGTTGAATTGGTCATTGCTTTTTCAGGAAAAATTACAGACAACATGACAGGGATTTACCCTTCTTACTACACAGTTGATGGTGTCAAGAAGGAAGTCTTGTCTACTCAGTTTGAAAGCCATTTTGCGCGTGAAGCCTTCCCATGTGTGGACGAGCCTGAAGCCAAAGCAACTTTTGACCTCGCTCTTCGTTTTGACCAAGCAGAAGGTGAAGTTGCCTTGTCAAACATGCCAGAAATTGATGTAGAAAACCGTAAGGAAACAGGCATCTGGAAGTTTGAGACAACACCTCGTATGTCATCTTACTTGTTGGCTTTTGTAGCTGGTGATTTGCAAGGGGTGACCGCTAAAACTAAAAATGGTACCCTCGTCGGTGTCTACTCAACCAAAGCTCATCCCCTATCTAACCTTGATTTCTCACTGGACATCGCCGTTCGCTCGATTGAGTTTTACGAAGATTACTACGGAGTTAAGTATCCAATCCCTCAATCACTCCACATCGCCCTTCCTGACTTCTCAGCTGGTGCTATGGAAAACTGGGGTCTTGTAACTTATCGTGAAGTTTACTTGGTTGTTGATGAGAACTCAACCTTTGCCAGCCGACAACAAGTAGCCCTCGTTATTGCCCACGAACTTGCTCACCAATGGTTCGGTAACCTCGTAACTATGAAATGGTGGGATGACCTCTGGCTCAATGAAAGCTTCGCTAACATGATGGAATACGTCTGTGTGGATGCCATCGAGCCAAGTTGGAATATCTTTGAAGATTTCCAAACAGGTGGAGTACCTCTCGCTCTTGAACGTGATGCGACGGATGGTGTTCAGTCTGTCCATGTCGAAGTCAAACACCCAGACGAAATCAATACCCTCTTTGATGGCGCTATCGTCTATGCCAAAGGAAGCCGTCTCATGCACATGCTTCGTCGTTGGCTCGGCGATGCTGATTTCGCTAAAGGCTTGCATGCCTACTTTGAAAAACACCAGTACAGCAACACCATCGGTCGTGACCTTTGGGATGCTCTTGGTCAAGCTTCAGTCCGTGATGTTGCAGCCTTCATGGATTCTTGGTTGGAACAACCTGGTTACCCAGTACTTACTGTCAAAGTTGAAAATGATGTCTTGAAGATTTCACAAAAACAATTCTTCATCGGTGAGCACGAAGACAAGAACCGTCTCTGGGTTGTGCCTCTCAACAGCAACTGGAAAGGCTTGCCAGATACGCTTGAAACTGAAAGTATCGAAATTCCTGGCTACGCAGCTCTTCTTGCTGAAAACAAAACAGCACTTCGTCTCAACACTGAAAATACAGCCCACTACATTACAGACTATCAAGGAGACTTGTTAGATGCAGTTCTTGCTGAGCTAGAGTCACTTGATAACACAAGTAAACTGCAAATCGTTCAAGAACGTCGTCTGCTTGCTGAAGCGGGTCACATTTCTTATGCAGACTTGCTCCCAGTCCTTGATAAACTTGCTAAGGAAGAGTCTTACCTTGTTGTTTCAGCTGTTTCTCAAGTGATTTCTGCCCTTGAGCGCTTTATTGATGAAGGAACAGAAACTGAGAAAGCTTTTAACAGTCTGGTCGCTAAATTGGCTCGTCACAACTATGACCGTCTTGGTTTTGAAGCCAAAGATGGAGAATCAGATGAGGATGAATTGGTTCGTCAGTTGGCCGTTTCTATGATGATTCGCTCAAATGATGCAGAAGCTAGTCAAGTCGCTAGCCAAATCTTTGCAGCTCACAAGGAGAACCTTGCAGGACTTCCAGCAGCCATCCGTGCTCAAGTTCTCATCAATGAGATGAAACACCATGAGACCAAAGACTTGGTCGCAACTTATCTAGACCTCTACACTCATACGACGGATGCGGTCTTCAAACGTCAGCTGTCAGCGGCTCTTGCCTACAGTACAGATGCTGACAATATCCAAACCTTGATTCGTTCATGGAAGGATAAATTTGTGGTGAAACCACAAGACTTGTCTGCTTGGTATTACCAGTTCCTTGCTCATCAAACAACTCAGGAAACTGTTTGGGTATGGGCGCGTGAAAACTGGGATTGGATTAAGGCGGCTCTTGGTGGAGACATGAGCTTTGATAGCTTTGTTATCCTTCCTGCTCATGTGTTTAAGACAGAGCAACGCTTGGCGGAATACAAGGAATTCTTTGAGCCCCAACTCTCTGACCTCGCTCTTAGCCGTAACATTCGTATGGGAATCAAGGAAATTGCAGCGCGTGTTGACTTGATTAAGCGTGAGAAAGCAGCAGTAGAAACTGTTGTAGCCCAATATGCTAAAGCTTAATTCGTTTATGTAAACAAAAACTCAACTTTCTATCTGAAAACGAGAGAGAGTTGAGTTTTTTTTAAGGCAATTTTGGTATAATAATCATAACAAGGAGGAGTTTCTGATGATAAAAATCTTATTAGTAGAAGATGACCTAGGTCTGTCAAACTCAGTATTTGACTTTTTAGATGATTTTGCAGATGTCATGCAGGTTTTTGATGGAGAAGAGGGTCTCTACGAAGCAGAAAGTGGCGTATATGACTTGATTTTGCTTGACCTGATGTTGCCTGAAAAAAACGGATTCCAAGTCTTGAAAGAATTGCGCGAAAAAGGAATCACGACACCAGTCCTTATCATGACTGCCAAAGAGAGTTTGGATGACAAGGGACACGGTTTTGAGCTTGGAGCGGATGACTACCTCACCAAACCTTTCTACCTTGAAGAACTCAAAATGCGGATCCAAGCCCTTCTCAAACGTTCAGGTAAGTTTAACGAAAACACCTTGACCTATGGAGATATTGTCGTTAACCTTTCAACGAATGAAGTGAAGGTGGAAGATACTCCTGTGGAACTACTGGGAAAAGAGTTTGAGTTATTGGTTTATTTCCTTCAAAATCAAAATGTTATTCTTCCTAAGACGCAAATTTTTGACCGTCTATGGGGATTTGATAGCGATACGACGATTTCCGTTGTAGAAGTCTATGTCTCAAAAGTTCGTAAGAAATTGAAGGAAACAGCCTTTGCTGAAAATCTTCAAACCTTGCGTAGTGTCGGGTATATTTTAAAAGATGTTCAATAAACTAAAAAAAACATGGTATGCGGATGATTTCAGCTATTTCATTCGAAACTTTGGAGTGTTCACCCTGATCTTCTCTGCTATGACCTTGATTATCCTCCAGGTCATGCACTCGAGTCTCTATACTTCTGTAGATGAAAAACTCCAAGCCCTTAGTAGCAGTCCCCAAGCGGTTATCCAGTTAGCCTTGAATCGGGCGACTGAAGAGGTCAAGGATATTCAACCCGCAACAGCGGATGCCAACAAGGCTGAAATCAAACCCAATGTCAGCTCCAATACGGAAGTCTTGCTCTTTGACAAGGATTTTAACCAACTCTTACTAGGGAACCGTTTTTTAGGTTTGGATAAGATCAAGCTGGACAAAAAGGAGTTGAATCATATTCGCCAAATCCAAGTTGTCAATAGCTACGGTCAGGAAGAAACCTACCGGATGATCTTGATGGAAACAAATTCGTCCACTGTTTCAAGCAATGTCAAATATGCGGCGGTTTTAATCAATACCAGCCAGCTTGAGCAAATCAGCCAAAACCACGAGCATTTAATTGTTGTAGTCATGGCTAGTTTCTGGCTCCTGTCTTTAATTGCCAGTGTTTATTTGGCACGTGTCAGTGTCAAACCCTTGCTGGAAAGTATGCAAAAGCAGAAGTCCTTTGTCGAAAATGCCAGTCACGAACTGAGAACGCCTTTGGCCGTTTTACAAAATCGTTTAGAAAATCTCTTTCGAAAACCAGAGGCAACGATTATGGAATCCAGCGAAAGTATCGCTTCGAGTCTTGAAGAAGTTCGCAACATGCGCTTCCTCACGACCAATCTTCTCAACCTCGCACGACGAGATGATGGAATCAAACCAGAAATAGCAGAAGTATCACCACAGTTCTTTAAGACGACCTTTGCTAACTATGAGTTGATTGCTTCTGAAAATGATCGTATTTTTGAGTATGAAAATCGGATTTATCGTCCCTTCATGACTGATCAGTTGCTCCTAAAACAACTCATGACCATCTTGTTTGATAATGCCATCAAGTATACCGAAGAAGATGGGAAAATTGAGTTTGTAGTCCATGCTACAGATCGTCACCTCTATCTTACAGTAACGGATAATGGGATTGGAATCTCAGCTGCCGATAAGAAGAAAATCTTTGACCGCTTTTACCGTGTGGACAAGGCGAGAACCCGTCAGAAAGGTGGCTTTGGTCTTGGACTATCCTTGGCCAAGCAAATCGTAGATGCCTTGCGAGGAACGATTAGCGTAAAAGATAACAAACCTAGAGGAACAATATTTGAAGTTAAAATCGCTATTCAATCTCCTTCAAAACGTAAGAATAAATAAAAAAGACAGTTAGATAACTGTCTTTTTTGATAACTAGAAAAGAGGTTGGTAGTAGTACCAACCTTTATTTTAAAAATTTTCGTTTAATGATCTTTCGTTGAAGTTGTAAAAGGGCAAAACTAAGACCCATTGCAGCGACAAAGGATAAAGCTGTATTAAATTTTATAGCTAAAAAGATAAAACTAAACAGTGCCATAAAAATACAGAAACAAGCGATATTTACAAAAAATAAAATCTCTTTTAGGTTAGGGCCGACTGGGGCTTCAGGTGTATAATCTTGATAAAGCGGAGTTTGTTTCGATTCGGGAGCTTGTTCAAACTCATAAGCTTCTAGTTTTCTTGCGGACATGATTCTCTCCTTAACAGTACATAACTATTTTATCATTTTTTATGCAAAGAATTATTACAGAATTGTTACAAAACTACTAAAGTCTCTTATCAACTTCTAAGTCTCTCTCTTGACACCTACAAGGGAAAATGGTAGCATGGATGTTACACTTAAAACAGATGACCTGACCTTCTCTATTATAAATATACTGAGAAAGGTAAGGATAACTTATATAAATTGATAGCAAGCTGAGGCTTTTTCCTAAGATGATTTGTTAAGTTGCTACCTGGATACTTTTGAAGAGTATTGGTAGGAGTTGTTTTGAATGGATGGAAGGACAGAGATTCTGTCTATTGGACTGGGTGGCCTTCTTGCTACCTCTTGGGAAAGTAAAAGGAGATAAGCATGTACCTTGCTATCAAAGAGATATTACGAAATAAACTTCGATATAGTTTGATTCTAACTACCATTTTTCTTATCGCTTTTATGGTCTTTTTTATGACCAGTCTAGCTCTTGGTCTTGTGCGAAACAACCGAGCAGCTATTGATAATTGGCAAGCGACGGGTGTCGTTTTATCTGACTACGCAAATGATAATTTGACGGCATCCTTTATTCCTGAAAAGGACTACAAGGAAAAGAGTTCTGAAGAGGCTGCTCCATTGGGCTATATGTTTGCTGTGACCAATCTAGTCGATGGTAGTGAAAAGGTCAATGTTTCCATCTTTGCTCAAAACTGGGACTCTTTTATCTCTCCTAGTTTGACGGAGGGAAGGTACCCAGAAGGGGATGATGAGGTTGTCGTGGATCAGTCTTTTGAGAACTATGGGATGAAGCTAGGTGATGCCATTCAGCTCAATGGAAGTGAGACAAGTTACAAGATCGTAGGCCTGACTCAAGGAAATAAGTTTTTCACCGAGCCTGTTGTCTTTACGAGTCTGACAACTTATTGGACCTTACAAGGAACCTTGAAAGCCAATCGTTCCATCTCTGCCTTGGTATTGAAAAATGACATAGAAGTGTCTGGCGATGGACTGAAACAGATTTCCATTCCAAAAATGATATCGAAAATTCCTGGTTACACACCTCAGGTGAATGTATTTTCAGGGATGATTCTCGCTATGATTGTCATCACTGGCTTGATTGTGGGGATTTTTGTTTATATCATTACCATCCAAAAACTAGGACTTTATGGAATAATGCGGGCTCAAGGGATACAGATCAAAACCATTATATGGTCTCTGTTCTGTCAAATCTTCCTCCTAGCTGGTATGGGGATTGCTTTAGCCTTGCTGGCAATCGGAGGAGTGATTTTAGTCTTACCAGCTACCTTCTTTTTCTATCCAAGTTGGATAGCCTACTCTGTCCTAAGTTTGGTAATTTCCTTGATGGCTCTTCTAGGTGGCGTCATTTCACTTCCACGCTTGCTAAAGGTGGACCCGATTACTGCGATTGCAGAATGATAAGGAGAATAGTATGACAGCATTGATTGAAATGATTCAAGTGACAAAAACCTACGGGGAAGGAAAGATGAAAGTCGTAGCCCTGCATGAGACGAATTTTCAGCTAAATGCGGGAGAGTTCGTAGCTATCGTTGGGCCTTCAGGTTCTGGAAAGACGACCTTTCTAACAACTCTAGGACAACTTCAGGAAGCATCGAGTGGAAAGATTCTAGTCAAGGGGAAGGAAACAGGCAGTTTGACGGAGAAGGAAAAAACAGATCTCCGTTTTAGAGAGTTTGGTTTCATTCTCCAGGCTTCAAACTTAATTCCTTTTCTAACAGTCAAGGAACAGCTGGATTTGATTGACAGACTAGATAAGGGAAAAAATAGTAAAAGTGACCGAAAAGAGCTGTTTGACTTGTTGGATTTGGAAAAAGTTCAAAATCATTATCCCAAGGCTCTATCAGGTGGTGAACGTCAACGTGCCGCGATTGCTAGAGCGCTCTATAACAATCCGAGTATCGTTCTTGCGGATGAGCCGACAGCCAGTCTAGACACCGAGCGTGCTTACCAAGTAACGGAGATGCTGGCTGCCATTGCCCATGAACAAGGTAGAGGAGTTGTCATGATTACACATGATACACGCCTTCTTGATAAGGTTGACCGTATTTATGTCATGAATGATGGCCACATAGTTGAAGAAACACATGCATAAAATAGAGTGAATAGTACAAGTTACTGTTCACTTTTTTGATTGGAAAAGATAGAAATAAGTTTAACTTTTTGTGAAACTATCAGTACCCATAGATGATTTTTGAGAAATGTGGTATAATTTTTCTTATGGAAAAGATTATCATTACAGCAACTGCTGAAAGTATTGAACAAGTTGAACAACTACTCGAAGCTGGCGTAGACCGTATCTATGTCGGTGAGAAAGATTTTGGCCTTCGTCTGCCAACGACTTTTAGTTATGAAGACTTACTCACCATCGCTAAGTTGGTTCATGAAGCAGGCAAGGAATTGATTGTCGCGGTTAATGCCCTCATGCACCAAGATATGATGGACCGTAT